>CAZSYH010000054.1:0-12913 GCA_964610735.1 uncultured Syntrophaceae bacterium | reverse complement strand
AGCCGCTCTACCACAACAACACCCTCCTGCCCTGCCGTGGGAAGGATTTTACCTACGAGACGTACAGAGAGTTAATAAATTTGGCGAGGAAACCAACTTGACATATTAGCTAAATTTTAGAAGTGCAGTTTGACGGTATCGACCTGATGAGTCCGCGATAAAAGTTGGAAATGGCAACCGAAAAATGACCTAACGTGTCAAGCACAATTAATGTTTGATTCCTGCTTGGGTTAAGTATTTGTGAACGATTTCTATTATAACATCCATTACTGTTCCTCGAAACTGCGGTTCCATGACATGAGGATTTTCATGGGCAGCAATATAGAATACTAATTCAATAAGTTCGAAGAAAGGTATGTTTCCCTGGGCTGTCGGATTACTCAGATCATTTTCTTTGAAAATGTAATCAAGCAAATCTAATTGTTCTGCATCTGAGATTGGTGGTGTTTTCCCAAAAGTGGTATACCATGACATGCGGTTGGCCAGAAGAACGGTGAGAAGTTCGTACTCAGAGTCGAAACAGTTTTCAGACTTCAACATGATATAATCCTTGGTTAGTCGCTTAGCTATTGCTCCAGGTGAGCCAATCCCGTGTTTGATTATCCACTTGTCGAATGCCATGATTTACCCACCCCTTTTTTTGGTTGTGGTGATTTACGAGTTCATCATTATTGTCTATTGACAAAGGCGCGGTTCATATGTGTCAGTAGCTTCTATTCAGTCATTGCTTTGACTGAATATGTTGCAAAATCTATTCATGATTGAGTTCATCTTTTGCTTCTTTTCGTTCGGGTTCAATTCTTCTCTTAAGTTTTTCAATAAACGCCTCCAGTTCATGGGATGGCCTTTTTAAGAGCTCCTCTATAAACTCCTCATTCTTGTCATCTTCTTCATCAGTCCTATTTTGTCTGTAATCATAGTATCTCTGTATCTGTTCAACTGTAATTAGCTCACTGCTTTGCAGATAATCTTCATCTTTTTCTTCAACTTCTTGAAACAAATTAAGGTCAAGAGATTTAAGTTTTGTTTCTGGAGTTATAAGAAGTGTTTCTTCTCGCCCAGTTTTATGGATATAGATAAAATATTGTCCAGAACGGTTATTTTTGCATACTTGCATCTAAATATTCCTCCTTTTATGATTTTATTTGATCCTATCGATGATCATTTTTATAGTATTACGCATAACAAAACATGCCACCGCAAAAGCGGTTAACGCGATTATTTCTAAGATTACAAAATTTAAATCAATGATAGAAGCGCTTGGAATTGGTGGTGAGAAAGCGAAAGAATAGCCCTGATAAAGATTAGTAAAAAATCCATTCTCGTTTTGCCCTACTACTTTCCACGGAACATATGTGACAACTAATAAGATTGAGACGCAATATCCCAAGATTATTGCTCTTTTCAGAACACCTTTTTCCATAATTGATCCTCCTTTTTGCTCATACCTAAAATCACAGCTTACCCCCAAAAAGTGGGGATTCGATTGTATAATCCTTTTCCATCACATTGTGTTAAAAAACTTGCGTTCCGGATTTCTTTATACTTATCTTGTTCACTACAAATTTTGACACCCAGGACATTAAATCCTCGTCACCGATTTTTGGTTTTTCATTATCTATTATCTTCTTCAGCCATTTTCTTGATTTTCCGACAATTGCCTCCCAAAATTCATACTCTTCCTGGAAATGAACATCAAGAACTTCAAGTAGAAGGGCTGTGGAGAAGAGAAGATATTCATCGATGAGAGGTATAGGTTCAACACAGTTTGCTAATTCCTTAACCTCCTTCATAGTCAAACCAAGAAGGCATGCCGTTGCTTTGTCGATTTCCATTCCACCTTCCGGCTTTTGGAGTGAAAGAATTAAAGAAACTGTATCTATCGTTTTATTGCCGGTGCTTTCCCCTGAAGCACTGGCAGGCGTGGGATGAGGCATGCTATATTTCTCTAACGAATTGGAAATGTTGGATTTATTGGATTTTAGAAGAAAGCTTGGTTTGGCTGTAGCTTTTTTTGAGGGCCCGGAAGCCAACTCACACAAATATTTCACACTTCCTATGCCGTGCCACCCGGTGGTTATCATAGTGGGAACCTTTCTGAGAAGTACTCTTCCGGTTGTCTTATCCTTTCCTTCTCGTTCTTCTACAACAACATAGCTGGTAATCCGCGAAATTATGCCATACCGTTTTGAGAGTTCAATAACTTTATCATTTGCAGCCGCAGCTTTTCTCTCTTTTTGACGGGAACCGCGTTGTGCTTCCGGAAGGCCACCCGTCTCTTCTATATCCCTGATACGTTCTCTTGCCCACAGCGCGGGAATGGGAAGGCCTTCCCTATCCATGTCTTCAACGTTAAATTCAAATACTTTCTCCTGACCGTTATACATCCCCTTTATTCGAACTTTGTCACAGTTAAAATCGCGGGCATCAAACCGGGCAAACACAGTCGTGGGTGTGTTGAAAAAGATCACCGGATTTGCTGGAGCCTGCTCCGGAAATTCTTCACCCCATAGTATAGAGGAATTGCGAAGATTGTGCTTCAGGGCTTTTCCGAAAATTCTTAGTACCTTCGGTTCAATTCGTTCGCCGGGGTATATGAACTCTGAAACGCCGAGACCTGCCCGAGCAAGGCCTTTGATAAAATATTCATTGCACCCCGTTCCTATGCCCACAGGGAATATTCTTGCAGATGCGGCTCCGTCTCTGGCTATTGAGAAAATTTCTTCTTCATTTCCCACTTCACCATCAGTGATCAGGATAACGACTGTTTCGCTTGCCACTCCTGATAGCTCGTGACCTATGTCGATCAGTGGTCCCGATATCTCAGTTCCTCCCATATCTGCGTCTATTTTTCCCAGATAAGACATTGCTTCATCGTAGGTCTCTTTGTTAAAAACCATTGAGTGTGGAAAAAGTGTCTCATATTCTGACCCGAAAAGGTAAATGTTAAAAAGGGTTCCTTCTTCAATCCCTTTCAGGCATATATTCAAGGCTTTTTTGGCCTCTCCGATAGAGCTGCCGCTCATAGACCAGGAACAGTCCACTACAAAAATAATTTCCTTGTCTAACTCAAACGACGAATGCGTTTCCGATTCCTCTTTCTCAGTTTCACCATCATACTTCAAAAAAGCGTCAACCTGCACAAATACTTCATCGTTACTTCTATACCGGTAGGCTTTCCCTGAACCTGCTTCTTTGTAATCCATGATAAGAACAAAATCCCTGTCCATTGTGACTGTTTCCTGAGAACATGTAACGTGAATTGTCTCACCTTGCATGTCCCCTATTTTTATTGGATGGCTGGGAGAATCAATTGCTTGTAGCAATCGACCATCATGGATGTTAAGGGAAATCGAAATGCCATAAGGCACATCTTCCGCATACATCGGTTGAAGTGTGTCAGAAACCGGTATCCCGTCATTTTCGCTCATACCATCCGGTATATATCGCGGCGAAATGGTTGTAGGAAGTGAAAACCGGGTTTTTGCACCTTCCGTATCCAGCATGGTGACATATTCGATATCAATAACCGCTTTGGCTCCTGGATTTAAATTGCCTACTGAAAGGGTAAATATGTTTGGTCTTTCCTCATCAAGAAGGTACGCGCCGTTTCCTTTGGAAAGTGCGTCATCATAAATATCAAAGGCTTTCTCCCGTTCCTCAATATCGCCTCGCATGACGCGCCCATCAATGTGCACTTTAAAATCGCATAGGGCACACCCTTCCGGTAGTGGGAATTTATACACCGCTTCAACCGCGGTAGACTCTTGATTTTCAAATTTCTGACTAACCCGGATTCTGGCTCCCCGGCCCAAGATGTTTCCATCAACCTGTACTCCTGTCAGGGGTATCTGCCTGGATTCCAATGATATAAGGCCGTATTGATTATTTACCTTCATTGACTTTGACTCCTTTCATGATTGATCTAGCTATTCGCGCAATTTTTTCTATTTTTTTTCTTTCCTTTTCCTCTATGTCTTTCTTGATATTGAGATCTATCCCATCTGCAATGGAATATCTTATCCATACTTCCCTTACGGAAGTAACATCGGGCATATTGCCACAAGTTAGTACATCCTGGATGCCGGAAAGGGGCAGGCCGTCATTCTGAAGTTTCCTTATCTGATTCAATCTGTTTAAATGACTGTCATAATAAAAGCCACCCCTGCCTCGGCCTGCGGGAGGTTCAAGGAGCCCCTCCTGTATGTAGTAACGTATTGTTCTTCTGGAATAACCTGACAGTTCGCAGAGGTCTTTAATTGTGTAGGTTTTGTTTTGCATGATCGTTTAATGACACTTTACTGTCATTAAGTCAAGGATTTATTGTTATGATGTCAGGAGCACGTAATCTATCCAATTTATAATAGATCACGAGCTATTCCTCTACCATTTCATGGAAGTACACTTTTTGCTTGAATTGGGTAAGAGAGATAGATGCACCTCTGAGCAGATTGATGTTCCGAGCGGGTTTCAGAACAATACGTTTCGGTTTTGAGACCGCAAGCAAACGCAGGCAGACCGACACCGGAGGAAAAATAACCAATGAGGAAACAAAGGCTGCGGTCGCTTATCTGCTGGAGGCCGGCTACAATGGAAAAGATATAGGGATGTACATCCTGTGCGGACTCCCGGACCAGAGCGCCTCCGAGGTGCGAGACAGTATAAATTTTGTCAGATCGTGCGGGGCAAAACCCGTCATTGCCGAGTTCTCACCCATACCGGGCACACCGATATGGAAAGAGGCAGTGCAGGCGTCCCCTTATGACATAGAAAAAGAGCCGCTCTACCACAACAACACCCTCCTGCCCTGCCGTGGGAAGGATTTTACCTATGAGACGTACAGAGGGTTAATAAATTTGGCAAGGAAACCAACTTGACATATTAGCTAAATCTCAAAAGTGCACTGTCCACTCCAATACCTTTGGCGGTGGCCGTATTCACCGCTAGAAAAGTGTCAGATTGAAGAAATCTTGTCGTTACCAATTAAATTCTTATCTCATCAAAGAAGGGAGTCCTTTTTTCCTCGACGCATTTTACGGCATACAGGTAAAGCGCGGCGCTCCATGTTTGCCAGTCCTGACCCATGGGTTTGCCGTCCTGGGCTTTCAGCCATTCGTTAAATCCAAAATCGAGGTCCCCGGTATTGGAAATTTTTATATTATGAGTAAGTGCCACAAGCTTTTCCCTGGCGAGCGTGTATCTTTTGGCGGCAACCAGGGCTGCCACATAAAACCCGCATACAAATGGCCATATGCCTCCATTATGGTACTCTCCTGGTTTGTTATATTCTGAATACCGCACACGCCAGTCAGTATCTTCAGGTTTAATAAAGGGGAAAAAATTGGGCGGAAGATCAACCGCCAATTCGCCGCTTTCTCTCATTCCAGCACACTCCTCTTCTATCCAGGAAACTATTCTTTCAGCCCGCGAGGGTGACGCTATTCCGGAGAGAATGGCAAGGCTGTTACCGAGCAGGTCGAACCGTTCGCTGCTATGGATTTTATATGACCAGAAAGCATAGTAGGGCTTATGTTTTACCACAAGACCTTCATGGACATGGTGGTGCATTGTTCCGCTGGTAATCGTAAACCTGCGCATCTCACGGTGCACCCCATCTGCTCTTTCGTGCCGGCCCAGGAGACGCAGATAGCTATACACCAATGTGTTCACAAACAGACCATATCCGGTCACCCATTGTTCGTCGCGCCAATCGCTTGTCGGCTGCTGCGCAACCAGGTACCGGTCCGAAGGGCTTTGGTACTCCATCCATTTCAGGGATTTTTCAACTGCTTCCTTAAGAAAGTCCGATTCGCCTGATACCTTTCTGAAAATGCCAACCCCCAATAAAAACAGAGGAGTTGTATCACTTGCTCCACGGTCCTCTTTGTCGTGCACCAACGAAGGGATATGTCCATGCCCTGTCTGATTTTTTGCCAGTGTCTCCAATACTCTCCGAATACTCTCCAGAAGTTTCTGATTCCCGGAAACTGCAACCCCCAGAATCGAAATCATCAGATCTCTTGTATATGGCTCCGGATATCCCCAGCCGGCAGTTCGTGGAAGTCCGTGGTATGGTCCATGGGAATTATGAAGCAGCACTTCAAGGGCGGCCGTCCTTGCACCTTCTATCTCTTGCCAGGCTGAGGTTTGCATGGTTAAGTCACTTTATTCCCAGTTTATCGTTCATTAGCTGCACAAACCTTTTTGCAACAACGCGGTAGTCAAAATGTTTAACTACACGTTCTCTGGCTGCTTTGCCCATTTTTTCCCGCAATGTCGCATCAGTCATAAGGTCCATTAAGTAGTTGGCAATATCATGAACACTGGCACGATAATCCACTGTCCGTGGGTTTTTAAATACAATCCTGTGTTTGTCTTCAAAACCAGATTCATCACCAACGGTCACTTCGTTCACAACTACTTGTTGTGCCACATTCGCCAGGAATGCGGTTTCGCCATGAACAAGTGTATCGAGCATTCCCATGGCATTAATACCTATTACCGGTTTTCCACAAGCACCGGCTTCTACTTGCGGCATTCCGAATCCCTCGAGCCGCGAAGGGGCTGCATATATATCGCATGCATCTATCAGGTAGGGCATGAAATTACGTGAAATGATATTTGTCGTATAGATAACATTTTTTTCAATGCCCAAAGTTGTCGCTAATTCCAGATCGGCCAGATTCTGAAGTTTGGTTCTCGGCTGGGGCCATACTTTGCAGACATATTTCCAGTCGGGCGCTTTAGTATCAATAATAGCAAGCGCCTGCATTACCTCCTGTGCGCCTTTTGATGCGGCGTCTCCGCCAACAGTGAGAACCATTAACTGATCGGGTGAGACCCCCAGCGATTCGCGCACAGACAAAACTTTCGGGTCATCCTTACTGAAAGGGGCAAAACAGTCCGTATCGCAGCCTACAGGCAATACTTCAATTTTATCGCCACTGATCCCATCGCGGACATACATCTCCTTTACCCAATTCGATGTCACCAGTATAAGTGGGAGAGCATCCAAAACTTCTTGGTAGTTTGCAATATAACCGTCGGCAACCAGCCATGGCACCGGCTGTACACCATACCGTTGCGGGTGAAGCACTAATTGTGGCGTGTGCCCCCAATAACCTATGCCAACAACAACGTCCGGCTCAAACCAGCGATAGTACCATTCCTTCTCCTGCGCTGATTCGAAATTAACAGCATGGGCATCGACACCTATTTCAAGAAGTCCCCTGTACAGGAGATCCCCCTGTGTTGCCAGCCCTCCGGGTGAAGGCGGGTAATCATACAGCACCAATACTTTCATGAGCGATAACCTCTCTCCGACGTGTCGGGACCCGTGTTATGCTGAAACCCCTCCATCGTTAAGCCATTTTTCAGCATCGGCCGGATCAGTAAATTGCCAGAATGATTCTGACCGTGGTGTTGTTTCTGCTTCAAAACTGGTTTTGCCAAATCCATATGTTTCTGTAATTATCCTGTATTTTCTCAGCCATATCTGCTCAGTAAGTACACGGCAAACAGTAGCAGTTTCTATAGGTCTTGGATAGTATTTCTTATCACCATCTTCATAAGCAAAAGCCCAGAGTTTATCCGCAGATATCTTACCTTCATGCCAAAGTTTAATAACTGTTTTAGCTGTTTCCTCATGCCTGACATGTCTTGTATATTCACCGTTAGGATTATGTGAAATAATCAGGTCGAAATGCATAGAAGGCAATAGCTTCAGTATTGTATGCTCCAGCTCATTTTCATCCAGAGGCTTTTGTTCCGGGCCATCGTCCAAATCGCCCATTATTCCTTCAGCTCCTAAAATTTGTAATGTTCTTAGGAACTTAGGAGCACGATCATTATCGCTTCCCCTGCAAAGACAAACGATAAACCATTTCCATGACGGATGGCTCAGTATGGTTCCTCCGGCCCATAATGTTTCATCATCGGGGTGAGCCACTATAACGGCAACTGTCTTTAAAAAAATTTTATTCAATTTCCTGTCCTCTGACTTTAAATGCATATCGGTAAAGAAATGGATGTTGTAGTTGCAGTAAAAGATGCAGTGACTACCACTGCTGCTGTTATAATGAGTTTGGCCTTGTGCCAGATATTGATATCATCTGAATAAGCTATATTTTATTTGCCGTAAGGTGCGGTAAATCATATTACGAACACGAGGTCGCATTATATAATTGCTTGTGATGATGTCAAGAAAATTTGTCGGATATATGAAGCGTTACAATCTCATCAAAGCCATAATATAGGGCGTAGCGTTGAACCAAGTTACATATTTTGCCCATGTCAAGAGCTGAACCCATTTCTTCACGTTTCCTTATTAAATTACTATTTTTCTTTTGACTTTAGAAGGTTGTCTATGGCAGATTAGCTGCGTGTCTGTTTTTAGAGGGAAATTGCAATGGTCTTAACTGTAAAAAGATTGCCAAATAAGTTTTATCCTGATCCCACACGAGTTATTGCAAAGTTCTATCTGCCCGGTTCCAGCGATGGGGAGAGGGCAAAAATTATCACCAAACGGATATTGGCCTTCTCCGACCAGGAGGTTAATATAGCGCTCAGCGAAGTCTTGGCGGATTTTTCAAGTCGGCACCGTAACATCACAAAAATATTTGAGAAAAATTTTGATACTGTAAAAGACATTCTGGCATCAGATCCCGGCACATTTCCGAAATCCATGTCTCTCAAAAGGAAACTGCTGATCGGATCCTACTTTACCCTGGAATACGCCATTGAGTCTGCCGCTTTTTTTAATCCCTCAATGATAGAAGACCCAAACCAGGGGAACCGCAAAGAGGGGGAAAAACGCGTTATCGTCAGTTTTCGCGCGGTCGGGGAGGGGCATATCTCATCTATAGTTTTCAGGAGTGGTATCCTTACACGGAACAATGAACTGATCTTCAAACCGGCCGGAAAGTTCGTTGATCTGCCCGAGGCCCTGAAGCGCCACATGTATGACAAAGAGCAGTTTCTGAAAAAACTGCACGAGATGCATGTCGAGAAGGGTACCCTCATCAATGCCGTTATGGACAGGATTGGAGACACCTTCACCTACCATGAATTGCAGAACAGTATAGCAGAGAGCACCCAATCTATAAAGATGAGTTACGCTAAAAAGATGGTGATAGATTCCATGAACTGGCTGGCCAGTTCGCATTATGAAATCACCTTCTCTCTGGATACCGACATATCGGAACGCGTCATCTTCCCAGTCTCCGCCCATGAAAGCAACGGCATCGAAGACGCGCGGTTCGTAAAATTTATAGACGATGACGGTAACGTCACCTACTTCGCGACATATACGGCGTACGACGGACATGCCATCCTGCCTAAATCGATAGAGACGAAAGACTTCTATCATTTCAAGATAAGACCGATCCATGGCGAACATGTCCAGAACAAGAATCTGGCCCTTTTCCCGAGAAGGATCAGTGGGCGGTACGCCATGATCTCCCGCTACGACGGGTTCAATAATTACCTGATGTTCTCGGATGATATCCATGTCTGGCACGATGCCCAGAAAATACAGGAACCCCAGTATCCCTGGGAATTCATTCAGCTGGGCAATTGCGGTTCGCCCCTTGAAACGAAGGAAGGGTGGCTGTTGATCACGCATGGGGTGGGCCCGATGAGGAGGTACAGCCTGGGTGCCGTCCTGCTCGACCTTGAGGATCCTTCTCGTATCATCGGCCAGTTGAAGGAACCTCTGCTGGTGGCCAATGAGGAAGAGAGGGAGGGCTACGTACCGAACGTCGTCTATTCCTGCGGTTCCCTCCTTCGTAACGGTGATCTGATCATACCGTACGGGATGTCCGATTCCGCCTCGGGCTTCGCCACGGTAAAGGTGGATGAGCTTCTGAACAAGTTGTTGAATGATTGAGGCTGTCGGTGTCTGTCTCTAAAAATTAGAGGCTTTAATGGGTTGCAGGCACCATCAGCAGGCTTTACCCACCATTTTACGGTAAATTTTAATATAATCATCAACCATTTTTTCCTGACTGAAATTCTTTTCGGCCCACCTCCGGCAGTATGTGCGGTCAATATGCCTTACGTCTTTCAAAACGGATACGGCTTCACCCACTGTGTCAACCAGAAATCCGGTCTTCTCCTGGACAATCAGCTCCGGCATGGAGCCCTTATTGAAGGCAACCACCGGCGTTCCGCAAAGCATCGATTCGGCCACGCTTAGTCCAAAGGGCTCAGCGAAGTTGATGGGATGGAGCAGAGCGTATGCATTCCCGAGCAGGGTATCTCTTTTTTTCGGGCCGGAGTTACCGACATAAACAATCTCATCATTTAAAAACGGTGCTACCTTTTCTTCATAATATCTCTGATCCTGGATAAGTCCGGAAATAATAAGCCTCATATTGAATTTTTTTGCAATCTGAATGGCTTCATGGGTTCCTTTATCGTGATGTATCCTTCCGAAATATAATAGATACCCGCCCACGGCCTCCCTCAGCGTAAAGTCAGCCACATTAATACCATTGTAAACAGTGGCGACATACTCCAGTTCAGGGCAGCGGTCCGAATTGCTTATTGATACAAAATGATTGTGATCATTGTACTCTTTGAAGACCGGGATAATTTGTGGTGAGGAAAACCCGTGGATGGTGGTCACCATTGGCGTGCTGATAAGACGCGAATAGGTCAGCGGTAAAAAATCATAGTTGTTGTGTATGATGTCAAATTGATCGGCACATTCCATCATGTGCGCAATATGCAGACACTCCCATACCTTGGGGTCAAGCGTTTTGTCTTCTTCATAGGACCGCTCGCATATGTATTCCAGTTTTGCCCTGGTCAGGGAATCGCCCGTTGCAAAAAGCGTTACGTCAAATCCGCGCCTGACGAGTCCCTCAGCAATATTCGACGCCACCTGTTCCCATGGACCATAATGCCGTGGAGGAGTTCTCCAGCAAACAGGGGCTAAAACCGCAATCTTCACCTCACACCGCCTCTCTGGGATTTTTCAGACAAAGGTCAATCAGGTCCGTTATATTGGCCGTACCGACACACATCACTGTATCAGCGCCGCCCCAGTAGACTTTAAGCGTGCCGTCCGGTTCCGGTACCGCCCCGCATGTAAAAACGACATTGGGTACATAACCGGTAATCTCATATTCTTCTTCCGGCTGCAGTATCCAGCCGTCACTGACCCCCCTGATTACAGAAGGATCGGTTAAATCATGCAGGGCAACTCCCAGGCGGTAGACACAACCTGCCATAGTCTGAAAGACACCGTGGTAGATATTAAGCCAGCCTTCATCGGTCTTGATGGGAGGCGCTCCAGGTCCTATTTTCATCTCATCCCAGTGATATTGAACCGGTTTTATAATCAACCGGGCGCCCCCCCAGTATTTCAGATCAGGAGAATAGGATATCCAGATGGACCAAGGAACTATCCCTGAATGAGGCCTGTCCAGACGGACATACAGGTTATCTATTTTTTCGGGGAAAATAACCAGATTGCGCGAATCTGCTTCCGTAATTAAAGAAATCCTTTCTATTTTTTTAAAGTCTCTTGTCCTAGCCAGCGCGATGCGCGCTCCATACTTGGAATATGCGCTGTAGGTGATTAGATATTCATCATTGATACAGGTGATACGAGGATCTTCGACACCATATTCTTCATATGCTTGAAATATCCCTTCTGTCGCCGGGGTCATAAATGGCTTTTCGGCAACCTTAAACCTGAACCCGTCATCACTTTCAGCCAGACCTAAAACACTGCGACCGCTGGTTAAATGGGACCGAAAGATCATTATGTATCTGTCTTTATACCTGGTTACTCCAGCATTATGGACTGTCGCCACCGGATAGGGCACATCGTCTCTGGTTAAAATTGGATTTTTTGCATATCTTTTAATAATCGGCATTTCCAAGCTCCTTACATTATTGTATACGGTGGGGTTTTCTCCGGCATAGTTCTTGTGAGAGCAGGACATGATCGAGTTTTTAATTCAGGGCATTACCTCCCGCCAGTGGGTCTCCTGCTCATGGGCCAGAAGGACTGTCAGGTGGGAGATGAGATACGCAAGGATACTCTCCGCACCCTGATTCCGATTTACACCGTGGCTTTCAAGGCCGTCACAACAGCCGCATGTCTCAAAATCATAGAGCGGGATCCGCAGATCATTTTCACCCAGAAACCACATAAAGGACGCAACCATCCTGTCAAGGTAGTGTTTATCCCCGGTCACGACAGAGGCCTGGTAGAACATCAGCACGATGGCCATCACATTAATGGGTTGCTGCGCATATTGTGCGCATTCTTCGCCCTGCTTGTACCAGCCGTCGGACCCCACCGGTGAGAGATATCCGTCTCTAAAAACGATTCCTTCCAGAAAGTCCGCCATCTCACGGGCGACAGCCAGGACCTTTTCATCACCGGTTATTTCATAGGCATGGAACAGGGCCAGGGGGACAATGCCGTTGTCATATGTCACCGTCGGTTCAAACCAGTGCCACTCCACATCGGCCTCGTCTTTGTACTGTGATACGATCCGCCGTACCATCTCCTTAAGGGTTTCATTCATCCCCTCATCGCTCGAATAACGATTAAGGTAATGACAGATGCCTATGATCGTGGCGGCAATACCCCTAATGGAACGCACGTCCTTAAAATGCTGATACGCCTTGGAGAACAGGTCATTGGCAAGTTGAAAGAAGGCGTCGTGGGGGGAGAAACGGATAAGGTATCCCAGCGCCCATATGGTTCGTCCCAAAGCATCTTCCGATCCGACCTCGTCCAGAAAGTTTCGATTGTAGCTTAAAAAATTCCTGAACAGGCCGTCATCGCGCTGCATATAATCGATATAACTGAGATACGTGGGCATAAGGCGCAGAGCAACCGGGTCTCTCTTCTGGCGACAGGCCATGGCAGCCATCAACAGCCCCCGGGCAT
>CAZSYH010000053.1:0-13014 GCA_964610735.1 uncultured Syntrophaceae bacterium | reverse complement strand
CGACCGTTTTCTCGTTGTTGTAACAGGGTATGCCAATCATAATATCGGCCGATTCAATTTCTTCAAGCCGTTTTGAACCATAGGGCCTGAGAGCTGTATCATAGTGCATATTGATTATAGAACCTCCCGTTTCATCTTATTTTGCATGCATTATATCATATTTTAACAGGATTTTAAGAAACAACACCTTTCACTCATCTTCCCCCGCCGAGCGCTACTCCCCCCTGGAATACGGGAAGATTTTCCAGATCGCTAATGATGCCATTCTCATAATCGGCAGGACCCGGAAAGGAAAAACTTATGGCAATCGGTTTTTGTGTGAGCTTTGACTGCACTTCTTTAAAACCGCCGATAATGGTCCCCAGAATTTGTTCCAGGGTATCACCATGAGCCGACTATTGGTTTAACAATTTCTTTCTCACCTTTTACGGCAGAAAAGACCATGTTCGTACCCCCGGCATCCAGGGTCATTACCGCCCGTTTGTCTTTGTCATATCTCATGATTTTCTGGTAGCGCCAAAAGTGTATGATTAGTTTAAAGTTTAATTAAATCAAGATGCTCAACTCAGATGCGTGTTTCTCCTAGGATATCACGGTACCTGTAGGGGTGTTGCCGTATATCTCGCAGCTTCGATATGGCGAAACGCGCGGGGAAATCGGTCCTCGATATATAGGGGAGTGAGTCCCTTCTGAAATCCTCAAGCAGTTCATCGAAAACCCTCTTGATGTCAGGCGTGCTGACGAATGGCCTCTCCTTAGTGCATTCATAGGATATCTCCGGCCCAAATACATCTACGACCTTCTGAAAGTCCTCAGGATCGCTGAAATATTCTTCTCTGACTGCGAAGGCTAACACCATGCCCAGTTCAACCTTTGTGGTACCGGAGGCGATAACACGTGATTTGTCCCAAATCTGTAAAACCAGATCGTTGGGCAGAGCGATTTTTTCCACAAGATTCATTCGAAGCTCCTGTTTATGTGATATAAAGACATCTCTCCTTTTCATCCGAAGACAACCACGAAACGTTATATCACACCGTCTCGTTTTGGCAAACCTTTCTTGATAAGATCGTAAAAAGTCCCAAAACCGTCATTGTTTGACATTAGCCAAACAACACTTTATAAATAACGAGCAGTTTTATCGGGTATATACTTCGCAAGGGCACATATAAGGCTCAGGCAGCAGGGCAATTAAAAGGATGGAGTGAAAACCATGAGATGGAAAAATAAACGTATAGGACTTGCCCTCGGTGGAGGTGGCGCCAGAGGTTTCGCGCATATAGGCGTAATCAGGGTTCTCAAGCAGGAAAAAATCCCTATAGATATCATAGTGGGCACCAGCAGCGGCGCCCTGATCGGGGGAGCCTACGCCAGTGGAACAACCCCTGAAGAAATGGAACTGAAGATAGATGAGTATCTGAACAGCGAGGGATATCAATCTTCCGCGATCAGAATCATAGAAAAAGCGCATAACGGAGGGCATACATCCCGCACACAAAAGATACAGGGGTTTCTACAGAACAAGTTTCTGCTCCTGCAGGCAATGTTCAAACCGGGGATACTCTCCCCTAAAGAGTTTCAGTCCATGGTCGATTTTTTTATACCGGACATATTGATCCAGAACACCCTTATTCCCTTCCGAACCGTCACCACAGACCTGATAAGCGGAGAGCAGGTTATCTTTTCCGAAGGACCTCTGCGAGAGGCCGTAATGGCAAGCAGCGCCGTCCCCGGGGCAATGGAACCCAGAAAAGCGGCGGAAATGCTGCTGTCGGATGGAGGTATCATCTCCCTGGTCCCGGTCAACGCCGCCAGGAGGGAGGGAGCGGACATTGTAATTGCCGTAAATATCACGAGGGGCATTTTCTCTGATGAAGAACTCGAAACCGCGCAGGAAATATGTGACAGGGCCGCCGATATAACCTCCTATTATCTGACAGACTACGAGCTAACAGCGGCGAATGTTATAATCCGGCCCGAAGTTGGTAATCTTCACTGGTCCGATTTTTCCCACGCCGGAAATCTGATAGCAGAAGGGGAGAAGGCTGCCCGAAAAAGCATCCCTGACATCCGCAAAGCTATTCCGCTCTTTAGAAAATTGTTTAAATAGCAGGAAATGCAAACTTAACATTTACTTAAACCCGCTTTAAACAATTGGATTACCACCATTCCCGCCCTCAGGGGTTGACATAAAAGATCTGGTGTGCTCTAAACAAAGCCGTAGCGAGGTCTTCGTCGTGAAATCCATGAAGAAGAAAGCCAAATTGATCAGCCAGCTTTTTACCTGAGTTCCTTGTGGCATACTTGTGCGTAGACTCTTTTTATACATGCATGACACCCGTCTCGAACCCCAAATGTATAGAACTTTAACCAATTTTTATTGGCGTATAGTTTTTTAACAATCAAGAAAAATAAGGAGGTGTAAGATGAAAGGGAAAATTAGTTATCTAGTTAAGTTTATCGTGTTATTGGTATGCGTTTCGCTTATTTCACTGCCGATCACCGCATCCGCGGCAAAGGGTACCATACGGTTTTGTGATTTCAGCTGGGACAGCGCCCAGGTTCATAACCGAGTAGCCGGGTTTATCTTCAAGCATGGAATGGGCTACGATGTGGAATACATCCCCGGAGACACAATCATGCTCAATACCGCCATGATGCAGGATGATGTAGATATCAATATGGAGTCCTGGACCGAGAATATACAGGAACTCTATGATAAAATGACCAAATCCGGCAAGGTGGCCGATCTCGGAAGCAATTTCTCCGATAACTGGCAGGGATGGCTGGTTCCTACTTATATGATCAAGGGAGATCCAAAGCGAGGAATCAAACCCACGGCTCCGGATCTGAAATCCGTTTCCGATCTGTCTAAGTATTGGAAACTGTTTGGGGATCCTGAAGTTCCGGACAAAGGACGCTTTTACAATTCCATTCCGGGATGGGGCTGTACAAAAATTAATTCCACCAAGCTCAAGACCTACGGCCTGGACAAATATTATAATGACTTTATCACGGGTTCGGATGCGGCGCTGAGCGGCTCCATGGCTGCTGCGTTCAAAAAAGGGGAACCATGGGTAGGCTATTACTGGGAACCCACATGGGTTCTGGGAAAATTGGACATGACACGTCTGGAAGAACCCGCGTTCAACCAGGAGACGTGGGAGAAAGACAAGGGGTGTACCTACGGAGCTGTCAAGGTAAACATACTTGTTAATACGAAGCTCTTCAAGGATGCGCCAGACGTCGTGGAGATGCTGCGAAAATATGAAACGAAAACCGCTATGGTCAACAAGGTCCTAGCCTATATGCGGGACACAAAGGGAAGCACCGAAGACGGTGCAGTCTGGTTCCTCAAAAACAGAGAGGACGTGTGGACGAAATGGGTTTCTGCTGATGTAGCCGGGAAAGTCAAGGCTGCCCTGAAATAGAGAGGCATAAATTGGAACATAACAACCAGACAGATCAAGCCGAAGAAATCTGTGTAGAGGTCAATGGACTGTGGAAGATCTTTGGTAAAAAGGCAGCGGAGATCCTCAATTCTGATCTTCGTTTTGAATCCAAAGAGACCATACTGGAGAAAACAGGCAATGTGATGGCGGTCAGAGACGTCTCTTTCAGTGTGGCCAGAGGCGAGTTCTTTGTTATCATGGGTCTCTCCGGAAGTGGAAAGTCCACACTGATTCGGATGCTGCTCCGCCTGATTGATTCCACAAGCGGCAGCATCCGCGTAAATGGCGAGGACATCCTCAAGTATAATAAAAAACAGCTCAGGGATTTCCGCCGTCATACGACAGGCATGGTCTTTCAGTATTTCGGTCTGTTTCCCCACAGAACCGTCCTCGACAATGTGGCTTACGGTCTAAGGGTAAGGGGCGTTTCAAAAGAAGAACGCCTCGCCAGGGCGCAAGAGGCCATCGAAACCGTAGGGCTGAAGGGATGGGAAGACCACCACCCCTCAGCCCTCAGCGGGGGAATGCAACAGCGAGTCGGAATCGCCAGGGCACTGACCATAGATCCCGAGATCCTTCTCATGGATGAACCCTTCAGCGGACTGGATCCTCTCATCCGCCGGGAGATGCAGGATGAGCTTCTGGAACTCCAGGACAAGGTCCAGAAGACAATCATATTTGTTACCCATGACCTCCACGAGGCCCTGAAGCTGGGGGACCGCATCGCTATCATGAGAGATGGAAAGATCGTGCAGGTCGGCGCCCCTGAAGATGTCATCACCTCACCCGCCGATGATTATGTGCGTGAGTTCGTTCAGGACGCGTCTCCCTCAAAGGTGCTGACCGCGGGGGGCATCATGGAACAACCAGAGGCCCTCCTGTATGAATGGCAGGGGCCGAAGGCGGCCCTCCACACCCTGAAGGACATAAAAGAGGACTATGCCTTTATGGTAAGCCGTAATCGCAGACAACTCATCGGACTGGTTACACTGAAGCGGCTCAAGGCGGTTATACAAAATAACGGCTCCTTTCCGGAAGATGCCTTCGAACCGGACCCGCCGACAACCGCTCCTGATGTCATTCTGGAAGACCTGTTTCCGATTGCCGCCGAGGCGGATTACCCTATTGCCGTCGTTGACGAAAACGGGAAATTCATGGGAGAAATACAGATCAGTTCAATATTTGAAAATATGATACAGGGCAGGGAGGCTGTTGACGATGAGTGAATTCCCCGGATTTATGAATATTCCTCTCGCGGATTGGATTGACAGATTTATGGACTGGGTCCTGGCTAATTTCTCCGGCGTGTTCGACGCCATTGGCCATGTATTTCTGATAATTCTTCTGAATATCGAGCGCTTCTTTCTCTGGGTGCCCTGGTGGCTGGTAATTGCGTTCGTGGGGATTCTGGCGTGGCGGGTCATGCACAGGTGGACAATGGGCTTTGTCATGGCCCTGCTGCTGGTGCTCATCGGAAGCTTCGGCTACTGGAAGATGGCCATGATGACGCTCGCCCTCACAACATCGGCAGTTGTGGTATCTCTGGCCGTGGGAATCCCTGTCGGCATCCTTATGGCCAAGAGTGATTCTACGGAAACAACCATCAGGCCCGTTTTGGACGCCATGCAGACCATGCCCAGCTTCGTGTATCTCATCCCGGCGCTGATGCTGTTCGGTCTGGGAAAAGTGCCTGCTCTGTTCGCCACTCTTATCTACGCGATCCCGCCTGTCATCCGCCTCACCAACGTGGGAATACGACAGGTATCGCAAGACACCATAGAGGCGGCACGGGCGTTCGGGGCGAGTCCGAGGCAGATACTGTTCGATGTCCAGATACCCCTTGCGGTTCCGTCCATTATGGTTGGAATCAATCAGACAACCATGATGGCCCTCGCCATGGTGGTCATAGCTTCCATGATAGGGGCACGGGGTTTGGGCTTGGAAGTGCTTCTGGCAATCAACCGGATTGAAGTAGGGCGCGGCGTAGAAGCCGGGCTATGCATTGTGTTTCTGGCAATCATAATAGACCGCATAACCAACGCCCTGGCAACGCGGCAGCAGAAGAGTCTGGAATCCTGATAAAAAATAAAGATAAACGGGTCAAGGGTTACGGCATTATTACCCTATAACCGATATATCTTTTCACCGGGCAACACGGTGAATCCGTTCTCCAGGAGAACAACTATCCCTGCGTCGATATCATCAAACCTGAATATTATTATCGCGTTTTCACCGCTTTTTTCCACAAACGCGTAAGCATACTCAACATTTATATTATTTTCCGTCAACACCTTTGAGATGCTGTTCATGCCACCCGAACGGTCGGGGATTTCCACCGCTACAACATGTGACCTCTTTATTGTGAGCCCTTCGCCCTGAAGGACCTTCTCCGCTAAGTCGATGTCATTTACAATAAGCCTCAAAATGCCGAAGTCGGAGGTGTCGGCGAGAGACAGCGCCCTGATATTTATATCCGCGTCCGCCAGCACCCTGGTAACATGTTCAAGCCCGCCCGGCCTGTTCTCCAGAAATACGGAAATCTGTTCTACCTTCATAACTCACTTTCCTCCCTGTTGTCAGATTGAGACCTTTGAAATCAGATTTTTCTTTTATCGATAACCCTCTGCGCCTTACCTTCAAACCGTTTCAGTGTCTGTGATCCGACCAGCTTTACCTTCGCGGTAACGCCAAGATAATCCTTTATATCTTTGGTTATACGCTGTTCGATCTTCTGGAGATTCTTTATCTCATCTGAGAATACATCCCCACTCATCTCAACGCGTATCTCCAGTGTATCCAGACTGCCCTCCCGATCCACAATAAGCTCATAATGTGGTTCAAGTCCTTCTATTTCGAGGAGAACGCTCTCTATCTGCGACGGGAACACATTCACTCCCCTTACGATCAGCATATCATCACTGCGCCCGGATATACGAGCCATTCGCGCATGCGTCCTGCCGCACCTGCACGGCTCTTTCATCAGCCGGGAGATATCTCTCGTCCTGTACCTGATTAATGGAAACGCATCCTTGGTAAGAGAGGTAAAAACCAGTTCTCCCTCTTCTCCATAGGGAACATTCTCTCCTGTCTCCGGATTGATTGTCTCCACAATGAAATGATCTTCAAATACATGCAGACCATTTCGTCCCCCCGCGCATTCCATGGCAACACCGGGCCCCATAATCTCTGAAAGTCCATATATGTCAAGCGCCGTAATGCCCAGTCTGTCCTCTATCTCCTGCCTCATCTTCTCGCTCCACGACTCAGCTCCGAAGATTCCCACCCTGAGGCTGAGGGATCGCATATCCACCCCCATACCTTCTCCACGCTCCGCGAGGTAGAGGGCATATGATGGGGTACAGCAGATTGCCGTAGGCCCGAAGTCCTGCAGTATCATTATCTGTTTCTTCGTACTTCCGCCGGACATGGGAATTACACTTGCACCCAGTCTCTCAGCGCCATAATGAACGCCAAGACCGCCCGTGAACAGGCCGTAGCCGTAAGCGTTGTGTATAATGTCATTCTTTGTGAGACCGGCCGCCACAAGTGACCTTGCCATCAATCTCGACCACGTCTCTATATCTCGCTGAGTATATCCCACAACCGTTGGCTTACCGGTGGTTCCCGACGACGCGTGAAGCCTCACAATGTTGCTCATAGGCACGGCAAACAGGCCAAACGGGTAATTGTCCCTTAGATCCTGCTTTGTTGTAAAGGGAAGCCTTCTTACATCATCAAGTGTCCTGATATCATCAGGTGTTACACCCGCTTCATCAAATGCCCTCTTATAGAAACCCACGGTATGATAGACACGCCCGGCCACCTGCTGAAGCCTTTTAAGCTGAAGGGCTTCCAAAGCCTCCCTTGGCAGTGTCTCAAATTCCTCGTTAAAGATCATAATTCAATCTCCTTATTTTTTATACTGCTCCTCAATATTTTTCTGATATTTTTCAAGCACAACTCGTCTTTTGACCTTCATCGTCTGTGTTAGGGTACCATTCTCCAGCGAAAAGCCCTCGGTAAGATAGATAAACTTCTTCGGTATTTCATAACCGCCATATTTACCCTGCAGGGATTTGACGATCTCACCACCTATAAGCTCCTTTATCTCTTTCATCTCAACCAGTTTTTCAGGGTCTGAGGGCAGATTGTTTTTCTGCGCGTATTTTTCCAGCGCCAGAAAGTCGGGTATCACAAGGCAGACAGTGTAGGCCCTTCCCTCTCCGTAAATCATCGCGTTTTCCACATAAGGAACGAGGCAGATATCTTCTTCGAGGGACGAAGGAAACACAAACTTTCCGTTTTCCAGCTTGAACTGTTCCTTGATCCTTCCCGTAAGGCGCAGGAATCCATCCTCATCCAGCCTGCCGCGATCACCTGTCCGCATGCCGCCATCTTCGGTTATGACCGCTCTGGTCTGCTCCGGTTTGTTGTGATATCCCTTCATTACATTGGGTCCATAGACCACGATCTCGCCGTCACCCAGTTCCTCATCTCCGAGAGATTTATCGATCACAACCCGCACCTTCTCAACCGGCTTACCCACCGTCCCAAGCTTATAATCCACGGAAGAATTCATGGTGATCGCCGGCGAGGTCTCGCTCAGACCATAACAGTCATACAGCGGTATCCCTACATCAAAGAAAAAGTGGGCTATCTCCGGATTCATCATCGCGCTTGCCGTCATGGACCCCATGAGACGTCCCCCAAGTCCGTTACGTATCTTCTTGAATACTATCTTGTCCGCGATCCGGAACTTGAGATTTGTAATAAAATCCGATTTCCCCTTTTCGGCCAGTTCACGCCTCTTTTTTGCGCTTTGTACACCCATAACAAACAGTTTTTTTGGAAGGCCGCCCGTTTCGTTCATCTTGGACCAGAGTCCGTCGTAAATCTTATTGAACACACGGGGAACCGCTATAAGCCAGCTTGGCTTTACCTTGGCCAGGTCGGCGGCGAGTGTCTTCACACTCCCCATAATCCCTATAGCCCCGCCGAGGTAGATCATGGTGTACAGCTCGGCTGTCATACCATAGGAATGAGCCCATGGGAGGATGGAAAGACTTATTCCTGTATTGGTCATAAGTTCCGGATACATCTTTCGTCCCGCGTGGGAATTGCTCGTAAAGTTGCCATGCGACAGCAGAACACCTTTGGGATCGCCTGTTGTGCCGGAGGTATATATCAGGGCGGCTATATCATCCACCCCCGGCTTGATCGAAGGAACGGGCTTCTTCTCCCCCTCTTTTTCCAGGCCGACCATACTGTTTTCGCCCTCTCCCTCTATCAGGAAGATCTTTTCCAGGGTGGATATCTCATCCACAAAATTCTTGAGCTGCTCGTATATCTCCGGCTTAGAGACAAAGAGTATTTTGACGCAACTGTCAGTTATAATATACTTCCATACATGCAGGAGTTCCAATTCGTACATGGGCACCCAGCGAGCGCCCAGACCGTAGGACGCAAAGGCGCCGATGGCCCACTCCGTCCTGTTGTTGGCAATAATACCCACCGCGTCATCCTTGCCCACTCCGAGACCGGCGAGACCGGTACGAAGATTGTCCACACGTTTGCCGACCTGGGCGTAGGTAACCCATTCGTATTCATCCTGAGAGTTCTTTGTCCCGAACAGGGGCCTGTCCGGATACTTCGCCACGCTTCCTTCAAGAAAAGCCACAAGATTGTCGGGTTCATTAGATTTGGACACAATTTCTCTCCTTTTCTATAATCTATTATCATATTTGATATTTCAGTTGGTCACGCAAGTTCTGTTTCTTATACTTTATT
The DNA here is from genome assembly GCA_964610735.1 of uncultured Syntrophaceae bacterium. GTDB lineage: Bacteria > Desulfobacterota > Syntrophia > Syntrophales > UBA2210 > UBA2210. Next base: position 3,775 of record CAZSYH010000053.1, on the reverse strand, counting down.
TTCTTCTCCCTGTCACCAGGAAAAGGAGCTGTTATGGCTCTCTTCGCATGGAAAATATCTCCAGTTTATCCCTAAGGATAACCGGTTTGTCATTTATCTTTTCACGCAGCAATTTGTTTATATTAGAGACGATGCCAGCATCATAATCAGCGTTGTTGTAATTTTCGAAATGATAGCTGTACAATTCTTCTTTATCGTCAAACACCCAGTTCTTATAGAATGTCTCACGCTGTTCCAGATTAAAATCAGAACTATTGATTGCGCCCAAGGCTCTTTCTATTGCCAGGGTCTCATCGACAAAAAGATGATAAATCCGCTGGGTCTCACCGTCAACCGCCGGTCCCAAGACTACGAGCATACCATCTTTTTTAAGCGTTCTGCGCGCTTCGCGAAGCGCCAGCGCACAATCTGTATGATGATGGAGGGACATGGTAAATATTACAAGATCGAAAGATTCATCTTCGAATCCCATCTCCTCCCCTGAACCGATTTTTAAATCCACGCCACTGATATTCCTTTTTGCCTCCGCGATGCTCGCGTCATCTGGATCTATGGCAACAAGTTCGCCAGACTTACCGGCAAGCAGTCCTGTCAACCTGCCATCACCGCAACCCACTTCGAGGACCCGATTCCCTTCCAGATCCGCAAGTCGTTCTATCATCCCGATTTCTACCTTTTCTTTATCCAGTTCCATAATCAGTATTCCACTTTACATCTTTATGTATAAGTGATTTAGCATTCGAAATCAAAGGCGGGTATATCGGGTCCAGCTTTTGTTGTCCCATGTGGAATCAATTATGGAAGATTCTTCATCCATGGAGGGTTTGAGACCGCATTTCAGGGCAAAATAGCGATGAAACGCGAGAGAGGGCGTAAGTTCCGGATGAAAGACCGTCACAAGAACATCAGGGCTCTCCGCAGCCGAGATATAATCACCCTGCCGGAGCAATACATCAACATCTCTGCCAACCCGGGTAATCTTCGGGGCACGGATAAAAGTGAGGGGTATCGGCTGCCGTGCCACGCGGGGAACGGTGACTTCGGACGTGAAACTTTCTAACTGGCTACCAAAGGCATTTTTCTGAACTTCGATGTCGATAAGGCCTAAACAGGACGACCCACCAATAACCTTACCGGCAAGAAGGATGGTCCCCGCGCATGTTCCCCAGAGTTTCAGTCCGCGCTGAAACTCCTGGAGAATAACTTCCCTGATACCGAAGATGTTCAGCAGGCGGGAAAGACATGTGCTTTCGCCACCCGGTATTATCAGTCCAGCAATGTGTGCGAAATCCGGGGGCTCTTTTACGCGAACGGCCGTGATTCCCAGACGCTCCAGATGATCAATGTGTTCAACGACATCGCCCTGGAGATCAAGCACCCCGATCATATCCACCGATACTCACCTCCTGGAAATTACCACCCGCGCTTTGCCAGTATCTGTGACTCCGGAATATCGGAGATTTCAATCCCCGGCATCGCGCTGCCAAGTCCCATCGAGGCCTCCAGGACCTTTGCCGGATCGTTATAATACGCGGTTGCCTTGACGATTGCCTCGGCGCGTTTGGCAGGGTTTTCCGCCTTGAATATCCCGGATCCCACAAAAACGCCGTCACAGCCAAGCTGCATCATCAGGGCCGCGTCCGCCGGCGTCGCGATGCCGCCTGCCGCAAAGTTAACAACAGGCAATCTCCCAAGTTCCCGGACCTGAAGCGCAAGCTCATAAGGAAAACCGTTCGCCTTGGAAAAGCCGGTGACTTCCTCTACCGGCATATTGACAAGCTGTCTGATCTCTTTGTTCACAGTTCGGATATGACGAACCGCCTCGACCACATTTCCCGTACCCGCTTCACCCTTGGTGCGGATCATAGCCGCCCCTTCGGCTATGCGGCGTAAAGCTTCACCCAGATTGCGCGCCCCGCACACAAAGGGAATTGCAAACCTGGTCTTGTCAATGTGACACTCTTCGTCGGCAGGTGTCAAGACCTCGCTCTCATCAATATAATCGATCTTCAAGGCTTCCAGTATCTGGGCCTCAACAAAATGACCGATGCGCGCCTTAGCCATGACAGGTATCGATACCGCCTCTTTGATCTGCGCGATGAGCCCGGGATCAGACATTCTGGCAACGCCGCCCTCCTTGCGAATATCCGAGGGAACGCGCTCCAGCGCCATAACCGCGACGGCTCCTGACTCCTCGGCGATTTTTGCGTGCTCCACACTGACAACGTCCATAATGACTCCGCCTTTTAACATCTGGGCCAGCTGAACGTTCAATTCATATCTTTTCTTGTCCACCTCTACATACCTCCTGAAAACTTTCGTTACTTCTAAAAACCAGCTCTTATAAAATTGCTGAACGGTTATGTTAATTCAAACTGATTCGCCCGTCAAGAGTTATAAATCGAGTTGTCAGGAACACGTAATATGTCTGGAGTCAGTAGCACATAATCTGTCCGGTTTATAATGGTCACCGGAGGAGGTCATTTGCCTTGACTAATGTCGTGCCCAGATTTGCAGTTTCGCAAAGGCCTCCACTCCTGATACGGTTTGCTTTTATTTCAACATTCTTATATTGTGCGTTGTCGAGAGGGTAACATACTGAACGGATGGTGCGAATATATGGGATTGCTCAATCTTTTACTTAAAGATCCGCTGACATTTGTGTTGATAGCGCTACCGCTGTTGTACTCTGTAATATTCCATGAACTGGCCCACGGGTGGGTTGCCTACCGAATGGGAGATCCCACCGCCAAAATGATGGGAAGATTAAGTCTCAATCCGCTCAAGCATCTCGATCCGGTGGGGACGCTCATGCTGTTTTTATTCGGTTTCGGATGGGCGCGGCCGGTTCCCGTAAATTTTGCCAATCTGCGCGGAAGCCGGAAAGAACTGATACTGGTTTCCTCGGCAGGAATTGTCGTCAACATGATACTCGCCTTTATTGCTGTCTTCCTGCTGCGATTTCTGTCACCGTCCGAACATAGCATCGCCCACAAGATGCTTTATTATATGGCGCAGATCAATATAATACTGGCGGCGTTCAATCTGATTCCGATCCCGCCCCTTGACGGTTCTAAGATTCTTATGGGGTTTTTATCTCATCGTCTTCAATACTCGCTTTCACGACTTGAGCCCTACGGTTTTTTTATCATAATCGGCCTGCTCTACTTCGGCGCCCTGAACCCTCTAATCGATTTTTTCCGCTGGATCATACTGTCAATCATCGGCCTACTGCTCTTTAAATAATGGGGGTGCGGAATCACTCTTCAGTTTCAGGTTTTGAATGACTCTTATTGACAGACCTTTTTAATGTGTGGCATTCTACGCCTCAGGAGGGCAGAATGAGCGCAACGATTTTTTATCATACCGGAACAGGAAACTCATTCTGGGTGGCTCGCAGGGTTGCTGACGAATTGGTTGACGCTGAGCTGGTTTCGATTTCAGGGTGTAAGGATGAAAAGACGACCGTCAGTTCAGAAATCGTCGGCCTGGTCTTTCCTGTGCATACCTGGGGAGTGACAGCCCCGGTTGTTCGATTTGTCAATACATTAAAGGGATCCCACCCGGATTATATTTTTGCGATCGCGGTAAATGCGGGCCAGGTTTCAAATACGCTGGTCCAGTTAAAAAAGCTTATGGCCGAAAATGGTTTGAATCTTTCAGCGGGGTTTGAAATAGCGATGCCGTCCAATTATATACCATGGGGAGGTCCGGGGCCGCTGGAGAAACAGCGCAAATGTTTTAAGCTCGCGCAGGAAAAGATTTCCCGTATCGC
>CAZSYH010000052.1:9925-13068 GCA_964610735.1 uncultured Syntrophaceae bacterium | reverse complement strand
TAGTGGAGGAAATCCTCTATCCGGCAATGGAAGATTATTATATTGATATCCTTATTGGCCAGGGACCGTCCGCGCGTTCGATGAAACTGGATATCCCGCGTTTTACCCTGGTGGGAGCCACTACCAGAGCAGGACTCCTTACCTCCCCGCTTCGAGACCGGTTCGGTATGAGCTTCAGGCTCGAATTCTACACACCGGAAGAACTTTCGATTATCATAAGGAGATCGGCGAATATCCTGTCGATACCCATTGATGACGCCGGTGCTCCGGAGATAGCCCGACGTTCCAGAGGGACGCCGCGCATAGCAAACAGGCTTCTAAAGAGAATCCGTGACTTTGCCCAGGTAAGGGCTGATGGCGTAATCACGGGAAAAGTTGCAACAGACGCCTTGGAGATGCTGGAGGTGGATTATAGGGGTTTTGATTTCATGGATAGAAAAATCCTACTCACTTTGATTGACAAATTCGATGGTGGGCCTGTTGGCATTGACAGCCTTTCGTCCGCGATAGGCGAAGAAAGGAATACCATTGAGGATGTCTATGAGCCTTTCCTTATACAGGAAGGGTTTCTCCATCGTACGACGAGGGGGAGAGTAGCGACAAAACTTGCGCACGAACACTTTGGAAGACCATGGACTGACAGGAACCAGAAAGAATTGTTTTAAGTTTTCCGTTATGCAAAGGTCTCAAGATAGAAGTCAGGGAACAGGAGATCGTATCTCTGCTCCCTGTGAACCTGAGTGATTATGTTTTATGAAAATACTTCTTCACATCTGCTGCGCGCCGTGCGCCATTTACCCTCTTGATATATTAAGAAAAGATGGGCACGAGGTTACGGGCATTTTCTATAATCCTAATATCCATCCCTATACGGAGTACAAAAAGAGACTTGATACAGTAATAAAATACTCTGAGCGTATTGGCATGAGACTTATCAAATTCGATGATTATCCCATGGAGGAATTTCTCAGAGGTGTGGTTTTCAGGGAAGAGATGAGATGCAGATACTGTTATCACTTACGCATGAAATATACCGCGCACATTGCAAAGAAGGGTAAATTTGACGGTTTCACCACTACGCTTCTCTACAGCAAATTTCAGGATCACAATTTTATGAAAGATCTTGGGGAGAACCTTGGGAAGGAATATGGCGTAGGATTTTATTACCATGATTTCAGAGAGGGTTGGAAAGAAGGAATCAGGGTATCCAGGGACATGGATATGTACAGGCAACAATACTGTGGGTGCATTTACAGCGAGAAAGAGCGATTTTATGCCCCCCCCCTACGATAATTGGTGTGGCTTTTTCGACACACTCATTGGAAACCTGTCTCGATTGCCATTTTGGGCAATGATAATCTCAAAACAATAACCCTTGTTCTTCCAAGAGGTTGTAGCCAGGGTGTATGGCCGACTTTCCGGTGTTGTGCCTGGTATGATTATTGCTTCCCTTCATACGAGAGGGAGGATAGATGTATACACAAAAGACTATCGAAAATGAAATAAACTGCAAGAGTGTGGGCTTGCACTCGGGCAGAAAAATAAATATGACTATTAAGCCGGCAGGGGTTGATGAAGGCATTGTATTCTACAGAAGTGATCTGCCGGGGAGTGACGGGATCCGGGCGGAACCAACAAATGTGTCTGACACCACACTGGCAACAACCCTTGGAACGAATGGAGCCAGAGTTTCAACGGTTGAACACCTTCTGTCCGCTCTTTTCGGAGTGGGGATAGACAATGCGATTGTAGAAACGGACTCCTTTGAAGTTCCAATCATGGATGGCAGCTCTCTGCCATTTGTCGATTTTCTGAAAGACGCCGGCATTAAATCTCAAGGCAAGTCAAAAAGATTTGTGGTGATAAAAGAGCCTGTGTTTGTCTCTGACAATGGAGGCAGGGCGGCCATACTTCCATCTCCTGAGTTCAGAATTACCTATAACATAGATTTCAGTCACCCTTTGATAGGAAAACAATCGTATGACATGATTTTCTCTCATGACGCATATGAAAGGAGCATCTGCTCGGCCAGGACGTTCGGATTTCTTCAAGAAGTCGAGTATCTCCAGGCGAGGGGTCTTGCACTCGGAGGTTCTCTGAATAACGCGATAGTCCTGAATGATGAGAAGGTTATCAATAAGGAAGGCCTCAGGTTTCCTGATGAGTTTGTGAAGCACAAAATACTGGATGCTATTGGAGACTTGTCCCTTCTCGGTATGCCCATTATAGGTCACTTTGTAGCATCTAAATCCGGCCACAGGTTAAACAATCTCCTTCTTAGAAAACTCCTTGACCACAGGGAATGCTGGGAGATGATCCATTATTTTAACGGCGAAAGAGAATTGTTCGACGAGATAATCGATGCTCGTCCCTATGATTCGCCGGATGACATCTTGTCTCTTGCCGGAAATTAGCCGGCTACACTCTAAATAAGCCTTGCTTTTTAGCCCACCTTTCCTTAGTATATTCCGGTACTAAAGCTCGACTTCTTATAAAACTGTCAGGTTTGACAGGCCGGAGATCAATTACATGCGCAGCGGCAAGCTTCTAATATTGTTATTATGCCTTTTTCTTTTGCCGGCAGAATCCTTGGCGGCAAAGGCAAAGGTAACAGATCTGCTTATAACAAACACGTCTGACAATCTGCTAGTTTATCTCAAGGTGGAAAATTGTTTTACAGAAAAAATAGAAAAGGCGATACTCGCCGGAATCCCGACCACCTTTACGTTTGTCCTGGAGTTGTATCGGGAGCGTCGTTTTTGGTTTGATGAAAAAGAATCTTTTCTTGAAGTAAGGCACACTATCAAATACGACAATGTAAAGAAGATCCTGTATGTCGCACTTGCCGAAGATGGAAAAAGCCCGGAACAGTTTAAAGAATTTTTAAAGGCAAAAATAGCAATGTCGGAGCTGAACGGCGTTGTTCTTACATCTTTAAGGCAGATGACGAAAGGCGAGAGATACTATCTGAGAGTAAAGGCAAAGCTTGAAAAGGTTCGACTGCCGCTGCATCTGGAATATGTCTTCTTCTTCGTTTTCCTGTGGGATTTCGAAACGGACTGGTTGAGGCAGGACTTTGTTTATTAATGAGACTCAGTTTTCATAAGTTTTGGCGCAATGAAAACTGTAAGTCGAATTAATAC
>CAZSYH010000052.1:0-9825 GCA_964610735.1 uncultured Syntrophaceae bacterium | reverse complement strand
CGGGAGCGTAGCGAGTCGGTATACGTAGTGCATGACTCAGTTTTCATAAGTTTTGGCGCAATGAAAACTGTAAGTCGAATTAATACCGGGAGCGTAGCGAGTCGGTATACGTAGTGCATGACTCAGTTTTCATAAGTTTTGACGCAATGAAAACTTTAAGTTTCGACTCGTCGGGATGATATCTGACGGAATGGTACATGTATGAATGCCGATGAATCAAAGAGACGTCGCAGGGAACGTATCGCAATAGTAGTTGTCATAGCCATAATTATTGTTCTCACCTATATAGAAAGCCACCTTTCCAGCATAGAGGTTCTTCTGCCGATATCCAGTGAGGTACTGATTTTCGGCCTGATTAATATCAACCTTATCCTTATCATTCTCCTTATTTTTCTTATCGTAAGAAATTTGGCCAAGCTCATATTTGAACGAAGGCGGGGAATCCTGGGATCAAAACTCAGGACAAAGCTTGTCGTAGCCTTCATGATCCTCTCTCTTATACCCACAGTCACTCTTTTCCTGGTTTCCATTCAATTTCTCTCATACAGCATAGACAGCTGGTTTGACACAAAGATGGGCCGGGCGTTCAATCTATCTCTTGAGGTTGCCCAGGATTACTACCAGCAGTTTTCCGATAATGCGAAACACTACGCGCAACAGATTGGATCTGAAATAACCGACAACAAGTTGTATGAAAAAGAGCAGGTAGATTATCTGAAGGCGCTTTTGACACAGAGGCAGAAGAATTTTAATCTTGGTTCCATAACCGTGCGCTTTGATAACAGGGACGGAGAGCTGTTCCTCAAGGACCCCGGTAATCCTGATATCCTGCCCCCTGAATTTTCCCCCAAAGTCCTGGAAGATGCCTTTATGGGGGAAGGCCTTTCAATAGTGATGTCTGTTGGTGGGGGAGACATGGTAAGCGGGATAGCTCCGCTCTATTCCAACTTCAGCCCTAAAGAGGTCTTGGGGATCATAGCCGTCAGTTATTATATAGACAAGAGATTGAAAGAGAGAATGTCCATTATTTCCAGGACTTCTGAAGAATACGAACAGCTAAGACTGCTAAAAAATCCGATAAAGGTCAGTTACATTATTACACTCTTCATCGTAACCCTCCTGATCATCTTTTCCTCAATGTGGTTTGGTCTCTTTCTGGCGAAGGGGATAACGGTCCCTATACAGGACCTTGCGGAAGCAACTCATGAGGTCGCCCACGGCAACCTCGATTATCACATAGATGTCCTGGCGGAGGATGAAATAGGGGTGCTCGCGGAATCTTTTAATCAGATGACGAAGGATCTCAAGGCAAGCAGTCTGGAACTGGGGCAGGCAAATATAGACCTTGAACAACGCGGAAAATACATGGAGACTGTGCTTCGCAATGTTTCAGCCGGCGTTATTTCCATAGACCGGAACGATGTAATCAGCACAATAAACAACGCTGCGGAAAAGATGCTGAATATAAGAGGCAGGGAGATTTCAGGCAAGAAGTATGAATATGTCTTGAACCCGGAACATATGGAAATGGTAAGAGGGTTTTATGAGGAGTTGAACACAAGCGATGGTGGCTTTGTGGAGAGACAGATTCAGCTGATAGTAAAGGATAGCGTGATGGCAATTTTGGTATCGGCAACAATTCTCAGAGACGACGATAACAACTATATGGGTGTAGTGGCCGTATTTGAAGACATTACCCAGCTTCAGAAGACTGAGCGTATTGCTGCGTGGAGGGAAGCCGCCAAGAGGATAGCACATGAGATAAAAAATCCCCTGACGCCCGTCAAATTGAGTGCCGAGAGGCTGCAACGGAAATATGGGGATAAGATCGAAGGGGCGTCGGATTCTGTATTTCATGAGTGTACGAAGACCATAATAGATCAGGTGGAAGTCTTGAAGAATCTCGTCAATGAGTTTTCGCGTTTCGCGAGGTTGCCTGTGACGAATCCATTCCCGAATGATCTCAATGCGGTTGTTGGAGATTCCGTAATCTTTTTCCAGGATGCCCACAAGGATATAACCTTTGATTTCCGGAAAGATGCCGGCGTGCCTGTGCTAAATATTGATGCGGAACAGATAAAAAGGGTGATGGTCAATCTCCTCGATAACGCGGTTGCGGCTGTCTCCGCGGTGGACCATGATGGAAAGGTTGAAATCAGCACCTGTTATGATAAGAAACATAACAGGGTCAGGGTGGATATCGGAGACAACGGCCCAGGCATTACGCCGGAGGATAAGATGAAACTGTTTGAACCCTATTTTTCCACCAAAAAGACAGGGACAGGTCTTGGCCTTGTAATAGTGAGTTCCATAATATCTGACCACAATGGTTTTGTGAACGTGAAGGACAACGTGAATGGAGGAACAATCGTGTCCATCGAACTGCCCATAACATAGGATTGGATTATGAATGAGACGATACTGGTTGTAGATGATGAAGAGAGTATCTGCCTGTCATTGAAGGGGATACTCTCGGATGAAGGGTATGAGGTACTGACGGCGCAGAGCGGAGAGGAGTGTCTTGACATCATAGAAGAAGAACTCCCCAGCCTTGTCCTGCTGGATATATGGCTTCCGGGAATTGATGGTGTTGAAACCCTGAAGCGCATCAAATCAAGATACCCCAAAATGCAGATTATAATGATATCCGGGCATGGATCAGTTGAGTCGGCGGTAACGACGACAAAACTGGGAGCCTTTGATTTTATTGAGAAGCCCCTGTCGCTTGATAAAATTGTTCTTATTGTGAATCATGCGCTGGACATCATACGTCTGGAAGAAGAAAATAAACTGTTAAAAAATGGACAGGAACACGAGATTGACGGAAAGAGCAAGATCATTGTTGAATTAAAAGAGATGATACAGATCATCTCGCCCACCAATGCGTGGATCCTGATTATGGGCGAGAATGGTACGGGAAAAGAACTCGTTGCCCGATCGATACACCGGCAGAGCAGCCGTTCCACCAAGCCCTTTATAGAGGTGAATTGTGCCGCGATACCTGAAGACCTGATAGAGAGCGAGCTGTTCGGACATGAGAGGGGGGCATTTACCGGGGCCACCGAGAAGAAGAGAGGGAAGTTCGATCTTGCAAACAAGGGGACCATCTTTCTCGATGAGGTTGCCGACATGAGCCTGAAAGCCCAGGCGAAGATCCTCAGAATTCTGCAGGAAAAGAAGTTCGAACGGGTGGGTGGAACAAAAATTATCAATACCGACGTGCGGGTACTGGCCGCGACCAATAAGGACCTGGAATATGAGATGGAGGAGGGACGGTTCAGACAGGACCTGTATTACCGGCTAAACGTAATCCCTCTGGAAGTTCCCCCGCTTAGAGATAGAATAGAAGATGTTCCACTTCTGGCAGATCATTTCATCAGGGAATTTTCGCTGAAGGAATCAAAAAAGGAGAAGCATGTTGCCGATGATGCCCTTGCCGTGCTTATGGAGCATACCTGGCCTGGCAATGTACGGGAATTGAAGAATATCATGGAGCGGCTGGTGATCACATCGCCGTCGGATATCATCACTGCCTATGATATACCGCCTCTGTCGAAGGAAAATCACCGACTCGGCCGTCCTGACTCCTCCGGGGATGGAGATTCTTTAAGTGGGGCAAAAGAGCTGTTTGAGAAGGACTATATTGCGAAGAAACTCGCGGAAAACAAGTGGAACGTGAAAAAAACGGCGGAATCCATAGGCTTGGAAAGAAGCAATCTGCACAAAAAGATTAAGGCCTATGGGCTAGATGAGATGAAGGGAAAATAGTATATGGAAATAGCTCTTTTTCAAAAAAAGTTGTATCCTCTCACGGATTCACATTCTTTAACCCGGCGTTTATACCTTTCAGATCAATGCCCCTGAAAGAGAGATATACAAAGAAAGCTGCCTATGACAATTCCGGGAAGCAATTTCCTTAACATTGGTATGAATTCAATTCTTTGAATGGGTGTCAGTGATAAGATATTAAGAGGGTGGACAAACCTTGTTCGTCCACCCTCTTCCTGTTTCCGGTTATCTACTAATCAGCAGGTAATCAGCCACCTTGTCATGCAGACGTTGCGACGCTGATCTGTTTCCGAGCATGCCGACTCTGATGGCTACCGTGGCCAGATCCTTTGCCTTATATTCGACAACAAAGCGAACCTGCTCGCCATCTATGACGGCATTTATTGTTCCTTTGCTTATTTCTTTTACAGGCATTACGTCAGTCGCGTTCATATAAGCCACGGTCTTTTCACAGGCGCTCCATGCCTTGTCAAATGAATAATGGTAATCGGTTTTTAATTCACCATTTATGTAGAAATATGCCCCTGATCCTCCTGTGACCGCGGCACCGCCCACAGCGAGTGGAACACAGCCCGATAGTGTGAAGGCGCCAAGCATCAGAATCATAAGCCACTTAACTCTTTTCATAACGACATCCTTTCAATCCTTTGTGTTATTTTCAGATAATTTCTGTGTCTCAATCTTTTCTTCTTCGAGACGACTTGTACCACATCTTTTCTCAACATTAAACCGGAAATATTCAAAGCCGGGATGATCATCCCCTGAGTGCTGATTATAAGCTTTTGGTGTACTAATAGATGTTTCAGGGATTGTCCATATTTTTGTTTAAGGGAACTTCAAATTTATGTGTTTCTGGTGTAAGGTTTCGCGAATGAAGACAAATACAATAAGTTTTCTGATTATCTGTTTGGCGCTGCTGATGCTGTGTCCTGTGAGTCTAAACGCCGCTCTGCTGGTCAGCCCGACAGATGAAGGAGAAGTAACAATAAGCTCGGAATATCGCAGTCTCTGCCAGGGAGAGATTGTAAAGATATCCCTGCAATCACCCGTGCCGGTCTCTGCCGTATTGTCCTTTGACGGTAAAGAGTACACTTTTACCTCAGACAATACGAAGTTGAAGTATTTTGCCCTGATAGCGCCCGGGCTCGATATGGAGCCGGGGACATATGATGTTGTCATTCACCTTGAATCTTCCCGTGGTGTCAAAAAGGACATACCCTTTAAGCTCGCCCTGTCAGGGAGAACATTTCCTTCAAAAAGAATAAAGGTTGCCGGGCATTTTACCAGCTTTACCTCAGCGGATATAAGAAGAATAAAGAACGAGAAGGAAATGCTTGGCTGTATATATAGCATATCGACACCCGATTGGCTGGGTAGCGGCAGGTTTGTCATGCCGTTGAAGGGGAAGATAACAGGAACATTTGGTGAAAAAAGGGTATTTAATGACAACTTTGTGTCACGTCACCGGGGAATAGATATAAGTTCGCCCAGGGGAGTCCCTGTAAGGGCCTCAAATTCGGGGGAAGTTGTTTTGGCTCGGGATCTTTATTTTTCCGGGAATACCGTTATAGTAAACCACGGGCTCGGCCTCTTTTCCATTTATTGCCATCTGTCGAAGGCAGTTGTCCGGGAAGGCACCTTTGCTGATAAAGGGAAAATTCTTGGTTACACAGGCTCAACCGGAAGATCTACCGGCCCTCACCTGCACTGGGGATTAAGGCTGGTTGACGATTATGCAGATCCCCTTTCCATGATGTACCTTTCATTTGATTGACAGATGTGATCCAACTACGGATCTCTGCCCTACGGTTTACAGGGCGAAATTCCGTCGAAGCACTGCAGACATAAACTTTCCCTGGGAATTAACAGGGATGCCACGAAGGCATTCATGGTATTGAACGCGACGGAGTCCGCACCTATGGTGCTGGCGACCCATGCCTCCAGATCTATCAGCTGCTCCATCGACCGGATGCCGCCCGTCTTGATGTGCTTTCGCGCCAGCAGTTCTCCTTCAGATCGGGTAGAAATTCCGAATCTGCAGGGATACATGAGGGGTGGGCAGGCAATCCGCACATGGACCTCTTTAGTCCCCGCCTTTTTGAGGGCTATCACCTTGTTGAGGATCTGTGTCCCCCGCACTATGGAATCATCGCAGAGAATAATCTTTTTGCCTTTAACGTAGGGAAGAACAGATAGTTTGCGCTTGGCCATCTTTTCGCGGGCAACCTGGGTAATCTGGGTATAACTGCGGTCGGCGTAACGGTTGTAGAGAAACACATCTTGGTAACTGATACCCGATCGCCTGTGGTATCCGAGCGCGTGCCCCACACCCGACATGGGGACGGGCGCGACGATGTCCGCAACCACGTTTCCTTCGTCGATATCTCTCTGTGCCAGGCTTTCTCCGAGGTTATTACGCGCCTCCTGCACGTAAACGCCGTCTATTATGGAATCGATGCTCGCGGTATATGCCCATTCAAAGGCGCAGTGTGCCCTGCGCGGAGAGTCGAGTTGCCCTGCCGTCTGAAACCCATCATCGTTGATAAGGACGATCTCCCCCGGGTCCACATCCCGGAAGATCTCCATATCCATATTCTGAATGGCCCGTGATTCCGAACTCACCGCACAGCGCTCGGAGTCCCCGCCGAGAACGAGTGGCCGGAATCCATAGATGTCTCTTGAGGCGTAAATGCCCTCCCCGGTCAGAACCACCAGCGAATAAGAACCTTTGATCTTTTCCGAGAGCGCGGATATGCCCCTCACGATATCGCCCTCACCCTCCTCGATAATAATCTTTGAGATGATTTCTATGTCGTACCCCTTGTAGAACGATTTCCCCCGGTTCATCATGTCTTCCATGAGGGCGTCAGCGTTGATGACATTGCCGCTGAAGGCAACTGCGATCTCCCCGGTACTGGTCAGCCATTTCATGGGCTGGCGGTCCCTCAGGCTTACATGACCGATGCCCCACGCGCCGGTCAGACTCCTCAGCTCTTCACCTGTGAACAGGTTGGTGACCCTCCCGTGATGGGTTATATGGTTGATCTCCGTGTCAAAGGTGGAAATGCCGCAGTATTCCTGCCCCCTGTGCTGCAGGAAGTCCAGTCCCTGATAGATGTCATCTGCACAAGCGTTCTTTGAATATATGCCGAAGACACCGCAATTTTCCTCTATGAATTTCATGATCCGGGCCTTTCCCCTTGTTTCTTGGTGGTGGAGTATTAGTTAAAAACACCGCACATTGGCATGGCACTAACCCCATGTCAATTCACAACTAAACATTTAAAATTAATTACATTCCGATCAACCTATATCCGCGTGGTAGTCCTGAAGAGATTTCACGCGGCCGTGGTCTTTCCGTATGGCGGAGATCCCCCTGACGGTGGCGAGGGCCGCGGCTGCCGTGGTTATATAGGGAACCTTGTATTTAATGGCGGTCTTTCGGATGTATGAATCGTCATGCTTGCTCATTCTGCCACTTGGTGTATTGATCACGAGTTGGATCTCCCGGTTTTTTATCCCATCGGTTATATTGGGGCGTCCCTCATGCATCTTGAGTATAAGCTCCGAGCTGATACCATGCTCTGCCAGAAAACGATGGTTTCCCTTTGTGGCCTTCAATTTAAACCCAAGCCGCTCAAATTCTCTCGCCACCTCAAGTATGGCACCTTTGTCTTTGTCATACGCGGTGATCAATACGGTGCCCTCTTCGGGAAGTGCCTGGCCCGCGGCTTCCTGTGCCTTGAAGAATGCGATGCCGAAGGAATCAGCTATTCCTAGGACCTCTCCCGTTGACCGCATCTCCGGACCGAGGAGCGGATCGACCTCATGGAACATGTTGAATGGAAAGACCGCTTCCTTTACACCGAAGTGTTGTACAGTCCCGGTTTTAAGATGTAGATCGGCCAACTTTTTTCCAAGCATCAGTTGTGTGGCGACCCGCGCCATTGATATATTGCAGACTTTTGAAACGAGCGGAACCGTCCGGGATGCCCGCGGATTCGCCTCAAGGATGTAGACGACATCATCCATGATGGCATACTGGATGTTCATCAGCCCCACAACGTGCAGTTCCCGCGCGATCTTTTTCGTGTATTCGGAGATGGTGGCTATTGCGGCTGCCGATAGACTGACGGGAGGAATCGCGCAGGCTGAATCACCCGAATGAACGCCGGCGAGTTCTATATGCTCCATGATCGACGGGATGAAGACATCCGTTCCGTCGGAGATGGCGTCGGCTTCCACCTCAATGGCATTCTCCAGAAACCTGTCGATCAGAACGGGTCTCTCAGGGGCGACATCGACGGCGGCTGCGAGGTAGCGTTTCAGCATCTCCTCGTCATGGACCACCTCCATCCCGCGCCCACCCAGGACATACGACGGCCTGACCATCAGGGGGTATCCTATTCTCCCCGCGATATCGAGGGCCTCTTCCAAGGTGCTCGCCATTCCCGATTCCGGTTCCGGTATCCCCAGCTTTTCCATTATCTTACGGAAGCGGTCCCTGTCTTCTGCCAGGTCGATCATATCGGGTGAGGTGCCGATGATCTTCACCCCCGCCTCGGCAAGCTCGGTGGCGATATTCAGAGGGGTCTGACCGCCGAACTGTACGATGACCCCCTCCGGTTTTTCCTTCTCGTAGATACTCAGGACATCTTCAACGGTCAGGGGTTCGAAATAGAGCTTGTCCGATGTGTCATAGTCCGTGGAGACCGTCTCCGGGTTGCAGTTTATCATTATAGCTTCAAGGCCTTCATCCTTGATGGCAAAGGCCGCGTGCACGCAGCAGTAATCGAATTCTATCCCCTGCCCGATGCGGTTCGGTCCCCCGCCGAGAACGATGATCTTGCGCCTGCCGCTCGACTGCACCTTGTCTGGTGCGTTGTAGGTTGAAAAATAGTATGCCGCGTCATCCACCCCACTGACGGGTACCGGTTCCCACCCCTCCACAATGCCCAGCGATATGCGCCGCTCCCGTATCTCCTTCTCCGGGATGGCGAGCAGCTTCGAGAGATAGCGGTCAGCGAACCCGTCCTTCTTCGCCCGTATCAGCAGGTCATCCGGGAGGGTGCTCCCCTTGCAGCGGAGGATCTCCTCCTCCATCTCGACGAGTTCCTTCATCTGCTCGATAAACCATGCCTTGATGTAGGTCTTCGCGTGGATGTCTTCCACTCGTGCGCCCCTGCGCAGTGCCTCGTACATGATGAACTGCCGCTCGCTCGTCGGCTTGGAGAGGAGCCCCATCAGCTCATCGAGCGATTTTTCGTGAAAATTCTTTGCAAAGCCGAGGCCGTAGCGATTGATTTCGAGGGAACGAATCGCCTTCTGCAGGGCCTCTTTGTACGTCTTGCCGATGCTCATGACCTCCCCGACCGCGCGCATCTGCGTTCCGAGTTCGTCGATGGCCCCCGGGAATTTTTCAAAAGCCCACCGGGCGAACTTGACGACGACGTAATCGCCTGAAGGGATGTACTTGTCCAGTGTCCCGTCTCTCCAGTACGGTATCTCGTCCAGGGTCAGCCCGGCCGCCAGCATCGATGAGATGAGGGCGATGGGGAAGCCGGTCGCCTTGGATGCCAGGGCGGAGGAACGCGACGTCCGCGGGTTGATCTCTATGACCACGACCCGTCCGGTCTCCGGATTGTGGGCGAATTGAACGTTCGTGCCGCCGATGACCTGGATGGCTTCGACAATATCGTAGGAATGTTTCTGGAGACGTTCCTGCAGCTCGGGGGAGATCGTCAACATGGGCGCCGTGCAGAATGAATCGCCGGTATGGACGCCCATCGCGTCGACGTTTTCTATGAAACAGACGGTGATCATCTGATTCTTGGCATCCCGGACGACCTCCAGTTCCAGCTCTTCCCACCCCAGGACCGATTCCTCGACCAGTATCTGGCCGATAAGGCTCGCCGCAATCCCCCTGCCGGCGATGGTCTGAAGCTCCTCCTTGTTGTACACCAGGCCGCCTCCGGTCCCCCCCATGGTGTAGGCCGGTCGTATGACCACCGGGGATCCCCGTCCTTCGGCGATCTT
>CAZSYH010000051.1:0-13356 GCA_964610735.1 uncultured Syntrophaceae bacterium | reverse complement strand
CCTGTGAAATGAGCGTTCTTGTGCATATTGTATTCCAGACCATATGGGAGCAGTATGGACATGCACACCCCATGGGGAACACCGCACACGGAACCTGTCGCGTGCCCAAGAGTATGAACTACTCCAACCATCGAATTAGAAAACGCGGCTCCGGCCATTGTGGCTCCATTCGCCAGGGCAAGACGCCCCTCTCTGTCGGAGGGATTCTTTAACACGTTCAACAGATTATTGCTGATAAGGCTGATAGCGGCTATCGCGTTGGCGTCACTCATGGGATTCTTGGCCAGACCTGTATAGGCCTCAACGGCATGTGCCACGGCATCCATGGCCGTCGACGCCGTTATAGCCGGTGGAAGCGTCAGTGTCATACGCGAATCCAGTATGGCAACATTCGGCAGGAGAAAATAACTCACAAATGCCATCTTCAGATGTCTCTCATGATCCTTCACCACGGCAACCAGTGTAACCTCTGAACCTGTCCCCGAAGTGGTCGGAATCACAATAAGCGGCCTTAAAGCCCTCTTTAATGCGCCGGCGCCGCTGAATTTCATCAGGTCGTCCGCATTCTCGGAGACAACTATATTAACTCCCTTGGCTGTGTCCATAACCGAACCGCCGCCCACCGCAATGATTGAATCGCATTTATTGTCCCGGTACACATCCGCCAGGTGGTTGACAACCTTCAGAGACGAATCCTGCGGCACGTCATCCGCCATGGCTCCGATGTCAACTCCACCCTTTATGGCATCAACCACTGTATCAACCAGTCCGGCCCCGGAAACACCCTTATCCGTGATAATTAACGGCCTGCCTGCATGTAACTGTGCGAGCGCTTCGGGAATTTTCTCAAGCGCGTCATGACCGGCGATCATCTTGACCCTACAGCAAAATTCGTAATATTCAGGTAAATACATAGGCCTGCTCCTTTATCGGTTACCAGTTACCAGTTGTCAGTTCAGGGTTTAACTGTGAACCGGTAACTGTAAACCGTCTTTAACTGGTTTGCCTTCCCAGGCGTGTTCCAGGATCACCATACAATCGTCCAGATTAAATCCAGTGTGCCCATCTCCGACAGTTGCACCGGCTATACCCTGCAGGGCATCTTTCGAAATGCCCGCGTCTTTCAGTGTAAGGGGGATGCCACCCCTGGTAATATCGTGTATGTCATGCTGCATATCGTAGATGAAATTGATTGCCTTTCTGGCCTTTAGATTTTCTGCCGTGCCGGCATATACCTCGGGACCGGCAATGGGAAGCAGCAGGTCAGACATGTGATGCCCCTCACTGTTAATATTGTATTCAAGGACATATGGCAAAAGGATCCCCATGCATATTCCATGGGGAAGTCCTGAGATACCACCCGCAGTCCACCCCAGTTCATGAACCATTCCCCTCGGGGAGTTTGAAAAGGCAATACCCGCCATAGTAGCGGCATTGGCCAGCGCAAGGCGCCCTTTTTTGTCGCCGGATTTGACCACATTGGCCAGATTTTCCCCTACAAACTGCATAGCGGCATAGGCGTATGTATCGGTCATGGGATTTTTTGCCGGACAGGTATATGCCTCCGCGCAGTGGGCAAGGGCGATCATCGCAGTGGAAATAACCGCGTCCGCCTTTTCAGCTGTAACCATGCGAGGGTCAATAACCACGAGATCAGGCATCAAAAAACGCGAAGAAAAGCTCAATTCCCCCAGAGTTGCAAACCTGGATGTCTCAAAACCCGTCCCGGAAGCGGTCGGCACAAAGACAAAGGGTCCCAGGGGATTTTTTATCAGATTTTCTCCCGCGACCTCTTTGAGGTCTTCAGGTCTTCCGGAAACCACAATATTAAGCGCCTTGGCCATATCCACAACGGCCCCTCCACCCGCTGCTATAATCGAATCGCATCCGGTATCGCGATAGTTATTCATAAGCCTTCTGACCAGTTTAAGATCTGGAACCGGTGGAGTGCCGTCAAAGATACCCATTGTAATTCCCGAATCCTTGAAAGCGCCTGCAATCTTTTTTATCAATCCCTTCTTTGCAATCTCTCTATCGGTGATAATAAGTGGTTTCCCGGCGTTCAGGGCATCCAGCTCGACGGGGAGGTGCTCCAGCGCCCTGTTACCTGAATTTATCTTTACCGGACAATAAAATTCATAATTATCTGGGAAGAACATCGTGTGTACTCCTTTCACGGGTTAAGGACAGTTCTCTGTTACCGGTTCACAGTTTACGGGTAAAGACAGTCCACAGTTGAACTGGTAACCGGAAACCGTGAACCGTTTTTCAACCATCAATAACCCAATATCGAACGGAAATATATTCGAACCCGGCCGATATATTTCCGGCCAAACGACCATGCAGGATACCGTTTTACCGCCAGTCTGGCGATAAATTTCGGAAGCAGGTAGACCTCTCCTATATCCAGCACACGGACAATCGCGCAAGCGTGAGGGACTTCCCCGTCAACTATCATGCGATCCCGGGCGGTTGCGACAGCAGTGCCCTCCTGAAATGTAAACATCAGAATGGCAGCTTCAATATTCTTGATCTTCATATCAAGATCGATACGTCTGCCGCCAGGTTTCCATCCCAGGTATTTCACGCGTCCTTTTTCGTTCTTACCCACAATCATATATGGGCCTTTTGGCAAAACTCCAAGACAGAATGTGAAGCCCTCCGGGAGTTTTTTAAATTCCCTTTTCACATCTTTGTCAACCCTGGCCGCCGCTTGAATGGCCCTGCCGACAAACCACAACATTATGGCAACATATGCCCTCTTAAATGGTTTATTCCCCGAAGTTATTTCTTTGAAATCATCCATGCTCTTCCCCTCCTCGATCGTGGCTCATGGTGATCGCCTCCACTGGACATTCAGAGGCACAAAAGCCACATCCGATACAGGCCTTCTCTTTGTCCAGATAGGGATACCCGTGCGGATCGCGGGGCATTGCCTCAGACAGCGAGAGGCATCCCACGGGGCACGCGTCTATGCATATAACACATGACATGCACTTCTTCCGATTGAAAACAGGTTTCTCCCACCGGGAGCGCTTTATCATTTCAGATACAATGCCAAAGCTATCCTCTACCGCTCCTCTGGGACATATCCTGCCGCACGCCCCGCATTCTATGCAAAGCGCATCATCTATCACGTGGAGTTCCTTTTTCTCTCCATGAATAGCATCCACGGGACATACTTTCTTACACGCGCCGCATCCGTTGCATGCATCAGTTATTTTGTACGCCATTTCTTTCCTCCATGTCCCGGATTATTGCACCTCTATGCCAAGTCTCTCCATACATTCCGCGCCCGGTTTGCCCGTCCTGGTATCCCAACCAAACTGTCCCCAGTAACCTTCCATCATTTTATCTATATCCACTGTCCTGCCCTTATTCGCGCCACCCAACAGAGGTGGCCTTCCAACGGCACGTTCACTTATCTTAAAATCCTTCGGCTCTATGCCATGTTTTATATTGAATGCCTGCCTCAGCGTCTGTACGCGCTCTCCAATCTCCATATACTCTTCCGGGGTTCTGTCCCAACCTGTTGCCGCGTTCAGCCAGCCAAAGGTTGGTATCCTGTTCGCTCCCAGAAAAGAGCCGAACATGCAAAGACCGGCGCCGTTCAATACATTCATGAACTTGCTGCACGCTGCGCCGATAATGGCCTTCTCTTCATTCACCACATATTTGCTCCCCTTGAAATAAAGCGGCCCTGCCTTCGGCAACCCCTTAATCTTTTTCCACAATTGGAACATTTCATAGTAGAGTCCTGATCCTATTGTATGTCTGCCCGGTGTAGGTTCAACACTGTAGTGAAGCGCAAAACCCGGATCATTCCTGCTGTCATGCATCGCGGGTTCCTGTCCCCCGGCATGCACCACGAATTGCCCGGCGCCTTTCCCGATCTTCCGGGCGGCTATCCTGGAACCATCTGCCAGAATATCCCCTATACCCTCCCTGCTTATCATCTTGTCTATCAGGGCAATTATCGCTCCAGAGTTCCCCCATGTGAGTTCAAGACCGTCCGTGTCTTTCTTTGTAAGTATCCCCTCTTCATAACACTCAATGGCGAAGGCTGCTGTTGCACCCGCCGATATGGTATCCATGCCGGCCCTGTTGAGGGTTTCATTAAGCTGAAAAAGACTGTTTACATCCTCATTCATGCAAAGTCCACCCAGGGCAAGAACGGTTTCATATTCCGGTTTGTGGGTTTCTGAGTATTTCCCCGTCATCGTACAGATCCCGCCGCAACCCAGAGGACAGGAATGACAGTGATACTTTATCGTCTCACAATCCGTGAATACATCGGGATTAGTGGTTGCAGATTTTTTGGGTCCAAAATCCTCATTGCTTCCCTTCCAGTTTTTTATCGGGGAATCTCCCATCTCAATGGACATCTGGTTCATGCTTCCCGTACCCCATTTCCTGAGGAGTACCTTGTACAACATACCGTCCTGAGCAAGCACTGTGGGCATCACCCTCATCAATGCGCCGACGTACGATGTCGTTGATCCGGGTATGAAGGGGGGCTGGAACTGAACCCATTTGTTACACTTCCGGCTCAGTTTTTTTATTCCCTCCCTGTTGTGAACGGGAATCCTTTTCGCGCCTACCAGAACCAGCGCCTTCAACCTCTTTGACCCCATTACAGCGCCAAGACCCGACCTGGCAGCCATTCTTCCCCTGTCATTGGATATACCGGATATCAAAGACATCTTTTCACCGGAGGGACCTATAAGGGCAACCCGGGCGCCGACAGGCGCATCTTCCAGCAACATCTTTTCGGCCTCCACCGTATCCCTTCCCCATATATGAGACGCGTCCCGGAGCCGGGCCTTTCCATTCTCGATGTAGAGATATACCGGTTTGTCGCTTATACCCTTAAAGAATATCCCATCATACCCGCATCTTTTTATGGCGGGTGAGAAATTGCCGCCGCAGTTCGCGTCACCCCAGCCGCCGGTAAGAGGTGATTTCCCCACGACCATCCATCTGCCCGCGAAAAGGCTGCCAGTACCGGTCAGAAGACCGGAAACAAAGCCCAGGATATTGTCCGGACCGAGCGGGTCCGCTCCCGCGGGTATCCTGTTGTAAAGGATATAGGCGGCAAGCCCCATTCCGGACAGGTATTTCTCATATACATTATCCGGTATTATTTCCTCTTTTATATCCCCCGCAGTCAGGTCAACTGTCAAGATCTTGCCCATGTATCCCTTGCCCATAAATCTCTCCTTACAAGTCTCAAAAGCACTACAATACAGGGTGGAAGAAACAGGCAGCCGATTATCACGCCGCTTGTCCCTTCTCAAAACTATTTCTCAAAACTATACAGACAGAAAATCTATAGAGTAAAATAGATATAAGTCAAGGAAAACTTGTTCTCCCGTCCTCCTCCCGACATATATCTCACGCCGAACCCCGAATAAATAAATTATTTGTAGAATTTTCTTACAATTTATATTAAACTGACGAAATCTTCCAGAAAAAGAGGCGATTATGAGATTTGACATAGCAAAGAGCGGGGCAGGAATAGCATACGAGATACGCAATATAGTAAATATAGCGGAAAAATTGAAGGAATATGGTGTTGATGTTACCTGGGAAAACATCGGAGACCCAGTAATAAAGGGGGAAAAGATTCCTGAATGGATGAAGGATACACTGGCCGACATCATGAAAAATGATATGTCATATGCCTATTCCCCCACCAAGGGTATGGAAGAGACCAGGGAGTTTCTCGCGGAGGAGGTAAACAAGCGGGGAAAATACCAGCTTGACAAAGGGGATATTATCTTTTTCAACGGACTTGGAGACGCGATTGCGCGGGCATACAGCTCCATAAGGGTCGATGCCCGGGTCATAATGCCGGAACCGACCTATTCCACCCATCTTCTCGCGGAGATTCATCATGCCTCATTTCCGCCAAACACCTACAGGATGAACCCCTATCACAACTGGCATCCGGATATCGCGGAACTCGAACGAAAGGTGAAAAGCCACAACACTATCGTCGGCGCCCTTGTCATAAATCCCGACAACCCTACCGGATTCGTCTATCCGGAAGAAAGCCTCAGAAAGATTGTAAAAATCGCGAAAGAGTATGACCTCTTCCTCATTTTCGATGAAACCTATCGGAATATCGTGTACAACGGCTGTAAGACCGTTCCTCTTTCAGACATCATCGGGGATGTTCCCGCCATCAGTATGAAGGGCATCTCGAAGGAATTCCCCTGGCCCGGAGCACGATGCGGGTGGATAGAGGTATACAACGCCGACAAGGACGAGACCTTCGCAAGATATATAGACGCCATATTAACACAGAAGATGTCTGAGGTCTGCTCCACTACGCTGCCTCAGATGTCCATCCCGAGGATTATGACCCATCCCGAGTATCATAAATACTTAGACAGCAGGGTCAAACATTATGAGAGGCTTTCCAACATAGCATACAACATACTTAAGGATGTTCCGTATATTGTTGTAAACAGGACAAACGGCGCCTTTTACATGACTATCGTGTTCAACGAGGCGGTGCTCAACGGCAAGCAGAATCTACAGATAAAAAATGCCTCCATAAAAACCTACGTGGAAGAGATAACGAGTGCCCATATAGAAAATGACAAGCGTTTTGTTTACTATCTCCTTGGATCCACCGGGATATGCGTGGTGCCGCTGACATCATTCTTTACCGCACTGCCGGGTTTCAGATTAACACTGCTGGAAAAAAACGAAGCCAAGTTCGAGAAAACGATAAATACACTGGCGAAAAAGATCGTTGAATACGTAGACTCTTCAAAGTAACTTAAATTTGACGGCTTCGTAAAACAATACAAAGGGGTACCAAACTCTGGATATTTGATCTCGATTTGGATCATTACATATGTAAACCAGATCAAACTGAGTGTATCTTAATCCGAGATATTGTAGAAACATTCTGTGCCCAGCATTCGGTAGAAGTCCGAGTCGGCATCAAACTACCTCCTATCTTGGATGAGGTGGGTTTCAAGGTAACAACTATCTAATTCGAGCCTTTCTAACAATCGGAAGATCGACCATCAGCGCTTTGCAGAGTACGTTTTTCGTGAAGCATCTCTTATATATAATCATTTTTTGGGCAATGACCCTGATTCGGAAGAAATGGAAAGAATTGAGGACTTTCTTTTCAACGTTATGGATTAAAACAAACATTTCGTACAATAAGGAATAATCAATGCGAGAAATCCAGAAAGTAGCAATCCTTGGCGCCGGGGCAATGGGTGCTTATTTCGCCAGTAGGTTTTTCGATACGGCTGGTTTTTCGACGGTATTGATTGCCAAAGATCAGCGTTTAGGCAAGCTCAAAACCGAAGGCCTGGTAGTCAACCGAAAATCTTATGCAATCCCAGCCATTCATCCTGATGAAGCTGCTTCCCCAGCAGATCTGATTATCGTGGCCCTGAAACATCATCATCTCGAGGAAGCGATGCAAGGGTTGGAAAAACTTGTAGGCGATTCAACCACCATTATATCTATTATGAATGGTCTTGAGAGTGAAGAATATATCGGTTCTATCTATGGAATGGACAAGGTGCTGTATGCCATCTCCGTCGCGATAGACGCCGTACGGCAGGGGAATCAGATAACGTATACCAAGCCGGGGAAGCACTATTTCGGTGAAGTCAGAAATATCCAGCACCATCTCAGCCAGCGAGTCCTCCGCGTGCAGGAGGCATTTGACAGGGCGGGAATCGCTTATGAAACGCCGGAGGATATGATCAGAATGATATGGTGGAAGTTCATGGTCAATGTCGGGATGAACCAGGCATCGGCTGTGATGCAGGCCCCGTACGGAGTTTTCCAGACATCTCCGGAGGCCCAGGGCTTAATGGAGGCCTTGATGAAAGAAGTAATTGCATTGACGGATGTTATGGATGTAAATCTGACGAACCAGGATATAGAGGAATGGTATTCATTCCTAAATGTTTTGTCGCCACAGGGAAAAACGTCGATGCTGCAGGATATTGAGGCCGGACGCAAAACCGAAATTGAAATCTTTGGAGGAAAAGTAATCGAATTGGGTAAAACTCATGGTGTGGCAACACCGGTGAATCAAACCTTACTCCAAATTATTAGGGTATTAGAGCAGCATTCTGGTGATCACCATGATTAAAAGGAAAGACCATGCTTAAAATTGGGCCATATTCCCAGGAAAGAAATGAATTCAAAGATGACGAACTTGTTTGCTATTGCTTTGGATATACAAGGAAGGACATTGAAAAAGGTTATGCTGATAACAAAGGCCAATCAACAACCCTGGAAAGAATTGCATCCGAAAAGAATGCTGGACAATGTGATTGCGCTCAGAAAAATCCAGAAGGACACTGATGTTTAGCTGATGTCCGCCAGGTGGTGGATAATATTGCAAAGAAAAATGCCATATAACAACCGCAGCAGCTCGGGCTGGCAATTCCGCTGCGGCCCCATTGCCAGACGGTTATTGTGTGGTTTCCAAGGTTCTCGTAGGCTTTGCGTTGTCTGATAAAATTCAGGGAGGAGAAAATATATGAGATATGACTTTGATTTAATTTGTATAGGGCTGGGTCCTGCAGGGATGGCTGTCTCTGCAATGGGGGCGGAAATGGGCCTGAAAGTCTGTGCTATTGAAAAGAATAAAATTGGTGGAGAATGCATGAATGTAGGTTGCATACCCAGCAAGTCCCTGCTTAGAATTTCCAAATTCAGACATTCAGCATCAAAACTCAGAGAGATGGGCTTGATGGAGGGAGAACTACCTGACATCAAATCTCCTTTTTCGAAAATAGCCGGTTATTTAGACTATATTTCCGATAAAAAAACATTGAAGATGTTTGACAAGGTGACTCTTGTTTTAAGTGAGGGATCCGCAAGTTTTGTCGATTCGCATACGGTCGGGGTTGGTGAGAGATCTGTCACTGCCCAGAGGATATTTATTGCAACCGGCACTGAGCCTCTGATGCCACCAATTAATGGCATTTCAGATATAGATATCCTGACTAATAAAAATGTATTTAATTTGACAGAAGTTCCTGAGAGTATGACGATAATTGGCGGTGGAGCCATCGGTTGTGAAATGGCTCAGGCGTTCACCCGACTTGGCACTAAGTGCGCCATTGTGCAGATGGATCCGTTCCTTATTCCTCTTGGTGACAAAGAAGCAGGTGATTTACTTGAAGATGTCTTCAGGAAAGAAGGTATCGATGTTTATAATTCAAGGAAGATAACAGGTCTAAGCAATGAGGATAACAAAATAGTTTTACGCACAGAGGATGGAATCTGTATTAAATCTGAGAAATTATTGCTGGCGGCAGGAAGGAAAATTGAGCTTGATGCGTTAAAACTTGACAATGCAGGTGTCAAATACAACAGGCGGGCCATTGAGGTGGACGCGAAATACAGAACATCCGTTAAACATATTTATGCTGTAGGGGACTGTAATGGCGGCGTCATGCTTTCTCACGCTGCAATGCATCAGGGCATGTTTGCAATTATGAATGCTGTAAGTCCATTCGCAGCGTTCCAATATAAAAATTACGTTATTCCATGGACAGTTTTTACAGAACCTCAAGTTTCATACGTCGGAATGAGAGAAGAAGATATTAAGAAAAAAGGGATTAAGCATGAGACACAAATTGTAAAATATGAGGATTATGGCGCTGCAATTGCGGAAAATGTCGGCGTTGGTTTTGTTAAGGTCTTCACAAATTCTCTCGGTAAAGTTTTTGGCGTAAGTATTGTTGGCGAGGGCTCAGGAGAGATGATAAATGAATGGGCGCTTATAATTCAGAAAAAAATCAGACTGCATAGTATTTTGTTTTTAGCGCATTCATTTCCTACTATGGGGTTCTTAAGCAAACGCATTGCGGAAACCTGGATGATGAAAAAAATGAATAATTCTTTAATCCAAACGTTATGCAGATTTTTTTACAGAAAAGTATAAAAACAGATAACCAGCGTATCCAGGCGGATGTGGCGGGGCCGCGCCGCTGATGCACACCGTTATACTTCAAAATCGAGAAGGTAAAATTACTTGATAAAACCAAAAATGGAGAAATCATGCCTGAGCACGGGACACAGTTATTGTTGGCTCATCTGGTCATGCGAAGGTAATAATTGACATTAAACGACGTAATAAGCGTACATATTCCTATACCAGCCCCAGTTCCTTCAATTTATCATCGGAGGGTATTCCGTCTTCTGTCCATCCGCGAAGTTTATAGTATCTGTCGAGCATGGTGTCGAGCATGTCCTTGGGGCAATACTTTCCTTCTGAAGGCCCGTCAGGAATCGGCTCATTCATGACCCTATAGGGGAGGACGTCGTCTTTTCGGCTTACGCCGCGTCTCGTATTGATAAGCCTTTCAATGTTGTAGATCCTTTCGCCGATTTCTTCCAGTCCGGCAACATCGAGACTCCAGCCTGTTACATGGTTGACCATTGTTGCCATACTGCCGCTTATTGAGGGGGGTTCAAGCATGCCTTCGGCGATGAACCGGCATATGGCGAGAGAGTCTCCCACGGCCGTGAAGTAGTTGTTTTTGACGACATATTCCGGGATTTTGTCGAAACCGGAGTCCGGATGCGTGCCGGGGTAGAAAGGCCTTGTGTCATGGTGGCTTCCGCCTCTCGTGGAAACGGAGTATCCCAGGGACATCTCCCGTAAGCCTCGCGCGGAATGTCCCGCTATTTCCATGCCTTTGACGGCATAGAGATATTTATGGGAATCTTTGCCGAATAGTTTCGAGAGCTGCAGGGAGCCCATGGCGAGGTATTTTCCTGTTCCCTCCTTTGACACCGTTTTCCTTATCAGGTCTACCATGGATTTACCGTCGGAGAAACAGACCTTTCCTCCGAGTTCCTCTTCTGTTGTTATTCCCCTTTCCATGCATTCGGCAACAAATGCCAGTGTAACCCCCATGGTGATGGTGTCCAGTCCCATGAGATCGCAGAAGTGGTTACCGTTGAATATGGAATTAATATCGTTGTTGTCAAGCATTGAACCCATCGAGTAGAGTGTTTCGTATTCCGGCATCTTGACGGTTTTACCGGAATAGTCACCCTCGCCGACCTCAACTGTCTTTCCGCAGGCAATAACGCAGCCGTGGCATGCGGTGCGTTTACCCTTGTATTTATCGATGAAGAAGTCGCCCGATATATCCTGCCAGTTTTCGTATGTTTCTCTCGTATTGTTCCGTGTGCCTAAGAGTCCCCTGGAGTTCATTATATTCGGCAATGCCGCGGTTCCAAAGGTTGTCATCCCGCCCTTGTTCTCCTTCAACTCGGGAAGCTTTTCCTTCAGAAATGCCTTCAGTTCTTCCGGGTGGGCGACTTCGGCTTTTCTGGCGCCTTTGACTACGATGGCCTTCAGGTTTTTGCTTCCCATGACGGTCCCCATGCCGCCCCTCCCCGCGGTACCGGCCCTCTTACCACCGCATACAATATTGGCAAATATGACGCCGTTCTCACCTGCCGGGCCGATTGACGCCGCTATCGAGCCCTTTCCCTCTTTCTCCTGAAGAATATCATTGCTTTCCTCTGTTGTCTTACCCCATACACCTGAGGCGTCCCGGAGCTTTGCTCCTTTTTCGGACACATGGAGATACAGGGGTTTTTCAGCCTTACCCGTGATGAATACGGCATCGAAACCGGTCCTTTTCTGGACGACGGAAAAATCACCCCCGAAACTGGAATCGGCGAAGAGACCCGTAAGAGGAGATATGGAGGCAACATGTCCACGGCTGGTCCCCCATATGGGGGTATCGGTAAGCGGTCCCACGGCGAATACGATGGCGTTTTCCGGATCCAGCGGGTTAACTGCCGGGGAAACATTGTCGTAAATCAGCTTTGCCGCGAATCCGTTTCCTCCGAGATACATCCTGGCGAATGTATCGTCATAGGTCTCTTCGGTAATTGTACCGGAGCTGAGATCTACCTTTAAATATCTGCCGCTGTGCCCGAACATATCTTTCTTTCCTTTGCTTATAAGTTCGTGGCGTCAGAATGCAGTTTTTCCGCCACCCTGACCGCCTCCACACCGTCTCTGGCATAATGCGCGCCGATCGACTCAGCATAGGTCTTTGTTACCACCGCCCCGCCCACCATAAATTTACAGTCAAGAGACTCCCGCTGTGCGAGATCTATCACCTCTTTCATGTTTATCATGGTGGTGGTCATCAGGGCTGACAGGCCGATAACCGAGGGTTTGACCCTTGCGGCCTCACGTATAATAACCTGGGCAGGCACGTCCTTGCCCAGGTCAACCACCTCAAACCCGTGATTTCTCAGCATCAGCGCTACTATGTTCTTGCCGATATCGTGAACGTCCCCCTTTACAGTCGCGACAATTATAACTCCCTTCTGTTTCTTGTTCAGTCTGGCATCCCCGAGCCACGGTTCAAGAAAGGCGATACCCTTCTTCATCGTTTCGGCGCTCGCTATCAACTGTGGAAGAAAATATTCCCTTCTGTCAAACAGCGCGCCGACTTCCGTGATCGCGGGAATCATGGTTTCGTCAACTATCTTCTGTGCACCCATTCCTGAATCCATCGCGCCGGAAAGCAGATGCTCTATGTCTTCCCTGTTCCCTTCAAGAATGGCCTGAAATACCCTATCTTCTGGTGTTTTGTGAGAAGGGGTGTTTCCCTGTTTCACCTTTGGGGGCATTTGTGAGAAATGGTTTATATACCTTGAGGCATCCCTGTCCCGGCCCGCGAGCACGTCGCTCGCCAATTTAGCGTTTATTAATTCCTCCACCTCGGGATTGGCGATTGCCATGGTCAGGCCTTTCGAGATCGCCATGGCAAGAAAAGACGCGTTCAGCCACTTACGCTCCGGCATCCCGAAGGAGACATTGGAGAGGCCGACAATTGTATTGGCCTTGAAGACATTGCTGCTCCATTCAATCGTCTTCAGTGTCTCCATGGGCGCCTTAAAGTCGGCCGACGCGGCCATGACAAGACCATCAATAACTATGTCAGCCTTCGTAAAGCCCAGGGCCGCGGCCTTTTCAAACACATTTTCTATAATCTTCTTTCTCTCTTTCGCCGTTGCAGGGACATTGCCATCCTCAAGCGGAAGAAGTATGAACATGGCCCCATATTTCGCCGCCACAGGAAGGAGCCTGGCTATCTTTTTGGTCTCCCCGGAGATAGAGTTGATAAGCGCGCGGCCCGGATATAACCGGAGCGCCGCTTTTATAACATCGATATTCGAGGAATCGATAACGAGAGGCAGCTCAGAGGCCACGGAAAGGTTCCCGATCGCGTCCAGCATTGTCTCTTTTTCATCAATGCCCGGCATGCCCGCATTGACATCCAGAAGCGACGCGCCCCGATGTTCCTGTTCTTTTGCCAT
>CAZSYH010000050.1:0-13487 GCA_964610735.1 uncultured Syntrophaceae bacterium | reverse complement strand
CACCGTCCCTACCGTGCCTCTCTGGGCATTGAGGCAGGCCTGAAAGAGATCGAGGACAACCGGGGGATTCTTTACGACGCGGATGTGGTGGATGTCTGCCTGAGATTGTTTCGGGAAAAAGGTTATTCGCTTCCGTGAAGTATTGATGCCAATCCTATGGAAAATACCTGATTATAACGACATTCACGGTAACCCAAGAACAAAGGATACAGGGTGGCCGTAATCAGTCTCGCTTTTTTGACGCAAATCTTTGACTGGCTGGTTTCTGATTTGATAATATGAATGGCCGAACCGGACTGGGCGATCCGGGCTGCACTCAGTCAGGATCGCCCGGAAATCAGGGCGGAAGTGTATCCCTTCAATTTTATGTAAATATAGTGAGGTCTTGCGATGAATTGTGATGTGATCTTGGAGTTGATGGACGGACGAAGAGAAGAAGCGGATCTGGCCCGCCCCTTCGAGCCCGCTGAAAATGAGATCCGGGTAAGATTGTCAAGAAACGGCAATATGCATATGTTCCACTTTTCAAAAGTTTGCTGTGTCCTGATGAAGCCGAAGGCGCACCCCAAGATGTTTCCCGGTCATAAGCAGACATTTGAAGAAGTCATCACGGTGACGGGAAATCGCTACCATGTCGCCGTTTTAAGGAACCAGCAATTTACAAACGGTTTTTATGGGTTGTCGCGGGACCTGACGCATCCCTACAAACTCATCTTTTTCACGACCCATGGTGTGAAGATTCATCAGGAAGAACGGCCGATTGGGGCGATTCTTGAGGACAAGGGACTGGTAACCCATTTTTCCATTGATAACGCTCTCAAACAACAGAAGATATTGCGGGAGAAACGACTGGGAGACATTATTTCCGAGCAGCATGATTTGCCCCGGCAGGCCATCGAGAATGCCATCGAAAATGCCCATAAGAGCGGAAAGGTATCACCCCAGGTGAGGGTGGGGGACATCCTGGTCGAAGCCGGCCTGGTAACGAAGGCGCAGGTGGAAGCGGCGCTGTCAAATCAGGATGCCGATAAAAGGAAAAAAATTGGAAGGCTGCTGGTTGAGGAAGGATTGGTTACCGAAAACCAGCTTCTCATGGCGCTGGCGGTCAAGTTCCGCCTGCCTTTTATCGATCTTGACACAAGGATCCCTACAAAAAAGGCGCTGGCCTGCCTATCCACTGACATCGTCTATGGCCTACAGGTCCTGCCGCTGGAAGATGACGGGGAGCGCGTCGTCGTGGCAACCTCGGAACCGACCGATTACACCATTCCGGATTCGCTGCGATTCTACATCAAACATCGCATCGAACTGGTCGTTGCGACATCTGCTCAGATCAGCAGGGCGATTCTCAAGTACTACCCAAAGGAGGAATACCGCTTAGATGAAATCATCGGCGGCCTGCCCGACGACCGTCTTGCCATTGAGGAAGAAGTGGAAGAAGCCGGGATCAATGAAATGGATTCTCAAATTGTGACGCTGGTCAACAAGATCCTCATGGACGGCTATGCGCAGAAGGCATCCGATATTCATCTTGAGCCAGGCCAGCGCGGACAGCCCTTTCAGGTACGATACCGTATCGACGGCGTCTGCCAAGTGGCCCACCAGATTCCGACGATGTTTAAAAAGGCGATCATTTCGAGACTCAAGATCATGTCCAACCTGGACATTTCGGAGCGGCGAAAACCCCAAAGCGGTAAAATCATTGTCCTGCATCAGAACAATCCGATTGAATACCGGGTGGAAGTGACGCCAACCGTCGGCGGCAATGAAGACGCCGTCTTGCGGATTCTGACCTCCTCCAAACCCCTGCCCCTCGAAGAGATGGCCTTCTCGGAACCCAATCTCACGGCATTAAAAAGCATCCTTGATCAGCCCAATGGTTTCATTCTATGCGTCGGTCCCACCGGGTCGGGTAAAACGACAACCCTCCATTCGGCGCTAAAATATCTCAATACACAGGAAGTGAAGATATGGACGGCAGAGGATCCTGTTGAAATTACCCAGGCGGGGCTCAGACAAGTCCAGGTGCATGCGAAAATCGGGCTGACCTTTCCTGAAGTTCTTCGTTCCTTCCTGCGTTCCGACCCTGACGTGATCATGATCGGCGAAATGCGGGACGCGGAAACGGCAAAAACAGCCATCGAAGCGTGCCTCACCGGTCACCTGGTTCTCAGTACGCTTCATACGAACACGGCATCGGAGACGGTTGTCCGCTTGATTGAGATGGGCATGGATCCATTTAATTTCGCGGATGCCCTGTTGGGGATTCTCGCGCAACGTCTCGCCCGGCGGCTTTGCGAAAAATGCAAGGAGCCGTATCATCCCGATCAACAGACCTATGATGAACTTGTGCGGATTTACGATGCCCAATGGTTCCAGCAACATGGCGGGGCGAGCTATTCCCCGGACCTCAGGCTGATGAAAAAGGTTGGCTGTGACATCTGCAACGGCAGCGGCTACAAGGGGCGCGTTGCCATCCACGAGCTGTTCCTTAGTACGGAAGAGATCAAGAAAGCCATTCGGCACAAGGCCGCCGCGGATGAATTGAGGATCATGGCGATCAAGGATGGGATGAGAACCCTGATCATGGACGGCATCCAGAAGGTTTTTCAAGGGATTACGGACCTTGAGGAGATTTTGCAGGTCTGCCGTTACGAGCGGAAATGATTAATCGCTATAAAGGAACAACAGGATGGGTTGAAGGATTCGCAACACCGGATTAGGGATCTTCCTGAACACGGGGCTGGGTGTCGTATTCATGATCGCTGATGTGATCATCGTCCTGTCCGTCAACAACCAGAAGTTCCAGCACGCGCTCATTGAGCGCGATGTCGTTTTACCCGGCTGAGGGGTCTTGCGCATGAATAAAAGACAATTTTTTTATTCAATACTGTTTATTCTTCTGCTGATCGTCGTTATTGCCGGCGGTGTTGCCCTTGGCAGCCATAACCCCAGATGTTGAAAGCATCTCTATTAAATCCTTGACTTTTAATGTAAAGATGTACTACCAATCACAATCGTATTTGTTCTAATAACTTGTAATTACAATCGGGAGTCGTAACCCTGAAAATCCAACAAGAGGGAGATAGGATCTGACTATAAAATACCCCGTTTCACATACAGTGTGGGGGTGCAAGGCAAATATGCCCGAATATGTAATCAATATCACTAACCAAAAAATCAACAATGGAGGGAAAAGAACATGAAAAAAATGATCATAGTCCTGTTTTTAAGTCTTTTGACAATGTCATTTCTGATAATCGGATGCAGTGCCAAGTATTCTGACGCGGAAAAAGTGAGCGAGGAATACATCGATCTGATGGAAGGCTATATTGCCGACCTTGAAAAGGTAGGCAATGCAAAGGATGTGGTAAGGGCGATGAACAAGTTTGCCGACGGTATGGAGGACCTGTTGCCCAGAATGAAGAAACTTTCTGAAAAATACCCTGAGCTCAAGGACGAATCCAATCTGCCAGAAGAACTCAAAAAAACCCAGGAAAGGGCTGGTGAAATGGGCCTGAAAATGGCCGGATCCATGATGAAACTGATGCCCTACATGATGGACCCGGAAGTCCAGAAGGCTCAGAATCGCCTTGGCACGATCATGGCGAAGAAATAGATATATGAGCATATCCTTAACAATTATAACAACAGTATAGTAAGCGATGGCAAACATCCGTCGGATAATCCGGGGACCATACTAATTTTTGACAGAAGGTTTGATAAAACTGGGGTATTCCGGGAAACTTCACCCACAGGATAACTTACACACACCTAGGGAGGCAACAACATAAAAAAAAGCTCGTAGGATTCATGACACTCCTCGCATTGACGATGCTTATGTGTTCCGTTCAGGCTTCGGCCACGGACCTTAGAATCTTGAAGCCGAAATCTGTTGCAGTCACCGCGGCGGAGGTATCCCCGTCGGCCGAGTTCACAGAATTTCGCATTCTTAAAGAGAGTGAGCGCACAGACTGGTTTGTGATCATCAACAACACATCCAACGTGAACATGGTTAGGAATGTCTACGAGATCCGGGCCATGCAGACCAGTATAGCGGGCGTTACATCCCCGGCCGGCACTCCGTTCAAGCTGGAGCAGGATATCCGCTCCGGCAGGGCTATGAACCTGCAACGTCAGTTCAGCCCGATAATGGACATCAACAGAATAACCATTGAAGCCATCGACACGCGCTCGAACAGGAGTATCGGGAGCGAGATCTTTTCGGCCACCGGCCGGACCGAGAACAGTCCAGGTGGGGACCGCGGGAAACACAGCCGCAGGCGCGAGCAATGCCGCCGTCAATCTGGACACCATCGACGCGGATCGGAACAAATTACAACTCATCATCAAGGAACAGGCTAACGGCGGAATGAATTTGACCGCCAAAAACGTGGGGACCGCCGTAATTGATCTGGCGGGATACGAATTTTCTCTCAGCGGGCATTTACTCCTTCGCCCGACCGAGGTGGAGACGCGCGGCACTATCACCGGCGAACTGCAACCGGGAGAATCCAAAAGCATACCTAGTGAGAAGAGGTTTGCCTCAGCCTGTGCCAATTTTACACACTACACGGCGACCGCTCGTAATAAGACAACATCACAGCAGTATGAGGCCCGTTTGGACGTCCCTCCGCTGAGTGTCAGCATGAAGCCGATCAAGCTCGGATTGCGCAGCGCGAAATTAAGTGACCTTTCAGTTGTGACAGTAGTCCTCGAAGTAACCAATACGTCCAGCCGAATAGTCAGATCGTTTGCAGGATTACTGAACCAGACCCCTTTTATTTAACGTCCGATGACTATTTTAAAAGGATCGACTTCATCACGAAGTATGCGAAGCTCCTCATCAGTAGGCGGGGACGTTTCGCTTATTCTGGGCGCCTTGAGGAGTTCAAATCCGCAATTATCGAGAACGTCTTTTTCTGAATAACCATGATTAATGGAAATAATCCTCATACGCTTGGATTCGGGCTCAAAATCCATCACCGCCATGTTCGTTATTATTTTGTAGGGACCCGCGTTAAGCGGCAGGCCGGATTTTGCCCTTGAATCACCGCCTTCGAGCCAACCCGGAGTTGTAATATATGAAACTCTCTCCACAAACCTCTTCGCGTCCTGGAGCGTCATTACCATCATTCTCCAGGCAAAGGACCCAAAATCGTTCGCTCCGCCGCTTCCCGGAAACCTCACTTTTGGTTTCTGGTGATCGTCGCCGACGCGGGTCGAGTTCAGGTTCCCGTACATATCTATCTGGGCGCCGCCCAGAAATGTATAGTCGAGCATGCCGCGGCATGCGGTTTCCATAATCTCGCACATTCCACCGGCCATAATGGCCCTCCAAGTAGTTCTTGAATCACCCACGGAAATGGGCATCTCGGGAAGCTGGGGCGCTATGCCACCCGCCTCAAACATAATCGTCAAATTGGGAGAACCAGTCTTCTGCGCAAGCATCGCGGCGGCACAGGGCGATCCGGTGCCGACACCAACCGTCGAACCGTCTTCAAGCTCCCGGGCGGCGCTGCATATCATTATTTCCATTGCATTATAGTCAGCCATTAGCGTTATTTCCTCCTTCGCACATTAGATATCTGTTACTCTGCGTTGTTATCAACCCTGAGTTCCTTTGCTCTGAGTTTGAACATTCTTTCAATGCCTCCATTCTTTCGAATGTAATCAAAGTGGGTTTCACAGCTGTAAATATTCTTCTCCAGAAACTTCTCAAAGGCTCCGGCGTCCTTTTCCGTCTGCAGCCATTCTCCGAGATGTTCCTCATCTGAAAAGTACTCGTATGGCATGTTGCCGGGATAACTTCCGAAGGGAACTTCACAAACAGCATCCGCCAGGTAGAAGGGAATTGATGTATAGGTGGGTTCATTCCGGAATGTTTCCGTCGAGACAATCCTTTCCGTCGTTATGATGAGATGCTTTGATGCTCTGGCCAGGTCAAGATCGGAAATCGTTATTCCCCTGATCCTGCTGTTGCCATAAATATCTGCCTCATGAACGTGTATGACTGAAACATCGGGATAAAGAGCAGGCATGAGCACATAATACTGACCGGTGAAAGGACATTTGATCTTTTTTGCACCACTGTATTTGAATGTGTCTGTACCCATAATATTTCTTATGGGCACAAAAGATACGCCCATTGCAGCAGCCTTAATACGAGCAGAGAGGCAGTAATTTGTCCATTCAGTGACTTCAACTTCCCCGCTTTCCATGTGCTTTCGCGCAACCATTGAGAGACCGCGGGCCTCAAGTCCTACTATGTAGCCAACATCCAACCGGTTAAAGCATTTTCCCGCGGCCAGAATCTGGAAATCGTGTGTTACGGCATGGCCGCAAAAACCGAGCTTCTTCCTCCCCTGCCGGACTATTTCATGGCAGGCGGCAATGGGACTCCTAGTCGCGCCAAATCCGCCGATGGCAAGATAATCGCCGTCATGCACGTATTTCGCGATCGCATCCTTAAGCGTCATAAACTTATTTTCCATCCTGCGGGATTTCTTTCTGAAAAACTCCCTTGCCTTGTCGGCATCGGGATCCGTAAACAACCTTCCAATGCCTTGCTCTAAAACTTCCATCCGCGCTTCCCTCCTTCGCATATTCTATACTGATACGTTAACATCTTTTTTGTAATTGCAATCTACACGGGTTTCGTTAACACAACCAGATTTAGTAATCAAGACCAAAAGGAAACTTTTAATAATTTTCATGTTCCAGTTTTGCCCTTTTGCTAAGTTAATTTTTCAGAGCATTCTAAGAAATACAATATCAACGGATTTCCTGTTTCTACGGAACAGCTTATTAAGTTAAAAAATCCACGAGTTCATGCACAACCGTCCGTACAGTATACACTTATAACGATTCATCGGGATTCGCGTGCAGATCTCGCAGGCCGCGTTTTCTTAAAAACTAATCAGGGCAACTGATCGTAATTTTTAAATGAGACACGCAAAAAAATGCTTGACAGGAATTCGTCATTCATATACTTGTCTCCAAAGAGAGGATTTTTGTTTACTAATACAATACACGCCAAGGCCAAAGGAAACTCAATAGATTGTTGACGCAAAGCCCTTAATTCGAGGTGACGTAAAATGATGAAAGAATCGGAAATCGGGGAGAATATACGCAGATATCGGAAAGCCAGGAACCTGACGTTGCAAGACGTGTCGGATGCGACCAGCTATTCTAAGGGATATCTCTCCAAGCTGGAAAAATCCCAAACTGCCCCGCCTGTCGGCACGCTCGTCCAGATAGGAAAAGCATTAGGAGTAACAATGTCCGCCCTTCTAGGGGAATCCACACATAAAACATCTATTTCCCTTGTGAAAAAAAACGAAAGAATTGACATCGTCGGTCAAGGTACAACGTTCGGCTATTCTTATAAATCAATTGCCTATAACTACCCCAACCGCCGCATGCAGCCTTTTATCCTGAACGTGCCCCTCAACGGCAAGGAAAAGCTCCGCTTCCAGCATAACAGCGAAGAGATGCTTTTTGTCCTTCAGGGAACCATGAAATTCCACTATGGAGATAGAGTACTTATTATTGAAGAGGGGGATTGCATATATTTCGATGGAAACACACCTCACAATGGAGTGCCTTATGGTGATCAAGAAGTCGTTTGTATAATGATCTTGAGCGATGGTTAAGGAACCTGTCCGTGTTCTAAAGAACATAGCTGGTTTCCCTGGAAATCGTTTTCAGCATGCTATGTAACGGGAGACAATATCTATGATGGAAAAGGGTATCGCCAGGTCGGAAGACATTATGTTTTTTGGAAAGGCAAAAGAACTTTCGTCACATTGGAATTAAAGGAGGATTAGTTTTGAAAGAAAAAACAATAGTAACTGCGGCTGTAACGGGGTCACTTCATACACCAACCTTTACACCTTATTTGCCTATAACGCCGAAAGAGATAGCCGATGAGGCGGTAAGATCGTGTGAAGCGGGGGCTGCCGTTGTCCATATCCATGTCAGGGACCCGGAAACGGGGAGACCTGTTTCTGATATTGACCTATATGAAGAGGTAATAACGGACATTAAAAACAGATGTGATGTCGTTGTAGGTATAACGACGGGTGGCGCGCCGGGAATGACTGTGGGGCAGCGTGTATCCGGCGTAATGGCATTTGAACCGGAGCTTGGTTCCTTCAACGCGGGTTCAATGAATTTTGGACTCTTTCCTGCTGTAAATAAGTTTAAAGAGTTCAAGTACGAATGGGAAAAGGAGTACCTCGCTTTCACAGAAGATTTTATCTTTGCCAATACGTTTAAGTCTCTGAAAGAAATATCGGCTATTTTTAACGAGAGAGGCACTAAAGCTGAGTTCGAGGTTTACGACGCGGGAATGATAAATAACGTGGCTTTCATGATAAATAACGGCTATGTAAAACCCCCTGTCTATATACAGTTCGTAATGGGTATACTCGGTGGAATAACCGCGACCCCCGACAACCTGATGTTTCTGGTAAACTATGCCAGGTCTCTTATAAAAGATTTTGAATTTTCGGTTTGCGTGGCCGGCCGTATGCAGTTTCCCATATGCACTCAGTCCATTCTGCTTGGCGGCAGTGTTCGAGTGGGACTGGAGGACAACATCTATATCGAAAAAGGCGTCATGGCAAAGAGTAACGGAGAGCAGGTTGCAAAGATTGTTCGCATTGCCAGGGAACTTGGAGTCGAACCTGCAACGCCTCAAGAGACCAGAGACATTCTTGGGCTAAAAGGTATCGATAAGGTCAAGTATTAGTCCCTCGGTTGTAAAGTTCTTACAAAAATGGAAAATTTCTCAGATGGAACTTGTAGGTTGGGTTGAGGTACGAGACCCAACAAAAGCCTTTGATCTATGAGCTTCCGGCTTGTCCGGGTTAGGTAAATCCAAAAATTGTGTTGATGATAGTGGTTGTTCTTCTATAAAAGAAAGGAGGCATTCTATGAAGAAGATAATTAAGGCTATCGACTTTCTAAGTGAATGGTCCGGGAAACTCGGGAGCCTTCTGATTCTGATCCTGGTTTTTGGCATGGCCTATGACATGTTTACGCGCTACGTCTTTGCCAAGCCTAATTTCTGGGCCTATGACATGGTATACATCACGTATGGTTCATATGCGATGATGGGAATGGCCTATACTCTGCTTATGAAAAACCATGTCCGAATGGACCTGTTTCTGGGTAAATTATCTCCAAAAGCGATAGCCTGGGTAGATATTGTCTGCTATCTCTTGCTCTTTTTCCCTCTGGCCATTGTACTTGTAAAAGTCGTTGGAGATAATACAATTTATGCGATCACGTCAGGTGAGAGGTCCTACGCGAGTGTGTGGAGACCTCCTTTGGGCCCCTTCAAAATGGTGCTGTTATATGGCTTTATCCTGTTTTTCCTACAGGGAGTGTCCGAGTTCCTGAAAGCCTGTATCGCTGCGGGTGGAGGAGGTGGCAATGAGTCCTGAGTTAACTACTGTTTTAATGTTGGCAAGTCTGGTTGTTCTTGTTGTTACCGGGTTTCCGTTTGCGATGTGCGTTGGGACCGTGGGGCTTGTTTTTGGATATCTCACAGGGGGCGATGTTTTTATAAAGATGATACCCCTCAGGATTGTTTCGGGAACGCTTTCAGAATATATATTTGCAGCGGTTCCTCTGTTCATATTTATGGGAAATATGATGCAGGAGTCCGGGGTGGCCGATAAGGCTTTCGAGATACTTCACAGATGGATGGGCGGTGTGAGAGGCGGTCTGGCAATAGCAACAACGTTACTGGCCATCCTGTTTGCGGCGACAACAGGCGTTGTCGGCGCTTCGGTCACAACAATAGGACTTCTTGCAGTTCCTGCCATGCTTACCGCCAAGTATTCCAAGCCTCTTGCATCCGGAGTGGTATGTGCAGGAGGAACACTAGGTATTCTTATACCTCCAAGCATCATGCTGATCCTTTATGCACCAATGGCGGGCGTGTCTGTAATTCAGATGTTTGCCGGTGCCATGGTTCCGGGACTTCTCATGGGAGCCGGTTTTATTCTTTATATCTTCTTTACCTGTACAATCCATCCAGAGAACGGTCCGAATCTCCCACAGGAGGAAAGAATACCTTTCTTCTCAAGAGAATCACTGATATCGGGTTTAAAATACCTGTTACCCCCAATATCTATTGTTATAGCTGTTCTCGGTTCGATACTGGCGGGCGTGGCTTCTCCTACTGAAGCCGGCGCCGTGGGCTGTGTCTGTACCCTGGTTATGGCGCTTGCCTACAAAAAGCTGACATGGAAGACTTTCCTGGAAAATTGTTATTCCTCCGTTCGAGTGACCAGCATGATCATCCTGATAGCCATTGCGGCAACGATCTTTACGGGGGCATTTCTGAACGCAGGATGCGGCAAAGTTATCACGAACATGCTTGTCTCACTTGGTCTTGGGCGATGGGGCATTTTTGCAGTGTTGCTTATAATAATCCTTTTCCTGGGAATGTTTATCGACTGGGTCGGTATCCTTCTCATTCTAGTGCCGATATTCGGTCCCTTGCTTCAGGCACAGGGTTTTAATGCGCTTTGGGTTGGTCTCGTCATCTGTACGAGCCTTCAGATGTCTTTTCTCACCCCGCCCTTTGCCTATTCCATCTTCTATCTAAAAGGCCTGAATGTGGGTGTGGAACTGAATGACATTTATAAAGGTGTCTGGCCTTTTGTGATAATACAGGCAATCGTCGTGCTTCTCATAATCTTTTTTCCTCAGCTTTGTCTCTTTTTGCCAAAAATCCTGGCTGGATAGAGCGGATGGCTGGTTGGAAAGCACGTAAGATATGCGAAGAAAATAGGCGGAATTAAGAAGAATGCTCCAGAACCTGAAAAATAAGTATTATAGGAACATAGGCGCTTAATCAGGATTGATGGGGGCGAAATAGCCAGCCGGAGGTAAATAAAAAAAACTTGTAATCGAGTACAGGAAAGGAGGTAAACAACCCGCTCGATATTGATCCGGCCGTAGATTATTAACACACAAACAAGGAGGTACGTGATGAAAAGGAAGGTATTAGTAGCGTTTTTGGTCGTAGCAATGGCGTTAACCTTTACTACGGTTGGCATGGCTGCGGAGAAACCGATCGTATGGAAAGTTCAGGGTTGTACGCCATCCGGGATGCAGTTCCATGAGGCTTTGGTACGCCTGGGCGAAAAGGTCAAGGAGATTACGGACGGTAAACTGGTATTCGATATCTATCCAGCAGGGGCGCTTGTGCCGCCCTTTGAGGGATTGAAATCCGTTCATGATGGAATTCTTCAGGCACATTATGGATATTCAGGCATGTGGGTCGGCAACATACCGATGGCGCCTCTCTTCAATGCGGTGCCTGGTGGGTTCAATGCCCTTGGCGAGGCGATGTGGTATGATCAAGGCGGAGGCTATGCGCTCTACCAGGAGATGTTCGACAAATACAAATACAACGTAAAGGTATTTCTCGTCGGACAAGCTGGCATGGAAAACTTCCAGTGGGCAAAAAAACCCCTCCGGTCGATTGAAGATTTCAAGGGCTTGAAAATGAGAATGATGCCTCTCATGGGCGACGTTTTGACAAAGAATGGAATGTCTGTTGTATTCATGCCCGGCGGAGAAATCATGCCTAACCTCCAGAGGGGTGTTATAGATACCGCGGAATTCAGCATTCCGGCATTTGACAAGACTCTCGGACTCTGGGAAGTTTGCAAATTTGTCATGGTACCCGGTATTCATCAGCCCGGCTGCCAGATCGAGTTCATCGTCAATAAAGATGCCTATAATGCCCTGCCGGATATTCTCAAGGTTCAGCTCAAGGCGGCTACGGATGTTATGAGACTGAAAAACTGGCTCTGGCTTGAAAGTGAAAACATGAAAGCCATGGATTTCTTCAAGGAGAATGGTGTTGAAATCGTAAGGATGAATGATGATACAATCAAGACCATGACGAAGTGGGCAAATGATTATATGGGTGAAATGGAAGCGAAGGATCCTTTTGTGAAGAAGCTCAGGGATTCTCAGAGGGCATTTGAAACGAAGTGGTATCCCTTCCACAATATGTACACTCTTCCCCACTGAGTTCACTGGTTTCTTGTGACATGAAAGAGGGTCGCTATTCAGAGGAGATCCTGCCGGGTAGCGACCCTCATCATTTTATTTACATGCTCATAATCATAATAGCAATCGTTCACGGTTTACAATTATCAATTCACGGTTAAAAGACAGGGAGTTGAAATCAATATCCAAGATGCTTTAATCGCTGTATAGTTCATTGAAAAAACTGTGAACTATGAATCAGCAACCGTCAGCGCTTACAAACATTATGTATGCAGGGATAAAATTTGGCAATATAAGTGAAAGGAAAAGCAAAAGTGGAAAAACCTTTTAAGTGTGTAACATTAGTTGGATCGGGATTTCTGGGTTCACAGATAGCAATGGTAGCAGCTTATGCGGGCTATAAAGTAAAGATATATGACCCGCAGGAAAATGCTTTTGTTAAAACCTATGACAAGATTCACAGCGACCTTCAGATGAAAGGAGTAACTCCTTTCGTTCCGTGGGAGAAGTGGGAAGAATGCAGGGACTCCATAGAACAGACAATGGAGCTTGGTGAAGCGGTAAAAGACGCCCAACTCGTCATTGAAGTAGCCCCGGAGATAGAAGATCTCAAGAAATCTATCTTTAAGCAGCTTGGTGAACTGACCTCCTCTGAATGTATTCTCGCCACCAACAGTTCATCCATGCCTGTATCGCGGTTCGAGGAAATCAGCGGAAGGCCTGAACGTTGCTTAAACCTCCATTTCTACCTTCCTTTGCAGGGAATGAACATGGCTGACGTTATGGGTGGCAGTAAAACCCTTCCCGAAGTGATTGAAGCCGGCAGAAACTTCATACGTTCCCTGGGCGATATACCTCTAACGGTTAAAAAAGAAATACTTGGTTTCTGTTTTAACCGTGTATGGAGAGCCATCAAGAAAGAAACTCTGTATATGTGGGGAAATGGATTTGTGGATCACACGGATATCGATCGTGCCTGGATGATATTCACTGGGATGAAGATGGGTCCCTTTGCCCTTATGGATTCCGTAGGTCTTGATGTAGTTCATGATATCGAGATGGTCTATGCCAATGAATCCAAAGACTCTAAAGATGTTCCCCCAAAAGCGCTAAAAGACATGATCGATAAAGGCGACCTGGGGGTGAAAAGTGGAAAGGGATTTTATACGTATCCAAATCCCGACTTTCTGGACCCCAAT
Source organism: uncultured Syntrophaceae bacterium (assembly GCA_964610735.1). Classification (GTDB taxonomy): domain Bacteria; phylum Desulfobacterota; class Syntrophia; order Syntrophales; family UBA2210; genus UBA2210. The sequence goes on along the minus strand of CAZSYH010000050.1, from coordinate 246 downwards.
TTTCTCAAGCCATAAAAAATTTTGGCAATTAGCTCTCTCTACTGTCCGGTTAAGACTTATTGATCAACGGAAAAGGCATTTAATAATAGAGGCTTACAATAGCGTTTTGATTTATCGACTTCAATCTTTTCAAATACTGCAATCAGGGCCCCTCCCCCAGCGGGAGCTGGGGGCTTCGTTGGGTTACAAGTTTAAACCTGCTTGAGCCCTCCGGGCTTCCGCTACATCTCCAGACAGGAGTCTGAA
>CAZSYH010000049.1:0-13598 GCA_964610735.1 uncultured Syntrophaceae bacterium | reverse complement strand
AAAGCGCCTTTTTTTCTACACCTTTTAAAATTTACACAAGATATCTTACACTACCTTCATCTCTTTTTGCTTCGACAAATACAAGCTGATTGTCTTTACTGATGAACCATATATCCGGTGCCGTCGGATTCTTTACTTTACCGGATTTTGTTTTACCTAATAACTTCCCACCATCTTTTTCCTTGAGACTTCTGACTTTACTCTGCATAAATTCAACGTCTATTTTCTCACCAGACTTTAAGTATTCATGAATATCTTGACAAAATTTCTTTTCAATTTCTTTCCTGACCTCACACTTTACCCATTTTGATGAGCTTAGCCATTTGAAGGAGCTGTACCAGATAACATTATTTTTTACAGATCGAATGAAATAGTTCAACGCTATTGCCTCTGAGAATAAACGAGATTCCTGATTCGCGATCTTGCGTTTTTTTGCTTTATCAATCAGGAAAGTTGCAACATGAGGAGGTATATGTTTATTAAGCATACTATAATTGCCACCTTCCCATGTATTGAGAAGATCTGGATCATAGGGTATGTTTTTTTCAATCAGTTTAATTATATTCATATTCAGACAATCTTTTTTCATACAGTTTACTCTTCTCTATTGCTCGGCCGCAAAATCCTTACAAAGTACCTCTGCCTGCTCCAGTACAGTTTGCGTTGCTTTTTCCTGCTTATCAGGCGGATAGCCGTATTTACGGAGAATTCTCCTTACAATTACCCTAATGTGTGCCTTTGCATTTTCCCGTACAGTCCAATCGACAGAAACATTTCTGCGAACGGCCGTCACTAATTCGTGGGCAATCGTCTTTAGGATAGCATCACCTAATATCTTTACTGCGCTGTCATTGACGCCCAGTGCATCGTAGAAGGCAATTTCATCCTCGGTTAGCCCAAGGCTTTCACCTCGCTTCTGGGCTTCTCGCATCTCTTTCGCGAGGCCAATCAGTTCCTCAATAACTTGAGCTGCTTCGATGGACCTATTCTGATACTTAATAATTGTCTGTTCGAGCATTTCGGCAAATGATCTTGCCTGAACGACATTCTTCCTGGAACGAACTTTTATTTCGTTGTTGAGGAGTTTTCGTAATACTTCGACGGCAAGGTTTTTGTGTTTGAGTTGTCGAACTTCCTGCAGAAACTCATCCGAAAGAATTGATATATCGGGTTTTTTCAAACCAACCGACGCAAAAATGTCCACGACCTCGTCAGAAATCACGGCCCGTGACACTAACTGTTGTATCGCCGTATCCATTTCCTCCTGCGTTTTACCTTCACCCTCGACGGTCGCTTTTGCCAGGGCGCTTCGTACTACCTGGAAGAAACCCACTTCGTCCCGGATTTTAATTGCTTCTTCATGGGGCACTGCAAGGGCAAAGGCTTTCGATAATGCAGTTACCGATTCGAGATAACGATTTTTACCGTCTTCAAGTTGGAGTATGTGTTCCATGGCGGCGGCGATACCGGCCAGCCGTTCAGCCGAGCTCACTTTAATAAGAGGCAGATAATCAAAGCCGTGATACATGGTCACCACAATATCATATTTTTCAAGCATTATAGCGACGGCTTCTCCCTGATCAATTGTGGTTTCTCCACGCCCGCCCGCTACTGTGTAATCCGCTAATGCACGTTTGAGCTGATAGGCGAGGCCGATGTAATCGACCATAAGCCCGCCCGGCTTATCTTTGAACACACGATTGACCCGTGCAATCGCCTGCATCAATCCATGACCCCGCATCGGCTTATCCACATACATGGTATGCATGGACGGGCAGTCAAATCCCGTAAGCCACATGTCACGAACTATGACCACCGAAAGCGGGTCTTCAGGATTTTTGAACCGTTTGGCCAATGTTTCACGCCGGGCCTTGTTGCGAATATGGGGTTGCCATTCGAGCCTGTCCGATGCCGCCCCGGACATGACGATTTTTATGATGCCCTTGTCGTCATCTGCACCATGCCACTTCGGCCGGAGCTTCACGATCGCGTTATACGCATCCACACAGATACGACGGCTCATACATACAATAAGCACCTTGCCCGTCATCGCTTCCTGTCTCTGTTCCAGATGGCTTACAAGGTCTTCCGCCACAAGGGCAATTCGTTTTTCCGTTCCCACCATTGCCTCAAGGGCGGCCCACTTGGTACGCAAACGCTGTTTTTCTGATTCCTCTTCTCCCTCGGTGATCTCCTCGAATCCCGGATCGATTGCAGGCCGCTCATCCTCATCGAGTTCTATTTTTGCAAGCCTCCCTTCGTAATATATGGGCACAGTTGCTTTATCCTCAATAGCCCGCAGCATATCGTAGGTATCTATATAATCTCCAAATACTGCCGGTGTGCTCCGGTCATCTCGTTCAATTGGTGTAGCGGTAAATCCTATAAACGATGCTTCCGGCAGGGCATCGTGCATGTGACGAGCATAACCGTCAATAAAGTCATACTGGCTTCGATGGGCCTCATCGGCAATTACCACGATATTCTCTCGATCGGATAACATCGGATACTCATCCCCTTTCTCTTCGGGCATGAATTTCTGGATGGTTGTGAACACGACACCACCGGCCGGAACTTCGAGCAATTCTCTGAGGTTTACACGTGTTTCAGCTTGCACGGGGGTCTGACGCATGAGGTCCCGGCACCGCGAAAATGTCCCAAAAAGCTGTTCATCCAGGTCGTTGCGGTCGGTGATGACGACAATTGTCGGATTTGCCATCGCCGGATGTCTTATAATTTTCCCGGCAAGAAAAGCCATGGAGAGGCTTTTACCACTCCCCTGGGTATGCCATATTACCCCTATACGGCGGCCACCAAAGTGAGTCGATGTCTTCCACCGCGGCGCGGCAGATTCCCTTAGCGCAAAAGGATTCATCTCATCTAGGACTGGGAATTTGGCATATAACTGGCTGGGTTCGGCTTTAACCCCGCATGCCGACAGGGTGCATTCGACGGCTTTATTGACCGCGTGATATTGGTGATAGGCTGCAACTTTTTTTACGATCTCCGCGCCATCATCTTCAAAAACGATAAAGTTGAGGATAAGGTCGAGCAAGCGACTCTTTTCAAATATACCTTTAATAAGCACTTCAAGTTCAACTGATCCTTTCGAGGCTACATCCGTACCGTCAATTGTACGCCACGGCATGAAACGATCCCATCCGCTGGTCAGCGTACCGGTCCGTGCTTCAAGACCATCGGAAACGACCAGCAGTTCATTGTATGTAAACAGACCTGGTACGTCCTGTTTATATGTCTGAAGTTGATTGAAGGCTTGTCGGATCGTCGCCTTCTCATCGGCGGGGTTCTTGAGTTCGATTACGGCAAGAGGAAGGCCGTTGACGAAAACCACCACATCTGGCCTACGGTTTTTCTGGTTCTCTATAACGGTAAACTGATTAACAACAAGCCAGTCGTTGTTTTCAAGATTTTCCAGATCGAGAAGCCAGACCTTATCAAAGTTCTCTCGACTGTCTTCCATGTATGACACATCGACACCATCGGTCAGCATTCGATGAAATTTACGGTTGTTTTCGATGAGGCTGGGGCTCTCTGTCAGTATGATTTTTCGAACTGCATCGTCAATTGCGCTTGGCGGAATATCAGGATTAATATCATTAAGCGCAGTCCTCAGGCATCCTTCCAGGATCACATCTGTATAGTTGCCCTTCGCGCTTCGCTCGGGACGTACACCATCGAAGGCGAGATCGGGGCCGAAGGCGATGTCGTAGCCTAAATCTTGAAACCAGTCGAGGGTGGTTTGTTCCAGGGTGATTTCAGTGATGTTGGAGACCTTGTCATTCATTGGACCTCTCCTCGTTCTTGCTGATGTCGTTTCCCTCCTTATGTTCGGCGATAATTCGATCCGCATCATGGTCGTAAGATTCCGACAAGCTCCTGAGCGTGACAGCGAAACGCTGATATCCAGCGTTCTCAACCTCATTGGCCTTTTGTCTATACTGTTCGGCAAGCTCTCGTTCTGGTTTTCCAGTTGGGTCAACCCAGTGAACCCCCCGCGAATTGAAAATTGCAGTACGGAAACCGTTTCGCATTTTCTCGGCATCCTTTGCATTGAGTACATTGGCGACGGTTTGATCTATCCACAATCCTTGCGGATCAGGTGGACAGTAAAAAAGAACCTGTCCTACATGTGCAAGGGCTACTTCAAGATGCCCGGATTCAGCACACGCCTTCTTGGCATGTTCAAGCCACTGTGTAAATTTCTCCCCCGAAAAAACACCATCAGGCTGCATGCTTGGTGGGGTGCGCCATTCCTGAAGGAGTCTCCACGCATTTGTAGCAATGGACTTTTCCTGCTCGCTTGGCTCTTTCTCGGATTTGTCTTTCTTTTTTGAACGATAAACAAGACGTATCACATCACAGAAAAATGCTGTGTCAGAAGCGAGCCGATTTTCCAACAGCTTCGGTGAAGCGCCATGATGTCGATCAAGTAAGGGTAAGTAGGCCCACTCAACCCGGAAAAGATCTTCGGGATCAGTGTCAGGGTCATCTTGTAAGGCCTTTATTATTTCAACAATGTCATATGCGTCCATTGCGTATGAGGGTTCTGCGGAAGATACCGCAGCAAGAAGAGCCTTCACGCTTCGCGACTTATCCAACGGCTGTTTGTCATAGAGCATTCTATTCAGGCAGTTGATTGCAGCATTGGGCCTTCCATTTTCCAGCAGTTTGTCAATGGCATCCTCAAGGTTGCCATCTGACTGATAAGGATCCGCACTTGTTCTACTCCAGTATTCACCTTCAGACCCTCCCAGCCACGCTCCCACACGAAACCAGGCCTCCGCTGTAAAGGGCAGATAGCTTAAAAACTGACCGATCTGTGAGACTGACCAACCCGATCTATCCAGTCCATCGACCCATGCCCAACCATTGCTATTTCGGCGACTCCAAATATAGCCGCTTGTGAATTGTGCGAGTTTCTTATTATCTGTTTCCAGCAGTGCTGGAAGTATCCTTTTATCAATTTCTGGCTCGGCGATTACACCAAGGGAATGACCGACATGAAAAGGCAACTTAACAGATTCGGCAAACCAGGTTACCGCATCCGTTCCGCCATAGGCCAAGATATCTTTTATTGCCTGCTGACGGCGTTCATCGAGCTTCCGCCGCTGTTCTTCCCAGTTTCCTTTTTCTTCGTAGAGATCGAAGTCACGACCGCTAAACAACCTGCGATGAAGGTTTGATGGATTGGTGGGGGCAAGTTTTGCGGCAACAGCCTCGATTTTTGAAATGATTTCAGAGCTCAGAGCCCATTTTGCATCGGAAAAGCGTCTGTGCTTCGAGGTAAACTTAGTCAGTCCAGTCCAAAGCGCCAAGCGTTCGTCTTCTGGTTTGCTGCATACGGATTCCGATGACAGGTGTTCCAGAACTTTTTCGAAAGAAGGTTGGGGCAAGTTGTCGAGATGACCAACAAGCTCATTCAGCTTCTCCATGTCATGACTTGCCATTGAAGCCGCCAGTTCAGCGTAAAAGGTAACCTGCTCCCAATACTCCTTTTGAGTCACGCCCTTTACCCAATCATCGGGAATGGTATTACGCCATGAAGGCTTATGAGCACCCATTGACATCTGGTGCTGGTTTGGCAGTAGGCTGAGCAAGAGCTTCCATGCAACTGCCGGAACCTCCTTTTGAAGAGTTTGCAGCGCAACCTTGCGCTTATTGATAGACGCCGTGGTTTGAGGAAGCCACGGAAGCAAAATCGTCGTGAGGGAATTGGTCGGACGGTTGGCCCAGTTGCCACCAGGGTCAAGGGTGGATAGATCACCAAGAATCACACACACTCTAACCAAGAATTTCTCATCCCATGCGAGAGTTTCCAACGCCCAAAGCAAGCCGGTAAGGTAATTTCTGCCGGTGATGCCATCGCCTTCTTGTGAGAATAGCTCGTCAAACGGGCAGGGAGTTTGCTGCAACGCATTTTCAACCGCGTTCAAAAACTCATCAGGGGATGATTCAGCCAAAACCGAGAGCAGATTATTCAAGCTGCCCCACAATACCCAATCCGCATTCTCAAAGATTTCTCGAATAGCAAGAACGGCAATAGTTTCTGGCTTATTTTGTGAGCAGTTATTCAAATCGTCGGGTTGGGTACCAAGAAGTGTCAGACTTTCAGCCAGACCCTTCCGAAGTTCTGGTGAATGCTTCAATGCCTTCCCATGAATGATAGCGGCATAGCGTTCTTCGGGAGATAATTCAAACTGGGGATCGCGCTCTGACAAGACGGTGACAACACACTGCTTCAAGTTGTCCAAATTATCATCAAAGAGCCTTGTACCTAAAGCCTGCCATAAGCTTTTCCGGTCAGTAACACGCCACCTACCGTTTTTCAGGGAAACTGGACTTTCTGGTTGTTGTAGTATCTCCCTGATTTTGGGAATCCAAGAACCAAACTCCTCATTGGCGAGTTGACAAACGACTTCAAGATCGGCTGCGTTTTTCTCATTCCATGCGCCAAGAAGATTGGCAATCACCAGATCAGAAGCGTATGGGTACTGATTCCAATTTGGCTTGGCTGACGGCAACTGACCAGATGAAAACTCGTGAGGGATGACCTCATAGACCCGTTGCTTGAAGGCGGTATGTAAATCATCGGGAAGGCTTTCTGGTGAAATGGTGCCCGCGTTCTTGTTGGCAGATTGCACCTCATCGACAAGTCGAGACCACAACGACTGTGCATTCTCCTGTGAATATTGACCAATCAGAGAATGAAGTAGCGATAAAGTGACTCCGGCCTTGATATCTAAGTCATAGCCAAGAAGGTGAAAATGTTTCAGGAATTCAAAAAGAATTTCGTCTGAAACAGGATTGCCACCATTAGCATTTTTCAGATTTGTTTTGAAGGTTTGTAACTTGTTTTGTTTTCTCTGGCTGCTGAAATGAGTCAGTTCTACTTTTTTGATAAATTCGTCAGCGTTTTCCGAGTACCTTGCCCATTCAAGAATGGTACGCACATCGTTGACATCCGTTGCGCTCAATGGGCCGGTGATAAGGGCAATGGCATCTTTGCCTCTGGAAAACAGACTGGTATTGTTAAAGTCGTTCCATGCGGCCTGAATGACCTCGCCGAAAACTTTGTCATTTTCAGTGATGCTGATGGAATGCTTGATCTGACCAAGAATCTTCCGCTTCTGGTTACTACCTGGCTTCTCGACAAAAACGACAAGATCATCGGTATCATATCCGGCAAATTTCCCTTGTAGCTTTATCTTGCTGATAGGCCAGCAAGGCATACAAGGTACAAACCCGCCAGTAAGCATGAGCACGACAAAAGACGCCTGCACATGTGCCTCGAATTGTCCGCCGCCGCCACCAGTCGAAAAAGAATTGCTGAGTTGCTTGCCAGTATTGGTCATAGGCCGACCTCCTCTACGAATTTTTCCGCATCTGGAACCCGAAGCTCGCCGGAAATAAGTTTGGGAAGGAGCGTGTCACGGAGAGCGGCAAGAGTAACTGACTCGTCATCATTTACATCGATCTTCTTAAAAAGAGGCACTACTTGTTCGTCAAAAGCTGACAGCACCTTGTCAGATGGCACCAAGATGTTATTCATATACGCCATATTTCGGTTTAGACCGGGAACGGCGGAATCAGCGCTCAGGCTTGGCAAATCTTGATCTTTGAGAGCATAAAAAAGATAGATCAGGCTTGAAATGTTACCTATCTTTTTGACATAGAATGTTGTGTCAATAGGGAAAAAGTCCTTTGATGACCATGTCACGATTCCAGGATTGCCTTTTCTGCCGATAACAATACCGGGACCTTTGACCAAAGCCTCATTGTGTAACCCTACAGGACCATTAGAACCGAAGACAGGGACAGTTCCAGTTTTTCTATTTGATGCCTTCAATGCCTTTCCATACGCAAATTCGACTACTTCACCAATCGTCTTAATCTCCCACCCCTTCGGAATCTGTCCCAGTTCGGAATCTATAAAACTGTCGGGGAAGAGGTTGAGGATTTCGGGCGGCAGATTGGGGGCGAATCCCGATTCGCCCCTACGGGCGCGGACGGGGTCGCGGCCTTCGGCTTTGGCGCGGACGGGATCGAAGTCAACGAACCAGCTCTTGAAGACGGCGCGGGCCATGGCTTCCAGTGTTTCGTTCGTCTTGCGGTTCAGTTCGATCTTGTCGTCCAGCGAACCGAGGATGTGGGCAATGGCGCGTTGTTCGGGGAGGTCGGGATATTCAAACGTGGTACCAAAAATTTGTTTTGGAGATAAATTGGCTTGTCCACCAGAACTTGTCGCAATTGCAATAAACTGCTCTTGATATTTCCAGGAAGAAAGAAGATAGCCCATAAATCGCGCATCAAGAGTACCTTCTTTTTTTAACCGCAGTGCCCCAACTCGCTGGTTAATCAGGTAGTTTTTTGTTTTTTTAAAGTGAGCAACTTTTCCTACCCAAGTTTCAGGTGAACCATCATGTCTGTTCCCTGACATGGAGATCAATAAGTCATTCGACTGGGCAATCTTATCTTCTTGTGATTCAAGAAATTTAGGCAAAACATATGAAAAATGATGTTCACTAAAATACCCGGCTTTAATATTTTTGATTTTTATGACTGGTACACCCTTTTCGGTGAAATCCTTGCTCTTAAAAGCATAACCATTGACCAAATCGAAATGTTCTCCAATAGTTGCAGATGTCCACTCACTCCCCATCTTCCATCCCCGTTCCTCCAAGCTCCGCCTCGATCTCTTCAATCGTCGGCAAACTGGATTTCAGTTCTTCAGGCAAGGACCTGGTGATTTGCCGTTCCCAGTCGGCAACGCCGATGGGTTTTGTGTATCCGGCCAGAGAGTACTCAACCACCATTTTGTTTTTCTCTTTTACCAGCAAAAGACCAATAGATGGTTTATCGTCAGGATGCCTGAGCAGATCATCCACCGCGTTAAGGTACATGTTTAACTGGCTGACATGGCCGGGATTAAACTTGGTCGCTTTGAGTTCCACGATGACATAACACCGAAGTCTCAGGTGGTAAAACAACAGGTCGATATAGAAATCATCATCTCCAACTTCCAGATGCACTTGCCTTCCGACAAACGCAAAGCCCTGGCCAAGCTCCAGAAGGAAGCTCTGAATATGGTCGACTAATTTTTGTTCGAGTTCGGTTTCCCGGCGTGGATCGTCGGTACCCAGAAAATCGAATATGTAGGGATCTTTAAAAATCTGAGCGGCCATATCGGAGTCCGCCGGAGGTAAAGCCGCCGAGAAATTGCTGACTGCTTTGCCTTGCCGCTCATGGAGGCGTGTCTCAATCTGAATGGCGAGAATATTGCGGCTCCACCCGTGCTCGATGGTTTTGTGGGCATACCACAAGCGAACCTCGATATCCTTGCACTTCTCCAGTAAAGCCAGATTGTGATACCAGGTAATTTGTGCAAGCACCTCTTGCACTATTATCCTGTCTGACCAGGATTCGGCGAATTTGCGCATGTATTTGAGATTGCGCGGAGAAAATCCGCTCATATCGGGAAAGGCTTTTTTCAGGTCATGTGAAAGACGGTCGATCACCTTTGCTCCCCAGCCTTTGTCACGTTGCCGTTCCAAAATGGATTGGCCGATGTCCCAGTACATGAGAACCAGAGCTGAATTCGCCGACAGTATAGCCTTGAAACGCTCGCGGCTAATCCTCTCTTTCAACTTAGTCAGGAACTCTCCATATTTTTCCGGCATTTCCTGCAAGGGTGCCGGAGCAGGCATAATAACATCCGGTTTATTTCGTCCTCTGGATTTCCGGTCCGTGCCGGTTGCGCTGGAAAGCACTTTATTGTTTTGTTTTCTCTTCATTTTCCAAACCCTAATACGGCTAAGTTCTTACGAATAACCTTATCGAGTTCTTGAGCTTCGGCGAACTGCTTATATAATGTGGCGGAGAGGTTGGCCATCTTCTCTTCAAAGGGGATACCGTCGTCCTCTACTGCTTCTGCGCCAACATATCGGCCGGGGGTTAGCACATAGCCGTGTTCCTTAATTTCTTTCGTTTCGACTGACTTGCAGAAACCGGGGATGTCTTTGTACCCCTCACCCCCGCCTTCTCCCACAAGGGTAGCGGGAGTTATCGGTTCGCCTCTCCAGGCGTGGTAGGTGTCTGCTATTTTACTGATTTCATCGTCTGATAATTCACGATGAACTCGGTCTATGAGGGTTCCCATCTTGCGGGCATCGATGAAGAGGGTGTGGCCACTTCGGTCCTTAAACTTTCCGTTTTTCTTGTTTCGCGTGACAAACCAGAGACAGACGGGAATCTGTGTCGTGTAAAAAAGCTGGCCGGGGAGGGCGATCATGCAGTCGACAAGGTCGGCCTCGATGATGTTTTTGCGGATTTCCCCTTCGCTTGTCGTATTAGTGGACATGGAACCATTCGCCATAACGAAGCCTGTAATTCCATTCGGCGAAAGATGATGAATGAAATGCTGAATCCAAGCGTAGTTTGCGTTGTTTGCCGGCGGCACGCCGTATTTCCAGCGAACATCGTCCTTGAGGCGTTCGCCGCCCCAGTCGCTCATGTTAAATGGCGGATTGGCAAGTATAAAATCGGCTCGTAAGTCTTTGTGAAGATCGTTGTGAAAACTGTCTGCCTGTTGTGAGCCAAGGTTGGGATCGATGCCACGGATGGCCAGGTTCATTTTGGCAAGCTTCCAGGTCGTCGCGTTCGACTCCTGCCCGTAGATGATAATATCACGATATCTTCCGCCGTGATCTTTGACAAACCGTTCACTCTGTACAAACATGCCTCCCGAACCGCAACAGGGGTCATAAATACGGCCTTTGTAGGGTTCGATCATTTGAACAAGAAGTTTGACGACACATTGGGGAGTATAAAATTCACCGCCCCCCTTACCTTCGGCGGCTGCAAATTTTCCGAGAAAGTATTCGTAGACGCGGCCCAGGATGTCTTGTGAGCGTGACGCATCGTCGCCAAGGCCTATTGTGCTTACGATGTCGATAAGCTCGCCCAGACGATATTTATCAAGAGCGGGGCGTGCATAGTCCTTGGGCAAAACGTTCTTGAGGAAGGGATTTTCTTTTTCGATGGCAACCATAGCGTCATCGATGAGTTTGCCGATGGTAGGCTGCTTCGCCCCCGCCCTAAGGACTTCCCATCGGGCTTCTTTGGGCACCCAAAAGACATTGGCGGCGGCATATTCATCACGATCTTCCGGATCAGTGTATTTTGTTTCTCTGGTCGCCTCCAGTTTTTTATATTTGGCTTGAAAGGTATCGGAGATATACTTCAGAAAGATCAATCCGAGGACAACACGCTTGTATTCCGAGGCATCCATATGTCCCCGGAGTTTATCCGCCGCCGCCCATAATTGACTTTCAAAGCCGAGATTCGCACCGTTGTTGTTTTTTGCCACTTTTCCCTCTTATATTTTAATTGCCCGCATGATTAAGCGAGATTAAGAATACTTTCATAATGACTTCACTGTAAAAACAAAAACCCCGCCTCTATTTGAGAGAAATGGGGTTTTGTGTGGTTGTCTGCCATTTTTAGACCTTTCTTGTGTTAGGAAGAAAAGATCGTTTGTTGTTTAATGCATGATACCTTCTATTATTTCATTAAAGCTTTTGTATAGTCAACAAAAAAGGCTGGGATGTCAAGGAATATCAGTAATTCTTGTTGAGAGGTGAGGAGTTTATGGCACGGACAAACAAGTTTGTCCATGGCACCCTTCTTGTTATTGTCTGTCCATGGCACCCTTTGAGGAGTTTGTTTCCACGGCACGGACAAACAATACCGGATCAAGGTCCGGCACATGGTTTGTTCATGGCACCCTTTAGTTGTCGAGTTCATGTCCCATATGTCTTATTAATGCCCCATACCAAACACGCATAGTCTCCCGAGCATTAGGTACCCTGTCCTGTTTGTCCAGTTTATGTCCAGTTTGCATCGATGCCTGCTTCATGTCCTGTTTGTCCGGTTTGTGTCCAGTTTGCGAGCCAAAACATAATGCGTGCTACGCCCCGTTTTCCCCATTTTCAGCAGCACTCCTTTGCGAACAAGATCTTCAAGATCCCGTGAGGCCGTTCTGATCACGACGCCTGTCAGCTCACGCAATTCTTGATTAGTGATCTTGCCGGTAGTCTTAACATGGTGGACAGCCTTCTGTTGCCTTTCATTTAACCCAAGTTTGCGTAAATATTCCTCTGTGTAAATGTCTTTTCTAAACTCTACCTGAAAGCCTTGCTGGTATTCTTTGAAAACCGGTTCGGGAATTCCCGCGGTTGTGCACAGATTCTGCATTTTGCTGATTCCGCTTCCCCATTGCTCTATCAAACCCATGTCGTATAAAACGGCGCCGATACCTTTGTTTCTGAGAACGGACCCATGAGGTTTTAAAAGCTCTTCCATCGTCATACCCATGGGCAGCCCACCGGGGTTCCAGATGGTCAACCGGTCATCATAGATTCTTACCTCTGTATTTGACGGCATTGTATAGTCCCGGTGACACACAGCATTTATGATGGCTTCCCGTAACGCTTCAAGAGGGTAATCCCATACCTCCTCTCGCTGTGGTCGTCCGGTAATAACAAATTTAACATTGATATTTTTGCGGATGAAATCCATCGCCTCGTCTATCTGCTCAACAATCGTGCCTTCAATCATTCGATCATCGATGACAATGATTTCTTCTTTAAACCTTCCACAATGAATCAATCCCTGAGATCGAAGATGTTTTGAGTCTTTCCGGAAGAGGAAAAGCGCCGCCCATGTCAGTTTCTCTTTTTTGACGAGTTCCAGTTTTTTAAGAATTTCTAAAGGTTTTTCATCATCTCCAACATCTCTTCTCCCCGCATCTTTTGAATGCCTGATGTATCTTTTAATTTTTTCGGGGTCTATGTCGGACATTGTGGCATCCGGCGCCAGTGTTTTGTCCCAGCTTGTACCGGTAGAATGCAGATGCATTTCAGCGATATCCTGAGGGGTCATCAGGTGATTGCTGTTTTCCACCCTTCTGTAACATCTTCCCTTCGTTGATACGGGCTTGATGGGAAATTCTCTGATTTGAATAACAGCAATTGTTTTGCCTTCAATTTCCGATGATTCAACCTTCGGTATGATTCGAGGCTGAGTCCCCTGAGATATTTGATTCGTCCAGCTACTCAGGGTTTCCTTTCCAATCTGAACTCCCTTTTTAACACCTTGATCGGAAACACCAATGAAGATAAGCCCCCCCTTTGTATTTGCAAAGGCAACAGCAGCCTCGACCGTCCTGTTATCAAATGTTTCCTTGAACTCAACGGTTTCGGACTCACCCTTTTTTATTAATTCATTTATCTCCGGTTTGTTCATTATGCTTTCAGCCCTTAGCTTCCCTTTGATATTTTACAATAACAAAACCCCGCTTCTATTTTAAAGAAAACGGGGTATTGTTTGTTTCTCTGCCATTTTTAGGACCTTTTTATTTTAAGGGAAAAAGATCGTTTGTTGTTCAGAACATGATACCTTTTGTTATTTCGTTAAAGCTTTTGTATAGTCGACAAAAACGGCTGGTATGTCAAGGAGTAAAATCCCCCTATTTCCTTTATAACACAGACCAAATGAGTTACCTGATTACTGTGTATGTA
>CAZSYH010000048.1:2229-14366 GCA_964610735.1 uncultured Syntrophaceae bacterium | reverse complement strand
CGATTATATGCATTCGGACCTGTTCAGGAATATTCCCCTTGTCCTGCTGGTTGTCATTATCGTCTTCTATGTGAATTTCCGGTCGGTCCGGGGTGTGATACTCCCATTTGTAACTCTTGGGCTGGCGGAGCTGTGGATCCTGGGTCTCATGGGGTATATCGGATACCGGATCACTGGGGTCGGCGTCTCCATCCCGCCCCTGATGATCGCCGTGGGAAGTTCATATGCCATCCACCTGCTCAACCAGTATTACTCCGATTTCAATGCCATCATGAAGATGGATAAGCGCGCGGGACTCTCCGTATCCATGTCCCGCATATCACTGACCATCCTTCTGGCCGGATTGACTACCTTCATCGCCTTCATGACTTTGGCAACCAGTCAGGTCTCGGCCATACGCGAGTGGGGGATTGCCTCCGCCATCGGGGTCATGTTCGCCGTCTTTATCTCCTGCTCGCTGATTCCCGCCTCTCTCGTTCTCCTGCCTAGGACAAGACCTTCCGTGCTGTTTAAAAAGAACAAAGCAATAACAACGATGGTTGACCGGATCATAGCACTGATGGCGAAGGGTGCCATTGTTCACTATCGCAAGGTGCTGATCGTCGTCGGTATTCTCATAACCATATCGCTGGCGGGCGTATCCCGGATCAACATAGAAACATCGTTCATGAACTATTTCAGGGAATATGACCCCGTCAAGCTTAGCTCAGAAATCATCAGTGACAAGTTCGGAGGGGGGTGGTCGTATGATATTCTTATTGATTCGGGAAGGGTTGATGGTGTCAAGGACCCAGGATTTCTCCTCATGATTGAAGATCTGAGACAGTGGCTTGTCTCTGACGAAAACCCCCAGCTCAATATCGGCAGGACCGAATCCTTTTCGGACTTTATCAAAACCATGCACATGGCTATGAACAACGACGACATATCCTTCTTCAGGATCCCGGATAATCCCTTGGATATTATCGATTACCTGGAGATATATTCCGGGGATGACGAAGACTCGGACGGTAGATTCGACGGGTTCGAGCCCTTCGTCGATATCGATTTCAGATCCTGTAACCTGCTAGCCCGGCTCTGCGAAAAGGAAGACTACCATGTGGGGACAACGGAGATCAGCAGGATTGCCGATGAGATAGCGGACTATCTGGACAGAACCCTGCCGGAGGACACCTCCTACACCATCAGCGGATTCCCCATGATGAATGTCAAGCTGGTCCATTATATTGTCAAGGGACAGATGCAGAGCCTCTTCCTCTCACTCCTGGTCGTAGGCCTTATTGTCGCCCTGCTGTTCCGGCAGATAAAGGCGGGCCCCCTGGCCCTGATACCTATGAGCATCGCCGTTATCATCAATTTCGGCATCATGGGGTGGCTGCAGATCGACCTGGATATGGCAACCTCCGTTATCGCCGCGATTACCATCGGGATCGGCGTGGATGACACCATCCACTTCCTCAATGCTTTCCACCACAACAGGGTGCAGGGATTGAGCATTGACGAGACAATACGGCACACGCTCGCAATCTCCGGGAAAGCGATACTCTTTACATCGCTCGCGCTGGTATTCGGATTCTCGACACTGATAACCTCCAATTTTCTGCCGATAGCCATGTTCGGCATACTGACCGCCACCACCATGATCAACACGACGATAGGGGCACTTCTTATTCTCCCCTCGGTTATAAAGGCCACCGGGATCAATCTTGACAAACCGCAGTCCAATTCATGGTTAAGCAGGCATTTGGATATTGACAAATTTCTTGGGATTAAACAGGATAACTGACTAAATTAAAAAAGGAGTCGCAGATGAAAATAAGATTCTTTCTGACAATTCTTTTCGTATTAATCCTCTCCAACCCCGTCTTCGCGCTCACGGGAAGGGAGATCATGGAAAAGAACGACGCCCTCCCGGAGGCAAAAACCGCCGTGAGCGATGTGCTGATGCAGATACATAAAGGCGAAAGTGTCATGGAAAAGGCATTTGAGAGCAGGATAAAGAAATTTAAAAACGACGAAGACAAGATCCTTATAGCCTTTACAAAACCGACACAGATAAAGCTGCTGACACACGCACACAAGGGAAAAGACGATGACCAGTGGCTCAGGCTTTCGTCGGGAAAGGTAAAGAGGATCTCATCTTCCGACAAGGGAAAGCCCTTCGTCAATTCACATTTTTACTATGAAGATATCGGCTCGCGGAACATCGATAATTACGCCTACAAACTGCTGGGTGATACTAAGGCCATGGGCTCTGACTGCTACGCAGTGGAAGCAGTCAAAAAAACCGGTGAGAAGGTCTACAGCAAGCTGGTGCTGTATGTGCGTAAATCGGACTACTTCATTGTGAGGATCGACTTTTACGAAGGGAGCGAATTTCACAAGTATCTCGAAAATCACGACATACGAACGGTTGATGGCATCCTGACACCCTTCAGCGCCATCATGACGCTGGCAAACGAAAAGGGGAAGACGGAACTGAGGATTTTAAAACTGGAGTACAACAGAAATATGAGAGATTCGACCTTTAACAAAGAAGCGCTACGATAAAGATTTTAGAAATGTTGATTGAGCTTTTCTATGCCTGCAAAAGACTCTATTTTGCGCCAAACACCTGCTTGAGCAAGTTAGTAGTCCGCTTAACCGGATTCTGGCGGATAGCAGCTTCTTCTTTGGCCATATAATAAAAAATCCCGTTAATCCCCTCCTTAACAACATAATCTGTCAGATTGGCTTTCACCTCGGGCACAAACGGCAGGGACCGATATTCTTTCATAACGTTATCATAGGACTGAATAGCTCCTACTTCCGCAAGGCTGTCCGTGACCACAGGTCGCATTTCTTCCATCAGAGCGGGGGACATTTTCTTCCGAAAATACAGGGTGGCAGCATCCTTCGGGCCGTCATATATCTTTTTTACATCATCAAAGGTCATTTCAGTGATAGCTTGTCCGAATAGTTTCTTTGCCTTCGGAGTCGCCACCTCCGCGGCCCGGTTAAGTCTCAGCTCAAGCTCCTGAAGCATACCGGACATACCAATTTTATCCAGCGCTAATTTGACAGTATCTAATCTTTTCGGCAACGGTATATGAATGGCCGGATCCATATTGAACCCATCTGTACGACCCAACTGAGTAATAACATTTTCAGAACCAACTCGAAGCGCATCCTTGAGCCCGGCACCGATTTCCTCTACCGAAAGACCGGTTTGCGTTTTGTTTGCCCCGATAGTTTTAAGGAGTTCCTGGCCTTTATCCCACCAGTTGGCACCGGCGCCTGCTGAAATTGACAGTAAAAGAATTGTGACAAGAAACATGCCGGCAATAGCCATTGGCCGGCACTTTGCGGGCCTGCGGAAATTTGAATGCATGATAATCAACCTCCATCTAAAACAATACGGGTTCGGGCCTTTGCTGTCGGCTACCTCTACCCTCCTGATTACAGATGCTCAATAACATTCCATGATATGTTTATGATTTATCCAATAAGACCTGTCAAGAAATTAATCCCGTGCAATTACATATCAAGAAAAAATATATAGGAAAGATAAGGAGTCCTTCCTGAACTACACAAATCGTCAGAGCAAGAAAAATTGCTGATATCAAATGGTAAACAACATCTGAAAGCCCTAAATAATGCCCTAAAATAATGTGTTAAATAATGTTGACATTATGATGTATTGGGGTAGAATTAAAATGGAAGCGTAAACGAACCAACCTGATTCTCATAATTTTTCATCAACATTAGTCATCACAGGGATGGGTCAATGTTCAAGGGAATCCACAATAAGCCTTGTTGCTTAGATAGCCACCTTCGCAACGCGGCAGTAACTACCCCCCCCCCCCCGATAATCCTAACTTCTCGTATTCACAAACAATTATCACTTTATCGCCAATGCGTAAGTTCATACATTGACTTGGTGCAGTTGGGGTGGCTTATGTCCGCCCTGCTGCGCACCCTACAAAAACCTGCTCATCCTGTGTAACCGATCAGAGAGAGAATTCAGCCATGAATAAGCAAAAAAACCCCCCTCGCCGACAGACAAAAGCAGACAATGCTGTCACAGAGGTAGCGCCAGCAACGCAAACAGACGACTCACGCGTCGCTGCTCAGTTCTTCCCTATCGTAGGTATCGGCGCTTCCGCCGGCGGTCTGGAGGCCCTGGAACTGTTCCTGAGAAACGTACCGGAGAAGTGCGGCATGGCCTTTGTCGTGGTCCAGCATCTGGACCCGACACACAAGGGCATCATGGTAGAGCTGTTGCAGCGCTCCACCTCCATGCCGGTGGCCCAAGTCAGGGATCGCATGAAGGTCCAGCCGGATTGCGTCTATGTGATCCCCCCCAACCGCGACCTGTCCATCTTGCACGGCATCCTGCACCTGCTTGATCCAATGATGCCACGGGGGCTCCGCCTGCCCATTGACTTCTTTTTTCGTTCCCTGGCCGACGACCTGCAGGACAAAAGCATCGGCGTCATCCTCTCGGGCATGGGCTCCGACGGTACGCTGGGTCTGCGGGCGATGAAGGAAAAGGCCGGGGTGGTCTTCGTTCAGGCGCCGGCCTCGGCCAAGTTCGACGGCATGCCCAAGAGCGCCATTGACGCGGGCCTGGCCGACGTCATCGCCCCGGTGGAAGAACTGCCCGGCAGGATCATGGCCTATCTCCAGCACGCGCCCCTCAACGACCGGACTGATCGGCCCCTGGAGGATAAGGCCCATAGCGCCCTGGAGAAGGTCTTCATCCTGCTGAGGACACAGACCGGCCATGACTTTTCCCTGTACAAGAAAAGCACCGTTTATCGGCGAATCGAGCGGCGCATGGGCCTCCACCAGATTAACCGGATTGCAACCTATGTCCGGTATCTGCGGGAGAACCCCCAGGAAACGGAGCTCCTCTTCAAGGAGCTTCTGATCGGCGTAACCAGCTTTTTCCGTGACCCGGCAGCGTGGGAGCAACTGAAGAACAAGGTCATACCCGCACTGCTGGCGGCTCGGCCGACGGGCGGGGTGATCCGTGCCTGGACGCCCGGTTGCTCCACCGGGGAGGAGGCCTATTCCCTGGCCATCGTCTTCAAGGAGGCCCTGGAGCAGGTGAAGCCTGCCGGCAGCTTTTCACTTCAGGTCTTTGCCACCGACCTGGACAAGGACGCCATTGACAAGGCCCGCACGGGCGTCTATCCGGCCAACATTGCTGCAGACGTTTCTCCGGAGCGCCTGTGCCGTTTCTTCATCCAGGAAGAGCGGGGCTACCGAGCCGGAAAGGATATTCGGGAAATGGTGGTCTTCGCCCCCCAGAACGTCATCATGGACCCGCCCTTCACCAAGCTCGACATGCTGATCTGCCGTAACCTCCTGATCTATCTGACTCCAGAACTTCAGAAAAAGCTCCTGCCCCTGTTCCACTACAGCCTGAACCCCGGGAGCATCCTGTTTCTCGGGAGCGCGGAGACCATCGGCGCCTTTACCGATCTTTTCAGCCCACTGGACGGCAAGACGCGGCTCTACCTGAGACTCGATTCCGCCATGGGGGCCGAGCCGGTTGAGTTTCCCTCCTCCTTTTTTCCCTTTGAGGCCAGGGTGCCTGCAAAGGGAGGGATTCAGAAGCCCGCCCCCAACCTTCAGACGCTGGCAGATCAACTGCTCCTGACACGATATGCCTCGGCGGCCGCGCTGACGAGTGACAGGGGAGACATCCTCTACATCAGCGGGCGTACCGGGAAATACCTGGAGCCAGCTGCCGGCAAGGCCAACTGGAACATCTTTGCAATGGCCCGTGAAGGGCTGCGCTACGAACTGACGGCTGCCTTTCAGAAAGCGGTACGGCAGAAGGACGCCGTCATTCTCAAGGGCGTGCAGGTGAGAAACGACGGCGGGATGCAGGCGGTGGATGTCACGCTTCAACCCATCGCCGAGCCCGAGGCACTGCGGGGTACGGTCATGATCGTCTTTACGGATTTGGGCGCTCCTGTCGAAAAGACAGCGCCGGGCAAAATCTCAAAGGCTTCCGTCCATGGCACCCGAATTGCGGAACTAGAACAGGAGATAGAGCAGGCCCGACATGAACTGCAGACCACCCGCGAAGAGATGCAAACCTCCCAGGAGGAGCTCAAGTCCGCCAACGAGGAATTGCAGAGCACCAATGAGGAGTTACAGAGCACCAACGAGGAACTGACCACCTCCAAGGAAGAAATGCAGTCCATGAACGAAGAGCTGCAGACGGTCAACAACGAGCTTCAGGCCAAGCTGGACGAGTTGTCCCGGGCCGGAAACGACATGAAAAACCTCCTCGACAGCACGGACATTGCCACACTGTTTCTGGACGAGGGGCTCAAAGTGCGGCGCTTCAGCAAAAGGACGTCCCAGATCATCAAGCTGATCCCCGGCGACACGGGCCGGATGATCACCGACATTGCCTCGGACCTGGTCTATTCCGGATTGGCCGAAGATGCACGTGAGGTGCTGCAGGCCCTGGTTCCCAGAGAGAAGGAGGTCTCCGGCGGCGAAGGGCGCTGGTTTTTGGTGCGTATCATGCCCTACCGCACCCTGGAAAACCGGATTGACGGCGTGGTGATTACCTTTGCGGATATCACCGTTTCCAAGACACTGGAGACAGAACTTCGTAAAACTCAGGCCGTTCTGGAAAAACGGATTGGAAAACAGAAGACGAATCTGAAGCTATCGGAAGATAGGTATCAAGCGGAAAGAAAGCGCGGACAAAGCGCGAAGACCGCCGGAGCAACCCCATCCCGGCGAAAGAAAGAGGGGCAGCCATGAAAAAGACACAGGATAAGCAGGCGGATGCCGCCGAACTGCGCCGTCAGGCGGAAGAGCAGCTGAAAGAGAGGAAGAAGGGTCACGTTGGGAAAGGTGCAACGCCTCTTCCGGCGGAAGAACCGCAGCGGCTTATCCACGAACTGCAGGTGCATCAGATCGAGCTGGAAATGCAGAATGAGGAGCTGCAGAAGTCGCGGGCGGAGTTGGAGGCAGGAATGGCGCTGTATACCGACCTGTATGACTTTGCGCCCGTAGGCTACTTTACCCTGGACCGCGACGGGACGATCCGCCGGGCAAACCTGGCCGGTGCGCGGCTGCTCGGCTTGGAGCGAAAGAGACTGGTAGAACGGCGATTCGGGCTTTTCGTTTCCGAGGCCGGCCGCCCCGTCTTCAACGCCTTTCTGAAGAAGGTGTTTGCAAGCCAGAAAAAAGAAACCTGCGAGGCGGCGCTCCTCAAACAGGAGAAAAGTCCGCCGTCACCCAAACGTTCCGATAGCCAGTCATTTGGCGAAACAGGTCGGTTGATAGTATCCATCGAGGCCATCGCCTCCGAGGACGGGCAAGAGTGCCGTACCTTGATGACAAACATCACCGAACGCAAACGTGCGGAGATAGCTCTCCAGGAGAGCCATGCCAAGCTGGAGAGAAACCTGAAGGGCGCAATTGATGTCATCTCTGAAACAATTGAAGCGAAGGGGCCCTATGCTCCCGGTCACCATCGGCATGTATCGGCCTTAACGTCTGCAATCGCCCAGGAGATGGGACTGACCGATTTTCAGGTGCAGGGAATCGGACTGGCGGCTGCCGTTTATGATATCGGCCTGTTGACGATCCCCATCGAATTTCTTCAGGATAGCGAACGGTTGGACGGTATCAAATTGACCCTGTATCAAGGCTACCCCAAAACCGGACATGACACCCTAAAAAAGATTGAATTTCTCTGGCCGATTACCGAGATCATCCTCCAGCATCGCGAATGTTTTGATGGCTCTGGTTTCCCGCAAGGGATAAGAGGCGAAGAGATCCTCATCGAAGCCCGGATCTTGGCGGTTGCCATTACATTGAAAGATTTAACAACCCACAAGAGTTTCAGGAGCGCCTTCCCTTTAAATGAGGCTCTGGAAAAAATATCAGCCTATAGCGGCTCCAAGTACGACCCCAAGGTCGTGGCTGCCTGCCTGAGGCTTTTCAAGGAAAAGGGCTATACGATGGAAGGCTAATGCTTCTTGTGCAGCTTATGAATGGAAATGCTCACCTTAATTGGACATAGAATTGCATTTAGTTGTAGGTGAACTCAATAACAACCCCTGTAAAAATACACTGAGAATATCGAGATATAATCAAAGGTTGTGTATGAGATATCGGCGAGTGTATCCTTCCCGGGGCCATTGAGAATAAATGCCCTAGCCATTTTTTTCCTTAATATTCGTAACGAACTGTTCCCATCACTACGTTATTATCCTTGAAGCAATGAAAGCTTGAGGTACCATCCAATGTTGTTCCTGCCTCTCCCCATATGCCGGCATATGCCAGTTTGATGGAGAGACCATTTTGAAAATCATACCCTATCTCCGGCCAGAATATCTTTCCTCCGTTACGCGTTTCGAAGATGCCTTTGATTTCCGTCGTGATATGACCATCAAAATAGCTGTCTTCAAATTTACAGGTAATGATATCTGTAGAGGAGGGGGGATAAGCGGCCTCGAGCTTATAGTCACCCAAAAAGAACATCCCGGAGATGGAGGGAACTCCATAGCATATGTTTTGATCATTATTTTATTGACACACAAGGCCACTTTTTCTATACTTCCGTCGCGAAACAGAAAGTTATTATCAATTTAATATAATCAATAGTGATTACGGTGGGTTTGTATAAATTGTTAGTCAGCAAAATAGGTTCATATTAACTTTTATTTATTACCAGAAGACAGGAGGTACCATGAAACGATTAAGTACGATGCTTTTTTTGCTTGCAGCCTTTATGTTTTTTTCTCCAGGTGCGGTCCTTGCCGGATCACCCATTCCGGACTTGACCGGTAAGTGGACGGCTGAGAATTATAGTCATCACCACGAACAAAGAGGCTTTTTTTCTTATCTGGAAGCCGACGGTGAGTGGTTGATTAAAGAGCAGCAAGGACGAATTTTTTATGGCGAGCGTTCCTACACCAAGAAACAATATGAAAGTTCAAAGACCAAAGAAGGTTTTTCCGGTGTTATATCCAGGGACGGCAAACGCCTTTACATAGTTGATCACGATGAAGATATTCTGATCGGCGACATTGTGTCCGATGGCTTGATCGAGCTCATCATGATTAACGACGGCGACGAGAATAACTTCTCAAAAATCGGTCTACTTGAGATCAAAAAAGCAAAATAAGAAGCCGGCATACACGAGAGACAATTAATCGCCTTTTCAACGAAGAGATCTTTGGGGTTTCGTGGTCACATTCGACATGGGCAGGGTGGGAATGATGCAAATTTTAGGTCTTGCTTTCCCGCCCGCTGTCCAGTGTGCCAATTTATGCAATAAAATTATTCAAATACCTCATTTATGAAGGCTCCAGAGCGGTAATCGTTGACTTTTTCCTGAAACGATTCTGAAGACTCGTGGATGTGCTCGATAGTTTTCCCTAAAAATACACTGAGGATATCGAGATATAATCAAAGGTTGTGTATGAGATGTCGGAGAGGGTATCCTTCCGGGACCATTGAGAATGAGTCTCCTGGCCCCACTTTTCCTTAATATTCATAACGAACAGTTAGCGTCAACATGTCGTTATCCTCAAAGTAAGAGAAGATCGAAGCACCGTTCCAGGTCGATCCTTTGTCTGTCCAGATAAGAACATACCCTGCTTCGACAAGAAACCCATTCTGAAAATCATACCCTATCTTCGGCCAGAGTATCTTTCCCCCATGTTTCATGTCGAAAACACCTTTGACCGATGTCTTAACACGTCCGTCGGAATAGCTGTCTTGAAATTTACAGCTGACGATATCGGTGATAGGAGGCGCATAGAGTCCATTCTCCAGATATTGTGATTTGAACCATTCAAAGGTGAAGATCGCATCTCCAGTATGTCCCTCTATCAGTTTGTCCATAGGAATGAAATAATTGAATCCAGCGGCGTAAGATAGAAAGTGTGACCTGTCGATTTCGAACGGAAGAATCAGGCTGGCAATAAGACCCCTTTCGACAATCCCCGCCTTGTCGGGAGAATAAGCGGCCTCGAACTGTACAACAAAATCGCCCAGCGCCGCAGAAACATCGAACCCGAACATGGTGACGACAGCGGCCTGCGGTTTTACCAAGACCGCGACATCGGGAAGAACACCAACTATTTCATATGGAAGAAAGATCTGGTCCTTGTCTGGGCCGCGGTATGCGCTGAAGGACATATCAACCCCTCCCCTGCTGGTCGATAGCCGGGCGCCGTAACCGACGTTGGCAATATCGCCGCTGAGTTGCTCCGGCTCATCGAAGACGATTGGCAGGGGAAAACTATTGATCGAAAGCTCCCAGAAATTCCCCTCGGATGCCATAATTGTAGGGATATGCACCGGTACGAAGACGGCCTCCAGCGTATAATCACCCAGGAAGAACATCCCGGACAGGGAGGGGACCCCAACTTTGTTCTCGTCATCGTCCCTGAAAAGCATCTCCCGAATGTCAGATGGATTGAAGTATGACGTCGGATTAAAGGCATCCGCTGTCCCCCAGCCGTATATCTGGTTCCCCGCGCGCAGCCTGAAATTTCCCCTGCCGTAGTTGAGATAAAGCTCGTCAAAGGACAGCTCGGCGTCCCGTGACGAGAGCCTCAAGTTTCTCGATACCTGCTGATCTTTCGCGTACCGGTAGTGATCAGGCGCCCTCTCATTCAGGTACGTCTGGAACAGATACATATTCGAGACGGAATAGAGGAAGAGATTCTCCGTCCCATATTTCATCTGGAGACGATTCCTGATCTCGTTCTTTTTGTTCCTCTCTCTGAAACTTCCGGTCCTCCCGGTATTGACAAAGCTCTCAAACTCTATGAACCCATTATAGGTAAACTCCGGGCCTAACTCCTCGTCTCCCGGCATATTCAGTTCTTCATCGCGGACGGTCTGAGACTCTCCCGGAGTGCCATCTTCCTTACCGGGGACAGCCGCTTCAGCCTGCCGATAGTCCGCGGATTCAACGGAAGGGGAGTCCTCCGTTTCTCCAGCCTCTATGACACGGCTGTCGAGGGTCTTGATGAAAACGGCTTTCCCTTCCGCTTCCCGGTACCGGCGCGCCGCGAGCCCGGCTTCGGCGGAATTTTTGTACACACCGAGGAAAACTGAATGCCACAATTTGCCAGAGGAATCCTCCCATGAACAGATATGCGGCGTGTATCCTTTATCTTTGAGTCTTTCCCATACGCCTCGCGCGTTTTCTTCCTCGCTACACGCTGTTACCTGAACGACATACGCCGACACTGTCTCATTCGAAGAATCGGGTTTTATGAGTGTTCTTGCGGGAGGGGTTGGTTCAGAGGCGTGGGAACAGCCGTTGGAATCTACAGACAGGAGTCCCGGATTGAGGAGAGAGAGGGCGACGAGAAGCGTCAGCCATGCTGTTCGGAAGCACGTGTTCATCGTTGTACCCAATGTCACTGTAATCGTCTGAACCCGAAGTGGGGATTACCCCCAAACCGTTAAGATCATACACTAAACCGGATGGCAAGTATATCCCCATCTT
The DNA here is from genome assembly GCA_964610735.1 of uncultured Syntrophaceae bacterium. Classification (GTDB taxonomy): domain Bacteria; phylum Desulfobacterota; class Syntrophia; order Syntrophales; family UBA2210; genus UBA2210. Next base: position 2,872 of record CAZSYH010000048.1, on the reverse strand, counting down.
TGACTATGTAGTCTTTCCCTTCCAGGCGAAAACGCCCTTTGTCGTGAACCCCTTTTTCGGAGCCGCATTCGATCAGGTCGTCATAGGAGAAGCATTCGGCGCGAATAAATCCCCGGGCAAGATCTGAATGTATGACGCCGGCGGCCTCAACCGCGGGCTGGCCCTCCTGAATATTCCATGCACGCACTTCATCCGTTCCCACGGTAAAGAAGCTGATGGAGCTGGAAATCTCATACGCCGACCGTTTTAAACGATCTCTGGCAGATTCCGTTATCCCCATGTCTTCCATGAAAAGCTGTCTCTCATCATCGTCCAGAGATGACAGTTCCATTTCAAAGGTTCCGGCAAATTCGACCACGGGGTGTTTTTCACCAAGCTCTTTCAACAGTTCCTGATTTTTCCCGAATGTATCCTCACTCGAGTTCAGCACAATCAAAAGTTGTTTTGCCGTCAAAAACTGAAAACCGCTCATCATCTTTTGCTCGTCTCTGCCAAGTTCTATTTCTGTAATGCGTCGGCCATCGTTCAGGCAATCCAGGATATTACGCAGAATCTTTTCCTCCATCTGAGACGCGGACGTTTTCTGACCACGCTTATGGCTGAACCCGATCTTCTCCAGTCGTTTTTCACAGATTATCAGATC
>CAZSYH010000048.1:0-2129 GCA_964610735.1 uncultured Syntrophaceae bacterium | reverse complement strand
CTTCCCTGAACCAGAAACACGGAAATCGCGGAAAAAGCAACCCCGATGCCGAAGGTTGATGCAAGAGGTATCGCTATCACTCCGTCAAGGAGAGATTTCACGTAGAGCGTTGTCGAATCTCCGATAGTGCCATCCTGTATGGAGCCTACGATCATCATCGCGCCCGTAAGGTAGAGGACAGAAGCGGACATGAATCCTTCCGCAAAGGTCGAAGAGTTCGATCTGGTACGTTCTTTGAGCCACTCCCCGAGACATTCAACCCAATACTCAATTTTGATCAGTTCCCCGGTTATAGCGCCTGCCAGCATACAGCCGATGGTCACGATAAGGTTCGTCACTGTAAGAGCCATCTGTATACCAACCAGCAGAACGGAAAGCCCAAGCGCCTGTACCATGATCGTCTTGATTCTTTCAGGAAGATATCCGCCCGCGGATATCCCTATCAATCCTCCCGCAATAATAGACCCTGTGTTAACCAGTGTTCCCGTCAAGAGTACACCCTTTCTTTGGTTTGCTTCTTTTATCTGTCACGCGTGAAATCCCGACTCGTCGGGACGGAACACTCCTTTTATTGCAGGAAGTATCTATTGTCAATGATTATCGGAAAATGATTTAATTTTGTATTCACGGTACCTTTGTGGTAAATCTTCCCCTGTATTTCGATGACTGTGGCAAAAGGAGGGCACAGTGCGAGGACTTCCCGAAAAGATAATCGATTTTCATGTCCATCTCTTTCCTGACAAACTGTTCAACGCAATCTGGAAATATTTCTCGACAGCATACGGCAGGAACGTCATCCATGAACTTCATTATAAAGAATGTATAGATTATCTGCATGAGAAAAATGTGGAATACATCGTCTATTCAAATTATGCCCACAAAAAGGAGGTGGCAAAGGGTCTCAACAAATGGAACCTGAAGGTACTGGAAGAGTATCCCGAACTTTACTGTTTCGCGGCATATCATCCCGACGATGATGATGCCCTCGATATGGCGAGAGCTCTCCTGGACCATCCAAGGATACTCGGCTTTAAACTCCAGCTTCTTGTCCAAGGGTTCTATCCGCATGATGAAAGGCTCTTTCCCCTGTACGAAATGGTCATTGAAAAAGGGAAAAGGCTCCTTTTGCACGTTGGAAACGGCCCCATAGGAAACAGGTTCGTCGGTATAGATAATTTCATAAAGCTTCTTGAAAGATACCCCAATCTGCCCGCAAATGTGGCGCACATGGGTGGATTAGAATACGGGGAATTTATCAGGCTCCTGGATCACTTTCCAAATATCTGCCTCGATACGACCTGGGCATTCCTCCCACAATCAGGTTTTATGTTCGATCAGAAAAAAGAGGTACTTGAGACCCATAAGGGCAGGATTATCTACGGATCGGATTTCCCTAATCTTATCTACCCCAGAGAGGAAGAGATTGACTGCCTGCTGGATCTCAACCTGTCGCACGATTTTTACAAAAAGGTGTTCAGGGAAAACGGGGTTGCGCTCCTGGGGGGCTAGGGCTTTCAATTTTGTCATTTCTGAGCCCCTTTTATTTCATTGCAAAATCCGCACAATAGTGTATATACGCATAAACATTCCATCAAGTAAAAGCAAATTCCCTGTTGGGAGCAAATTTCCTTCCCTTCAGATTGTCTTCGTTAACCTCGTTGTTTCCCAAGCATCGTTCGTTGCCGTTGAAGTTTCTGCTGATTACTTAAATCCGCGGGGTCTTTTTTAGCGCAGAGTCTCTTTTGCGCCCAACACGAAGTATTGATAAGGACAGAATTATGGGCAGACCAAACTATTCATTTCAGAAACGCCAGAAAGAATTGGAAAAGAAAAAGAAGAAAGAGGAAAAGAAACAGCGCAAGCTGGATAAACTGATCATTACTGACGCGGAAGAGGAAACCCCTTCCCTTCAGGAAGATTAATCCCGACTTGTCGGGACTTTCTCTATAACAGCCTCCTAACCGAAAATACTCTATGCCACGGGGAGTTTACCCGTGGTTTTTATTATAAGGACACGACTATGATAACCGCATCCAATATTGCTCTCTCCTATGGCAAGAGAGTCATCTTCAAAGACGTCAATATCAAGTTCACCCCTGGCAACTGCTACGGCCTGATCGGGGCGAACG
>CAZSYH010000047.1:0-14931 GCA_964610735.1 uncultured Syntrophaceae bacterium | reverse complement strand
TATGTTTATAAGAGAAACTCTTTGGGATGTCCACTAAATCGGGGGAAGACCAAACGGTAATCGTTGATTTTCTCCTGAAGCGATTTTGAGGAGTTGTAGGTGTGTTATCCACATGTGGCGCACCACAAAAACAAAGGGGGCTACGATTTTATCGTAACCCCCTGATATTTCTGGCGGGGCCGGCGGGACTCGAACCCGCGCCCTCCGGCGTGACAGAGGGCCTTGATGGATGCAACTCATTAATATTATTGAATGCCAATAATGGGGAAGTGTGCTTATCTTGCCTTGAAACGCACCCTATCCGCACCCGGTTGCAGGGGTTTGCAAAGCTGGTAAAAAATTGTTAAGATACACCCGATTTTAGGGGCCTAGGGTAGCGCCCGAAAAGCCGTTTCCGTACGGCCTGGCCCCTGATATTTCCCATATTGCGGAACTGTCGAACGGAGGATAGCCATGTCGAATAAAGAAAAGATTTTCTCAGATTTCGGATCTAAGGGAATACCTTTATATCCCCTCCTCACATCTCCTAGCTTGACGCCATTGGCTCTTATAAAGCGAAACAAAGAACTTGTAGATACATTAAGGGAGTTAGGATTGAGTGACAACGTTGTATTTGATGTTCTGTGTAAAACATACGGATATGAATATTTAACGCCCATAAATGACAACGAGATTATAGCCTCGGCTGGATCAGATCTACAAGGAAAAAAGAGGCATTACCAAAGAGTTGTCATGGCGATAAAAGCGGCGAAGACATGCTTAAACAGGCAAGAGATTTCTGATGACACAAAAGAATTGTTAAGAAGAGACATACGAATGCTAGAGAGACAAAGGGACTGCTATATTGTTTATTACAAAGGTATGCCTTGTTACAAATTTGAGTTTCATTATAGAAGCCTCAAAGATATAAAAAAGGGGCACGCGCCCATCGGCGGTATGAGAGGCAAAGACCGCATTGCTTTTGCTGGTAAACGAGCAAAAACACTAATTCAAGTAAAGGCATGCCAGATCAGGGATTTGTATGGGACGATTAAACCACTGGCAAACCGTATTCCTTATGGTCATTATAACAGCATTCAGTTGTTTGATTTAATCGGCGAATTATTTGAGGTGACACGATTATATGACAAGCACGGCGGCACGCTTTCAGATAATTCTGCGAACCGGATACAAGAGTATTATAATAATGATTACAATAAATTGTAGAAATATAAATTACTAAACTTTCTTTTTAAATTTTTCCTGAAGAATATTATTCATCATGCTTTACTGTGGCCGTAGTCAAAAAAGACTACGGCCATTTTTTTTGACATGGAGGGTTAAAAATGCTGTCACTTCGCGAAGCTCGATTCAAGGCAGGCATGACGCAAGGGCAAATATTTTTACAAACAAATATCTATCCATCACGATACTCGTATATAGAGCGCGGCATATTTAAAGCGCGGCGAGACGAGCGGGAAAAAATTGCACGGGCGCTCAACTATAGTGTCTCCGATATTGCATGGTTTACTGATCAACAAGCACAAGTGGAGAGTGGAGATAAGGGGACTGGATAAAATGACTTCACCTGGATGGCTTAAACCTAAAGACGCTGCAAATTATGCTGGTATCTCGGAACGAACATTTCGAGAATGGTTGAAGCGTGGTGATTTGCGGTTTTCGCGCCTGCCGACCGGGATGATCTTGATACGTAAGTATTGGTTAGATGCCTACTTAACATCTTTCGAAGTTCAGTCAACTGGCGCTGAGGTGGACAAGTTGGTTGAAAACATTTGTAGGAGATAATTCATGAAAGCCAAATCCCAGCCACAACGAGTTAAGGAAATGGGGAAACAAATGGAACAGAATTCGTTTGAAACCAGATTAGCGGTTTTGGCCTGGCTGAAGGAGAACGGCTGGCAGGTATCACGCTCTGCCCTTTACAATCATTGCAAGCAGGGTCGGTTGCGGCCGGATCGGGATGGACTGTTTTCTTTTGCCACCGTGAAGCAATACGCGTCGACGTTCCTGCGACGATCCTCGACCGGCCAGAAGGTCCAGGTAGAATTGGATAGGCTCCAGCGCGAAAGAGCGCAAGCCGAGACAAAGCGGGCTGTTGCCCAGGCCGAACATTGGGAACTAAAAAACAAGGTAGCCAGTGGCGCGTATATCCTCTACTGCGAATATGAGCGGGACCTCGCCGGCCGGATTACGATCCTAAAATCCGATGCGGAAAACTTCGCCCGCTCCTCAGCCGGTGAAATTATCCGATGCGTCAACGGCGATCCCGCAAAGACCCCCGACCTGATAGACATGTTGTTGATCAGTGTCCGGTCCTGGTTGGTCCGCTATTCCTCCGACAGAGAATTCGTCGTTCCGGCTCCACGAACGGAGGTAGGAGATAATTCATGAAAGCCAAATTTCCGCCACAACGAGTTAAGGAAATGAGCGGCGGTCGCAAATACAGGAAATATCCCCGTGGCCCCTTCAATAATTCTCAACCAGGGTCACTGGCCTCCCCTATGTTGCGGGTCCTTCTGGCGCTTGAGAATCTATACGGTTTCGGCCAGCACGGGAATCGGCTGCAGGTGAAGTTTTAATCGGGCTGGAAAATTGGATATGGGGTGAATCTTCTTCTGAAAGGCGAAACTTAATAATATGGCAACGAACAAGACCAACACTGAGAACTCCCTCCCCACGAAGGAGGAAAAACCAAAGGCTGCAGATCCCGCCCAGGTGGATATTTCCGATAGCGATATAGGGGAAATGGTCAGAGCGCGGGTCCGGCAAGTTGAGGCCGAAATCACAGAGAAAAAAGAACTTGAACTTGCGCCGGATTTCATACGGGCATGTTTATACTGCAACGAGCTCGGGGACGGGCTTTTGTTCGCGGTTCTGCATCGGGACCGCTTCGTTTTTAACGCGAGTGCCGGCGAATGGCACGTGTGGAGCGGAGCACATTGGAAACGCGATGTTTGCGGGTTTGCGCTGGAGGCCGTCGATGAAGCGGCGCGGATATATCTAAGGGAATCAATGCGGATATCGGGGGAGATCCAAGGTATTATATCTGGCGGTTCGGAGGGGGATATTGGGCACCTTTCAAAGATCCGGATGGCCCTCGAGCGGCGGGTCAAAAAACTTAGATCCCAAAAGGGCCGGACCGCCTGCCTTGAATTTGCCCGGACCTGCAAGGACCCCTTGGCAGTTACCGGGGAAATGTTTGATGCAAATCCTTGGCTCCTGGCGTGCGCGAATGGGGTTATCGATCTGCAAACCGGGCTCTTTAAGGAAGGCCGCCCGGCTGATTATTTAAGCATGGCCTCGCCTGTCCAGTGGAAAGGGATCGATACACCCGCGCCGCTCTGGGAAAAGACCCTGGGTGAGATTTTCCATAACAACCTTGAGCTTATATCATTCATCAAGCGGTATTTGGGATATTGCCTAACGGGATCCACCCGGGATAATGTTTTCCTATTACTCCATGGCCAGGGGCGGAACGGCAAAACCCTGCTTGCTTCGATCCTGTCTTATGTCCTGGGACCTCTGGCGCGACCGATCCCCTCTGAAATGTTACTTGATCAAGGCCGAATCCGAAATTCAGCCGGACCCTCGCCCGACATAATGATGTTACGGGCTCTCCGAATCGCCTTTGCTTCTGAGTCTGATGAGGGCCGCCGGTTCAATGCTGGGAGGATTAAGCTCTTTTCGGGAGGCGATGAACTGACCGGCCGAAATCCCCACGATAAACACCCGATAACCTTTACTCCCACGCACAAGTTGATGCTTTTGACAAATGAGAAGCCCGCCGCCCCTGCGAGCGATTTCGCCTTCTGGGAAAGGCTTCTTTTGGTGCCGTTTACGGTCTCTTTTGTGAGCCGTGAACCCCAGAAGGCAAACGAAAGGAAGGCAAATCGCGATCTCCTGGCACAGCTCCAAAAAGAGGCCCCTGGAATACTCGCCTGGTTGGTTTGGGGGTGCCTGGAATGGCAGCGGGAGGGGCTAAATCCGCCGCGATCCGTAACCGAGGCAACGGAACAATATCGCCGTGATGAGGATATTATCGCTGATTTTATTGATGAGCGGTGTGTAGTAGAACCCGGAGCGGTCGGATTTTCCAGTGAAATCTATTCGGCCTTTGCTGAATGGTATGAAAGCAATCTGGGAAAGCGCGTTCCAAGTCAAAATTGGCTAGGAAAACAGCTACATAAAACCTATGAAAAGACGAAGCGGGACGGTCGGATCGCATACTTTGGAATCGCGGTTCGATAACAGGGATGAAAGGGAGGTTTTGACCTTTTTTCTATATAATCTTTTATTATCATTTTTACACTTTCTTTAAGAGAGTTTATGTAAAAAGGGGGTAAAGGTCCCTGATAAAAAATCAAACAGTGTTTTTCAGCCGTTCAAAGAGGGGTTCTAGACTAATGATATCAAACATTAAGGTGAAATTATTAAGAATTGGCCAATCAGGGATCTTTCTCCTGGTTGGATGAAAGGGGGATGCGATAATGATTGAAAATATTGATCGAAGCAAAAAAGAGGAAGTGAAGGGGCCGATCCTGGCGGGTTTCACGTGTGACCTCTTGAACGAGGATCGATGCCGGGAGTTCTTTCTTACCTGGCTCTTTCAGGATGGAGTTCGCTGTCCCGAGTGCGGGGAACCCCTTCCGATAAAGCGCCTGGCGCGGTTCTTTGCCGGTAAAATCTCGTATTGCTCACGGTGTCATATTAAATTCTTTCCACTTAAGGGGACCGCTTTTCACAGCACGAAGCTTACATATTCGGAGCTTGTTTTGATCGCGGTGCTTTACGCCTTGGGAGTGTCCGCTGAAACGATTGCTTCCACGATTGGCCGCCGAAAAGGGTGCGTCCTGGAAATTCTAGGGCGTTTTAAAGCGGCCAGCGACGGGAACCTGGCGAAAGCATGAAAAGATCTGTGGTCTGGTATGGGGTAATCAGAGAAAAGACAGCCAGTAGCAGCTAAGACGGCCGCAGAAAAGATGGAAAAAATAAATTGAGCCATACTGAGACATAGCTTGACCTGAGAAAGTCTAATACAGGGCGATTGTGTGAGCCGGTTTTACTAGGGAATACAAGGGGTTAATAAAACGAGATGGAAGCTGGAAACTTCAAAAAACTGTACCGAATCGATGAGGTGGCAGAGATCTTAAACTGCAGTCCCCGTACCGTGTACCGCCTTGTGTCCGATCGAGAGCTATTAGCATTTCAAATCCGATCGAGTCTGCGGGTGTCGTTTGATGAGATTAATCGATATATCCAACAAAGCATTGAAAAATCTCAAGATGAGGGTTGATTTCTGTGACAGCTGTGACAATGGGTGCCTGGCGTGTTTGCAACCCGGCGAATTTTAAAATAAACTTTTTAAAAAATATGAAAGATAGGAGGCAATTCAAAATGTCAGAAAAAAAACCATTAGAACAAACATTGTCGGAGTTTAAAGAAAAATTTCCCGATCTCTATGGCGCTACGTACCAGCAGGGAGAAAAAGCGGGTAAAGCGGCGGCTCTCCAGATGGGATCAGATCTGAAAAATCTCTGTTCACAACCGGAAAACACCCTGGAGAAAACGACCGCCTCCAGGACAGGAGAGACATCCGAGCAAGCTGTTGAGGCTCAGGCAAAAATTGACTGGGATGCGGATCCGGCGTTGCGCGCAGAATTTCGCTCGAACTTCGCGGGGTTCGTTGCATACTGTAAGGCCGACGCGGCCGGCCTGGTGAGGATTGCGGAAGGGGTGGTGATACGATGATTACGATGAGTAGTAGAAATTCCGCCCAGCCAAAACTTGTCCCTCCGAGCTTGACGCGGCCAATCCCGATGTATGACTTTTTAAAAGATTTCAAATGGTTAGATTCGATCCTGGAAATTGAGTCCTTGAATAATCAAATTAAAGTGCTACAGGGGCAGCGCGAAGTCTTGGAAAAGAGGCCGACGGACAAAAGAAGTCTTCTGGAGCGACTCGAAAGATCGTTCCTTACCTTACAAGCTCAAAGGGTAGATTGGCTGCGTTTATTCATCCTCGAGAACGCAAGACGGGACAACCCTCTCATACAATTCACAGATCGCATCAAGAAAAATTATCCTCCCCAATTCATTCCTTACTGCTCGTGGAATGAAATTTTGCTGGCATTGGAGAAAATACCAGATCCAGTCGATGGAATCAACCCTGCGGATCGTGAAGCGGCACTCTTGGGAGTAGAAGAGCAGCTTGCGACTTTGAAAACTCGGATCCGAGTCCTGTCCCCGGACCACTATTTTTTGAAAAAAGATGGAAGGGTTGTTGGGGATAGCCGGATTATCCTGATTGAAACCTGGTGGAAAGTACAGGCCGAAATCCAGGGGGCGTGCAATGTCTTTGGTGTTGCCCTGGATCTCTGCCCAAAACCCGAGCAAAAAGCCTGGTCTAAACTGGGGCTACAGGCGAACCCCTACGGGGCCTACACGCCGACGGATCAATTTCCGGAGGTTACGGAGCCCATCGATGGGGCGCGCAAAATTTAAATAAAAATGTCCATCGCGGCCGGCCGGTGTGCCTGGCGGCGAGCTCCTAAGTGGAACAGTTGAACACCCCGGGATCTTGTCCAGTCCCTGCAACTGTTCCACTATTCTCTTTTGAGCTTTTCTCCGTGCTTTTTCAAGAGATCCTGGATAGCTTCCTCGAGGAGATCGTTGGCGCGACAACCTTTTTCAATGGCAAGGATTTTCATTCTTTTAATCAGGTCCGCTCTTATTGTCGTATTATAGATCTTGCGTTTGGTTTCCATAGCAATTTTTTATCATAATGAGATAATGAAATCAATTTATCGTTTTTTATCTTGATTGTTATAATGGTTTAATGATATGTAGTTATACAGATATAAAAACTCCGAATCATAGGGACATGAAAAGAATATTCAAAACAGAGAAAACGCTTGGAGATACCTGTAGTCGCGAGATTACAGGCGGCCGTCCCTATGGCCGGGAGATATCTTCAGGCGTTTTTTGTTTATGGGAGGTAAATCATGAAAAAGAAAACGGCGAAGATCGTGTCCAAGGCCAACACGAAAAAGGATGATGGATCTGTTTATGTTTTTGGAAATGGCAAACAGTCGCGCATTACGGACGCAGCACAAGGACTTGGCTGCACTGACGCAGAGCGAAAAAAGATCCATAACTGGGTTGATCTGCTGCTCGATACGAACAGTCCAAAAACTATTAATACGATCAGCAGTGCTTTAGAAGGTGAAGTTGTATTCTTGCGCCTCGAAACACGTATAAAAGAGATGGAAAAAGAACTTTTAAATCTCTGGCTCTTTTGTAGTGATAAAATTTATCAGCTATATGGGCACAAACTTCATGGTAAAGAAGAGAAACGTAAACCTGCATGGGAGCAAGAACGACCAGCTATTCACTTGGACAAAGGACTGAATGATTTTTAATTCCAGGATAAATAAATTGACGCGGTTTTTCTATGGTCTGGGACATAGGCGAAGCAGCACGAAGGGAGGTTGCTTTTATCATGGGAGTAAGGGTCAAAGAAAAGGTTAAAGGATCAGGAGAATGGTGGATTTTTATCAACCATAACGGCAAGCGCAAATCAAAAAAAATAGGAAGCGATAAAAAATTAGCCGTGGAAGTGGCAAGAAAGATTGATGCCAGGTTAACCCTGGGAGAGGTGAATCTGTCGAAAAATGAAAGGATCCCCTCTTTTGGAGAATATGCAAGGACCTGGATTGATGTTGTGGTCCTTGCTACCTGCAAACCTTCGACGCTACGAGGGTATAAAATGGACCTTAAGGCTCATATATTGCCGGTGTTCAAGAGTGTCCCCGTTAATGAGATTAACAGAATGATGGTCAAAAAGTTTTTACTGAAAAAGATAAACAGTGGTTTGGCACCGAGTACAGTAACCCACTTCAAAAATGCTATCGGGGGGATTTTAAACCTTGCTGTTGATGATGAGGTTATCCCGACTAATCCAGCACATAAACTTGGCAAGGTCATTAAATCAAGGGACTTGCAGTTGAAGAGTGACCCTTTGACAAGAGATGAGCTTTCCCTTCTGTTAGAGACATTCCGGACACACTTTCCGCAACATTACCCCTTAGTCTTGACCCTGGCACGCACCGGCATGAGATTGGGCGAAGCGTTAGCCCTGCAATGGAGCGATATCGACTTTAATTCTCGTTTTATAACGATTCAAAGGGGTATCTCCTGGGGAAAGGTAGAAACACCGAAGAACGGAAAAACAAGGCGAGTGGATATGTCTAAACAATTGACAGAAACACTTTTCAAACTGAAGCGTAACAGAAAAATTGAACCGATTGATGGAGATAACGACTGGATATTTACATCGGCAACAGGATCCCCGATTGATGCAAGCTCCTTTCGAAGTCGGGTCTATAACCCTGCCCTGCAGAAGGCAGGGTTGCGCAAGATCCGGATCCATGATCTCCGCCATACATATGCAAGCCTTTTGATCCAGGCCGGAGAGTCCCTGGCTTATATCCGGGATCAATTAGGGCATCACAGTATAAAAGTTACAGTCGATATTTATGGCCACCTTGCACCGGAAGGAAATAAAGAGGCAGTTGACGGGCTTGATGATGGAATTTTTAACGCACCCAAACGCACCCTATCCGCACCCTACTAAAAAGGGGTTAACCGCTATTGCAGCTAACCCCTTAATATTTATGGCGGGGCCGGCGGGACTCGAACCCGCGCCCTCCGGCGTGACAGGCCGGCGTTATAACCGACTTAACTACGACCCCGCAAAAATAGTATGGTAGGCGGAACAGGACTTGAACCTGTGACATCCACGGTGTAAACGTGGCGCTCTCCCAGCTGAGCTACCCGCCCATACTTGTTCAATCCCCTGTAACCAGGACTGGCAAACTAAACAAAAAAACCCTTCCTGTCAAGTAATATTTAGACTATCAAGCATTTACACGCATCTCACCAGTCCCGTCAGCCCCTGTTTCATATGGATACATTTCCATCTTGTCTTCCGGGACAAACGCCCTTTCCAGAACATCATCCACATTTTTCACAAGGACTATCTCCAGTTCTCTAAGAATATTAGCTGGTATCTCGGCAAGATCTTTTTCATTTTCGCTCGGTATGATCACGGTTTTTATGTGTCCACGATGGGCCGCCAGCAATTTCTCCTTCAGTCCGCCAATGGGAAGCACCCTCCCTCTCAGGGTAATTTCTCCAGTCATGGCGAGATCACTTCTTACCTTTTTCTTAAGAAGCGCGGAGGTTATGGATGTAGCCATGGCAATTCCCGCGGACGGTCCATCTTTTGGAATAGCACCCTCCGGAACATGAACATGAACATCCACTTTCTTATAGAAATTCTCATCTAATCCTAAGTCACTCGCCCTTGATCTGACATAGGTAAGCGCGGCCTGAGCGGATTCCTGCATAACATCTCCCAATTTTCCCGTCAGCGTAAGTTTGCCTGTTCCCCGGAGGACAGAAGACTCTATTGTCAACAGCTCACCGCCGACTTCCGTCCACGCGAGGCCAACTGTCACTCCTATTCTATCCCTGTCTTCAATCTCTCCGAATTTGAATCTCTGCACACCAAGATATTTTTTTACAGACTTTGAGCTAACTTTTATCTTTATGGTGGCTCCATTGGTAACGATCTTCCTGGCCACTTTTCTGCAGATGGAGGCTATCTCCCGTTCAAGATTTCTCACTCCTGCTTCCCGTGTATATTCTCTTATAATGGTCAATAATGCCCCATCGGAGAAGGTGATATTCTTTTCGGTCAGACCGTTGGTTTCCAGCTCCTTCGCGACGAGATATTTTCTGGCGATATTCAGTTTTTCAGGTTCGGTATATCCCGCGATACGTATCACCTCTGTACGATCCTGAAGGGCGGTGGGTATCGTCTGGAGAACGTTAGCCGTCGTTATAAACATGACATCGGACAGGTCATAATCTACTTCGAGATAATTGTCATTGAAGGCGATATTCTGTTCCGGATCAAGCACTTCAAGAAGCGCTGACGCGGGGTCTCCCCTGAAATCGGAACTCAGTTTATCAATCTCATCCAGACAGAATACGGGGTTGCTCGAGCCAGCCTTCTTCAGAAGCTGGATAATCTTTCCCGGCATGGCCCCTATGTATGTCTTCCTGTGCCCTCTTATCTCGGCCTCATCCCTCAAACCACCAAGAGACAACCTGACAAATTTCCTGTTGGTGGCCCTGGCAATCGATTTTGCTATAGAGGTTTTCCCCACACCCGGAGGACCGACAAAACAGAGTATGGAACCCTTCTTTTTTTTGGACAGAATCTGAACCGCGAGGTATTCAAGTATCCTCTCTTTCACCTTTTTAAGACCATAATGGTCCTCTTCAAGTATCCTCTCCGATTCCTTTAAGTCTTTTTTGTCTTCTGTCTTTTCATACCAGGGCAGCTCAAATATCCAGTCTATATAGTTCCTGATCACCGTTGCCTCAGCAGACATTGGAGACATCATTTTCAGCTTCTTCATTTCATGCTCAATCTTCTGATGGGCCTCTTCAGAAAGTTTCTTTTTCTTGAGTTTCTTTTCCAGTTCCTTTATCTCGCCCTTAAAACTGTCCTCTTCACCCATTTCTTTCTGAATGGCCCTCATCTGCTCATTCAGATAGTAATCCTTCTGGGTTTTCTCCATCTGGGTCTTCACACGTTTTCGTATGCGCCCCTCAACTTCCAGTATCTCGATCTCCGCCATCAGCAGAGCATATATCTTTTCAAGTCTTCCAACAACATCGGCGGTTTCCAGTACCTTCTGTCTCTCATCCAGTTTCACGTGCAGATACGCCGCGACTGTATCGGCAAATTTTGCCGGAGCATCTACAGATGACATGGGTCCCATCATCTCAGGGGGAACTTTTCTGCTGAGCTTTGCGTATCTTGTAAACGCCTCCGCAATATTTCTTATAAGCGCCTCCATCTTCGTATCCGATTCAGCAGAATATCCCTCACCCAGTTCCTCAACATCCACCAGAAAGAAGTCCTCGTTGGGTATATAGCTCTTTATAACTCCCCTTTCCACTCCCTCAACCAGTGCTTTTACCGTTCCATCCGGAAGCCTCAACAGCTGTATGATGTTTCCTATGGTACCAACTGTGTATATGTCATCTTCCACGGGGTCATCAATTTCGGCCCTCTTTTGCGCGGTCAGGAATATACCCTTCTCATGCCGCATGGCGGATTCCAAGGCGTTAATTGATTTCTCTCTGCCCACAAAAAGAGGCACTATCATATGAGGAAACACGACCACATCCCTCAATGGAAGCAGTGGAATTGTAAGCCTGGTTTTTTCTATATTTCCCTCGCTCTTATTAAAATCAAACATATGCTTTTGTCATCCCGTTTTTTTTTGTTCGCTATCTTCCTCCGGCTCGGAATCGGAAGTTGTTTCAAAGACCAGAATCGGTTTCTCTCCACGGAGTACAACGTCTTCGTTTATAAAACACTCTTTTATATCATCTCTCGATGGAATATCATACATGATCTCCAGCATGGTGTTTTCCATTATAGCCTGGAGACCCCTTGCGCCGGTTTTTCTGTTCGCGGACAGTTTTGCTATGGCCCTCAGGGCGTCATCATTTAAGATAAGCTTTACACCCTCCATCTCAAACATCTTTTTGTACTGCTTCACAATGGAATTTTTCGGCTCTGTCAGTATCCTCACAAGGTCTTTCTCAACAAGGTCGTGAAGGGCTCCGATCACAGGAAGTCTCCCCACAAATTCCGGTATCAAACCATACTTCAAGAGATCTTCCGGCTGCACCTCCGACAGGGTTTCGCCTATGTTCTTTTTTTTCTTACTCTTGATATCGGCCCCGAATCCCATGGAGTTTACGTTCAGTCTTCCTTCTACAATATCTTCCAACCCATTGAATGCTCCGCCACAGATAAAAAGGATGTTGGTTGTATCTACCTGAATAAATTCCTGTTGCGGGTGTTTTCTCCCACCCTTGGGAGGTACATTCGCCAGGGTTCCCTCTATTATTTTCAGAAGGGCCTGCTGGACACCCTCGCCGGATACGTCCCTGGTAATGGAAGGATTACCCGATTTCTTTGATATCTTGTCAATCTCGTCTATATACACTATGCCATGTGATGCCCTGCGCGCGTCATAATCCGCGTTCTGGAGGAGACTTAATATGATGTTCTCCACATCTTCCCCAACGTATCCCGCCTCGGTCAGAGTAGTAGCATCGGCAATGGCGAATGGCACATTCAACATCCTTGCCAATGTTCTTGCCAAGAGGGTCTTTCCCGAACCTGTAGGGCCGATCAGGAGAACATTGCTCTTCTGGAGTTCGACATCATTAAGCTCAACACCCGAGAACAACCTCTTGTAATGATTGTAAACAGCAACGGAAAGGATTTTCTTTGTCTTTTCCTGTCCCACGACATACTGATCTAAAAACTTTTTGATCTCTTTAGGCTGGGGAATATTTTCTCTGAAACTTTCCGCGCCCTGAGAGCCGTCTTCTTCAACAATATGCCTGCAGAGTTCTACGCATTCGTCACATATATAAGCGCTTGGGCCAGCAACCAGCTTCTTCACTTCGTCCTGTGTCTTTCCACAAAAGGAACAAAAGAGCAATCCATTCACACCATCATTACGATTTCTTGCCATGTGAAGTCCCTCCCTCTTTGCTACCAGAAGCCCTCTTTACAATAACCTCGTCGATTATACCATATTCTAATGCCTGACTGCTTGTCATATAATAATCCCTGTCTGTATCCTGCTCAACCTTTTCAACAGGCTGGCCGGTGTGCTTTGCCAATATGGTATTCAGGTCCTGCTTCAATCTCAATATCTCCTTCGCCTGAATGCCGATATCGGTCGCCTGCCCCTGAGAACCGCCAAGAGGCTGATGTATGACTATCCTTGAATTGGGCAGGGCAAACCTTTTTCCCTTTTTGCCTGCCGCGAGGAGAAGCGCCCCCATGCTTGCCGCCTGCCCCATGCAAACAGTGCTGACGGGGGGACTTATGTATCGCATCGTATCATATATGGCAAGACCTGAGCTAACTATGCCACCGGGTGTATTCAGATAAAAAAAGATATCCCTGTCCGGATCTTCCGATTCCAGATACAGCATCTGGGCTATAACAAGATTTGATACATCATCATCAATAGCCGATCCAAGAAATATAATCCTGTCTCTAAGCAGCCTGGAATATATATCGAAAGCCCTTTCCCCTCGACCGTCCTGTTCAATTACCATAGGAATGAGAGTCATTATTTTTCTCCTTTTCCCCTGTCTTTTTTGACAAAGGTTATATTGGCCCTTTCTTCAATAAAGGCCATGGCCTTCTGCTCGAGCAATTCATCTTTGAGGTGATCTTCCATATTATTAGCCTCATAGGCCTTTTTTACAGACTCGTACTCCTGCGCGTATTTTTGAGCAAGGATATTAAGCCTGTCTTCAACATCTTTCTCCGTCACTTCGATCGATTCTTTCTTCGCGATCTCATTGAGTATAAAGGATGCCTTGGCAATCCTGGCCGCCGAATCCTTGAATCCATCGTGCAGATTGTAGCTTATTTCAGAGGCTTTATCATCCGGCATGCCGTTCTGTGCCATCCTCTGGCGGGCATCCAGCATCATGGAATAGACCTGTTTTTCCACCCAGGCGGAAGGCACTTCGAATTCATTATTTTCCAACAGCTTGTCAATCATGGCGTTCCGGAGGTCTGTTTTTATTCTTGCTTCTCCCTCTTCTTCAAGCGATTTTGTCACATCGTTTTTCAAGTCTTCCAGGGATTCAAATTTTTCGAAGTTCTTTACAAATTCCTCATCAAGTTCGGGCAATATCTTTTCACGAAGATTCTTGAGAGTTACCGAAAACAGCACTTCCTTTCCGGCAATATCCTTAGCGCCATAATCCTTCGGGAATGTCACTGTGATATCCTTTGATTCTCCCTTTTTCATACCCACCAGCTGCTCCTCAAATCCCGGAACAAAACTTCCTGAGCCTACTTGGAGCGTGTAATCTTCAGATGCCAGCTCCTTGCGCGCTTCTCCATCAAGTTTTCCCTCAAAGTCAATCACGGCAAAATCATCAGTTACAAGAGCCCGGTCACCTTCGACATCCTCAAGGGTGGCATACATCTGCCTTATCTGATTGAGCCTCTCTTCAATATCAGCTTCGGTAACATCAAGCTCTTCTCTTTCCAGATCAAGGCCTGCATAGTCCTTGGGATCAATTACAGGCTGGATTTCAACAGTGGCATTAAACAGAAAATCCGCATCCGTCGTTATTCCCTTCTGATCTATAACTGGCTGCGCCACCACCAGGATATTGTTCTTTTCAACAGCTTCGGAATAGTGTTTCGTAATCAGATTGGATATCACTTCTTCTTCTGCCTGCTCTTTGTAGTGTATCTCGAGGACATTTCTAGGAACCTTGCCCTGTCTGAATCCCTTGATTCTGGCATTCCTGCCCACAGTCTTGTATACCGAATCAAGTTCCTTCTTCACGTCGTCCCAAAGGACTTCAAATGACAGTTTCTTCTTCACAGAGCTGATATCTTCTATCTCTACTTTAGCAACCATATCTCCCATTCGTTAACTCCTTTGGCGAGTTTGAGGTGTTTATCAGATATATAAAATCACATGCTTGTTTTCATATAATATTTGGTGCGAGAGAGGGGAGTTGAACCCCTATCCGCTTTCGCGGGCTGGATCCTAAGTCCAGTGCGTCTTCCAGTTCCGCCACTCTCGCAATCCACAAAGTCATTGATATAGTAGTAACTGCGAGACTGATTGTCAACAGCGAATCCCGGCTCGTCGGGAGATGGAAAACCCTAAACAAAAACCGCCGGCAATGGCGGTTTTACGGATATAATGGTCGGGGCGAGAGGATTTGAACCTCCGACCCTCTGAACCCCATTCAGATACGCTACCAGACTGCGCTACGCCCCGACTTT
>CAZSYH010000046.1:0-15834 GCA_964610735.1 uncultured Syntrophaceae bacterium | reverse complement strand
TGGATTGCGAGGAATCCGCCCGGAAGGATATGTGGGGTCCAGCAGTTATAATCGGCAATGGCCGCCCTGAAGGTGTGTCCGCCGTCGATGAAGACCATGCCGAGCGGTGTGGCCCATGATCCGGCTACGACTTCCGATTGGGCAACTATGGGGATCACCGTGTCTTCCAGTCCAAGATCGCTTATGGTCTTTCTGAATATCCTGAAGGTGTCTATCAGGCCGGTTTCTTTATCCAGCAGATCCGGATCGAAATATTCCTCTCCCGGCTGCTGTTCTTCCGATCCCCGATGGTGATCAATGGAGAAGAGAATGCCCCCATTTTCTCTGCACCCCATGCCGATGTAAGAGGCGGTCTTTCCGCAGTAGCTTCCGATTTCCAGACATGGGCCGATGCGGCTTGCCTCCTTTGCCATCGCATAGAGGCGCATGGCCTCCTCCCGCGCGATAAACCCCTTTATATTTTTCAGTTCAATATCTTCTATATTCATTTATATTCAGATTTTCCTCCAATTTGGTTAGAGAACAGAATCCAAGGATTTCATAAATATTCTCTATTTCCTGTTTTTTTCAACCGTGAACCGATAACTGGAAACCATGAACGGTTGTAGTCTTTAAATCCGGCCCTCTTCGACCGCGTGGCAGGCGACGTATATTTCTGAACCCTGGTGAACCAGAGCGGGGATTTCACGTGAGCAGCGTCCGTCCGCGTGAGGGCACCGGCCATTAAAGACGCATCCAGGCGGCAGATCTATGGGGGTGGGTACCTCCCCCTTCAGCTTTATGTATTTGTGCCTGCGGTCGTAAAGGTCGGGAATGGCGCTGAGGAGAGCTCGTGTGTAGGGATGTCGGGGCGATTCGAACAGATTTGTTGTCGGCGCCAGTTCGCACACTCTTCCGAGATACATAACCGCCACACGTGAGCTGATATGCCTGACGACCGAGAGATCATGGGTGATAAACAGATAGGTCAGTCCCCGCTGTTCCTGCGCGTCCATGAGAAGGTTGAGTATTTGTGCCTGCACGGATACATCAAGCGCGGAGACAGGCTCATCGGCCACTACGAACTCCGGATCGACCATCAGTGCCCTCGCTATGCTGATCCGCTGTCTCTGTCCACCCGAGAATTCATGGGGATACCGGTCAACCCACGTCGGGTCCACTCCAACCTGTTGCATAACACCGGCCACCCGGTCTTTGACCTCGCTGCCCGAGATGGAAGGGTTGTGAAAGACGACCGGTTCTTCCAGGGTTTGTTGCACCGTCATGCGTGGGTTCAGCGAGGCGTAGGGGTCCTGGAAGATCATCTGCATCTTCGCGCGATAAGGCAGCATCTCATGCTGCGTCAACCCGTCAATCCTTTCACCGCGGTAATAGATCTCGCCGCCGTTAGGCGGATACAGCCCCAGAAGGGTGCGGGCAAGGGTTGATTTCCCGCACCCGCTCTCTCCCACCACACTCAGCGTTTCGCCGGGGTTTACGAAAAGACTTACGTCGTTGACCGCCCTTACAACGGTCCGTTTCCTGATGACACGCCCCTTGCTGACCGCCAGCTGCTCCAGCAGGCCCCCGGATATATCGAAATGTTTAACAAGATTTTTTATGTCTATCAGACTGTCTTTCATTCCGCCCTGTCCTTCTCAGTCGGTTCCTTTTTTAAGCCCAGCATATGGCAGGCCGCCATGTTGCGGTATCCAGGTATCTCTCTCAGTGCCGGGGATTCATATCTGCATATGTCGCCCCGGATCGTGCAGCGTGGATGAAACGAGCATCCCGGAGGAATATCGATGAGGGACGGCATTACTCCCGGTATCTGGTTCAGCCTTGTTCCGGGGTTGCGGCCGTCGGGGAGGGCCTTTATGAGCCCCTGTGTGTAGGGATGCAGCGGGTTGTCGATAATGTCTTCAGTCAGTCCGGCCTCTACTATCTTGCCGGCATACATTACCGCGATCTTCTGCGTTACCTGCGATACCACGGCAAGGTCGTGAGTAATCAAAATAAGTCCGGTCCCCTCGGATTTGCACAGTTCAAGAAGCAGCTCCATGATCTCCGCCTGTATGGTGACGTCAAGCGCGGTTGTGGGTTCATCCGCTATGATAAGCGCCGGATCGGCAAGGAGGGCGATGGCGACTACAATGCGCTGTCGCATTCCCCCCGAGAACTCGTGAGGGTACTGTTGCAGACGTTTTTCAGGAGAGGGGATCTGAACCATTCGCAGTTTTTCCAAGGCGATATGCTCCGCGTCTTTTCTCGATATGTTCATATGGGCCTGCAGCGTTTCAACCATCTGTGTGCCGATGGTAAGAACGGGGTTGAGGGTCATCATCGGGTCCTGGAAGATCATACTGATAAGATTACCGCGTATGTGACGCATTCCTTCGCCCGTCAATCCGGTCAGGTCCCTGTCGTCGAAGATAACGCTGCCTCCGGAGATATAACCCGGTTTGCTTATCAGGTTGATGATGGCAAACCCTGTAACCGATTTGCCTGCCCCGCTTTCTCCGACCAGACCGAGGCGTTCACCACGGTCAAGTGTGAAACTCACGCCGTTTATCGCCGTAAGGTCACCCATTCTGAGGGCGAACTTGACTTCCAGATCTTTTACTTCCAGCAGGTGACCCATGAAAACTATTACCCCTTGTACAGTTTCGGATTCAACACGTCTCTCAACCAGTCGCCCAACAGATTTATCACCAGCACGAAAACTACCAGTAGTATTCCGGGGAAGAGAGTGATCCACCAGGAACCGCTGAAAATGTATTCAAAACCGGAGTTTATGAGGGACCCCAGCGAGGGTTTCGTTACCGGCATGCCCAGTCCCAGGAAGGAAAGCGCCGCTTCACTCATCACGGCATTGGCTACCTGAATCGTCGAGATGACAAGCACCGGAGACATGGTGTTGGGGAGGATATGCCTCCACCTGATTCTCCTTGAACTCAGCCCGATAACACGGGCGGCCTCCACATATTCCTTGTTTTTCTCACCCAGTACAGAGGCTCGTACCGTTCTGGCATACTGGGGCCACTCGGCCAGGCCGATGATCAGGACAAGGAGGGGAACGGCCAGTTCCTCATAGCGCCCCACCCCGAAGGCAACCTGAAATATGGCGCTGATCATAATGGCTACCATAAGGGTTGAGAATGAAAGCTGAACGTCGGCTATGCGCATCAGAAACGCGTCCACCTTTCCGCCCATGTATCCGGATATCATGCCTATGAAGATACCTATGATCGCCTGCAGGGCCACCGCCCCGCAACCGATCATGACGGAAAGACGCATGCCGTACAGCATGGTGCTCAGAAGATCCCTCCCCTGAATGTCCGTTCCCAGAATAAAATCAGGATTTCCCTCTTCCATCCATGATGGGGGAATCTCCGCGTCCATGATATCAATGCTGGATGTGTCGTAGGGATTATGAGGCGCGATGGCGGGGGCAAGGATACTTAGCAGAATAAGTGTCAGAAGAACCACGAAACTCGCAATGGCGACCCGGTCGTGCTTGAAGCTGTGCAGAAAGTATGAATCCTTAAAGCGTTTCCACTGTTTCATTTTCTTCCCGTTATTCTTATCGTGGGATTGACCAGGCCGTAGATGATATCCACTATCGTATTGACCACGACAAATAACGCGCCCACCACTATTATGTATGCCACGAGGAGCGATGTGTCGGAGCGTTCGACCGCTTCCAGGAACATGAATCCCATCCCCTGCCACTGGAATACCGTCTCTGTGAGAATGGTATAGGCGATCAGTATGCCCAACTGCACACCTCCTACAGTAATCACCGGCAGGAGCGTGTTCTTGAATGCGTGCAGGAACCAGATACGCCAGCGCGAGAGACCCTTTGCCCAGGCGAATTTAACGTATTCTGTCTCCAGTGTCTCCATCATCTCCGAACGTATCAGGCGTATAAAGAGGGGAAGCATGATAGAGGATAGTGCGATACTCGGTAATATAAGGTGTTTCAATCCGTCAAGTGTTAAAAACCCGCTCTCCCACCCCCATATATTGACCGTCTCTCCACGTCCATACGAAGGCAGCCAGTGCAGTTCCACTGCGAAGATGTATATGAGTATTATTGCTGTCAGGAATACCGGTATGGAAACGCCCACAATACTTCCCCCCATGATAATCCTGGAGGGCATATTTCTGGGGTTTATTGCGGTATAGATGCCGAGCGGAATAGACAGAAGAATTATTATAAGACTGCTTGCAAAAACAAGTTCAAGGGTTGCCGGTGCTTTTGCCAGGATTACTTCAAGGGTTGGTCTCTTAAAGAAAAATGACATGCCCAGATCGCCGTGGACGGCGTTTTTTATGAAGCGGACATACTGTACCGGAAAGGGGTCGTTAAGTCCCAGCTTCTCCCGCAGTGCATCCCTTTCCGCGACAGAGACAGAGACACCCACGATATCTCTGACGGGATCTCCAATCTTCTGTTTTATGGAGAACCCCAGCAGGCCGATCACAAGCATTACAATGATGGCCTGCGTTATGCGGCGGACAGCGAACGCGAACATATAAAATACCTGACGGCAAAAAATTAGGGATCAGGGACCAGGGGGTCAAGGGTTATGGGATTATTCCCTTAATCCGGCAGAATTTGACAATATATGGGGGCAAAACCCGCTGTCAGCGGGTTTTGCCCCCGGTTTTCAACCGTTGTGAAAATAGAAGCCCTTTAGGTCGGCAACATGCTATTTGATTACCAGGTCGCCGAAATATGGGAAGTTCTGGACATTCACAATAGATTTGATGTCTACCTCGTTCTTGCCGGCCCATGAAAGGTTCTGCCAGTGGAGCGGGACATATGCTGCGTCGTCATAGAGGATCTGTTCGACCTTCTGGAGCATGGCCGATCTCTTCGCGAGGTCGGTTTCCGTCTGAGATGCAAGCACAAGCTGGTCCACCTCGGGATTGCAGTAATCGCCGCTGTTATACTGACCGTAACCGGTTTCCTTGTTGCGGCACATCAGCAGAAACTCGGTATAATTGGCGGAGTCTTCCGTGTCCGGATGCCATCCGATGAGCTGGATATCCGCTGCCTGCGCGTCGAACTGATCCCAGTACTGGGCCTTGGGCATGGTCTTGAGATTTACCTTTATCTTGATCTTGGAGAGCATTCCGGCGAACGCCTCGGCGATCTTTTCATCATTGACATACCTGTTATTGGGAGAAATCATTGTGCATTCGAAGCCCTTCTCGTAACCGGCTTCCTTCATCAGGGCCTTTGCCTTCTTCAGATCGTAACGTGGAACCAGGGTTTCCTTATATCCGGCAAAGCCTTTGGGCGCCTGCTGAGCCGCCACGGAAGCGGTGCCCTTCATGATTTTCTTGACGATTCCATCGTTGTTAGTAGCGTACACTATGGCCTGGCGAACCAGCTTGTTCGCGAATTCAGGGCGACGTTTCTGGTTCAACTGACAGGTGATAATCCTGCTGCCCGACATGGTAACCAGTTTGCTCTTCTTGTCTTTTCTGATCCTTTCGTAATCCTGAGGAGGAACCGGCATAATGAAGTCCACGTCGCCTGAAAGAAGCGCGGCCACACGGGTTGCGTCATTTTTAATGGGTGAGAGTATGATCTTGTCAACATTTCCCGGAGACTTCTTGTCCCAGTAATCTGAAAACTCATCAAATACGGTCTTTACACCCTGTTCACGACTGGTCACCTTATATTTGCCAGTTCCCGATTCATTGGAGAGCGCGAAGGAGGGACCGATCTTTACAATCGCGTCCTTGGGATTTCCGGTCTCATCCGTTCCTGTGTAGAATTTGCTGTCCATCGGAAAGATATAGGTCGCCATGTTCAGGAGTAGCGCGTAAGGTTTTTTTGTGACGATATCCACAGTATAATCGTCAACTACCTTGACGCCCTCGAAAGGTTCAAAAAGACCTTTGAAATCAGGACTCTTTTTGAGCCGCTCCACTGTCCATTTGACATCTTCGGCAGTAAAGGGATTGCCGCTGTGGAACTTGACACCTTTGAGCAGATGGAAACGCATGGTACGATCATCGAGCCTTTCCCACTTTGTGGCGAGGCGCGGCTCAAAGGTCATCTCCTGAGTCCAGCGAACGAGAGGATCAAAGACAATGTGTGAATACTGGAGCATCCCCCCCGACAGCTGTACGTGGGGGTCCAGTGAGACCGGATCAGCGTCCATCGCAAGCTTCAAGGTCTTGGCGCCCGCCATTGTTCCGAATGACACCACCATCAATAAAACCAGACATCCGACAAGCAACTTTTTCATATCCCAATCCTTTCTTTAAAAAATTATGATAATAAAGAGGTGTGAAAACCCGGCTTCCCTACGGCCCTACATGCCGCAAATACCATGTAATCTTCTATAGGAGATGCCTCCCGCAGTCAAGCGAAAAATCCAAACTTATCAGGAGGCTGTACGAGAGTGCTCTTCTACTGCGGGGGCAGCTGCAAATTCCATGTGCTGCGTTATCAAGACCAAAATCTTTTCACCTCAGGCGCAGCTACGCTTCCGGTGCTTTTGGCCTTGTCGCCTTGCCCGAGAAATTTTCGCTCGTCCTCGCAAGCTATTTTCCGACAGTTTCCAGAAGCAAAAAAATGATTGACAGAAACCTGTTTTTCCGTCATTGTATAGCCAGAATGTAGATGTAATTACGTGATGTATAAGCTTTCTCTAAATAGTCTCTCTGCTCCCGGAAATGTTTTTACAATAATAAATTTAAAAAAGTGTTTTTAAACCTAACCCAATCTCTTGGTAACCTGAAAAGTAAAACCTGTCCTTAGCTCAGTTTTTAATCGGTTTTTATCAGAATAACATTTTGAAGGAGGGATACCATGCCTGAAACTGTTTACAAAATTATAGAATTGGTGGGAACAAGCGATGTGTCATGGGACGACGCGGCCAAAAAGGCTGTGGAAACAGCCGGTGTAACCCTTCACGATTTAAGGGTTGGCGAGATTACCAAACTGGACATGACTATCGAAGATGGGAAAGTCAAAAGTTACAGAGCAAGGGTCAATGTATCGTTCAGGTTAGGAGATTAATCTGGACTCCATAATCTTTGACAAACTTTTATTGTACCTCTGTTCTGTTATAAACCTGAAAGCGGGGAATGCCCTGCATCTGTAGTGTCGACGTGTGTAATGCGGTCATATCAAAGCGATTATCGTGATACAGAGCAGAAAGGAGTTAACCATGGACTACTTTAGAAATCTCATGGTAGGGCTTGCCTTGGGACAGCAGGATAAGGCCAAGATCCGCTACGCGGGCCTTGTCAGCTGGCTGGCCTCATCGGAAAGTATCACCTTTTCTCACATCATCGGTCGCGGAAAGATACCGAAAAGTTCTGAAGCAGACGTCCTCTCTTTGATTGAGGAGGAAACAAAGGATCTGATGAAGGAACTGGTCGAAAAATACTATGATGGCCCCCCTGCCACGCGGATTGAATATGACGTGATCATGGAATCACCGCTGGTGGAGATTGATATCCTTCGCAGATTGAAAGAGAAAGAGGCCGACTTGATTATCCTCGGCAGGATAAGCGGTGAATTCACCGGAGAGGAGACGGTCCCCGTTAGTATCTCCCGGAAGGCGGCCTGTTCGACGTTGTACATTCCCGAGGAGGTTAAACCCCGGAAAAACCATCCCCAAGATATCAATATCCTTGTTCCTGTTGATTTTTCCGAGAATGCGGCGGAGGCAATGGGACTGGCCGTTGATTTTGCCGTTACCCATGAAATACCGAGTATTTACTGTGCCCATGTCTACGATGTTCCTCTTGGATATTACAAAAGGGGAAAGGAATACGAAGAATTCTCAGACATTATGGAGAAAAACGCGAAGAAGAAGTGTCAGGAATTCATCAAAGAGATCGATTTCAAAGGGATCTATCTCAATCCGATTATTGTAAGGATCAACAAGAAGCCATACGAAACAATCGCAGAGACCGTAGAGGAGTACGGTATTGATCTGATCATTATCGGATCAAGGGGTAAAAAGGCCGCCGCGAGACTTCTGCTGGACAGTGTTACGGAACAGCTTATCAGAACAACAACAGCGCCACTTCTTTCCTTTAAAAAGAAGGAGAAGGATATGAGTCTTCTGGAAGCCCTTATGAGATTGTAGAAGGACATCCGGGCCGATACGGGAAAAGGAGTTATTCCAGATAGGACAATGCTGAGAGGTGAGGGGGGACCGGTATGGATGACATGATCACCCGGATCGTGGAGATTGAGAAGCAGTGCGCCGATGAGGTCGAGAGGGCCGAGAAGACATACCGGGAGAAGATCGAGACGCACAAGAGAGCCCTTGGGGAAAGGAAGACCGGAGAATGCGCCCGGATTGTCAGCGAGGGCGAGGCACACCTGGCGCAAGCGATCGAGGAGGCTAAAAAGAAGACGGAGGCGGAATTCCGAGTGGCAGGGGGCGACATCGAAAAGCTGTATCAGGATCCGTCGCTGGACCGGGAGATACAGGAGAAGATAGTTTCCATACTACTGACAATCTGAGGGGCCATGAAATATTACGCGGACGATGTCAACCTCCATGCCAGGATACATGCCATGAGAAGCCGCCTTATCCCGCTCGATGGGTATGCCTCGCTTCTCAGGGAGCAGGAGGCCTCATACGATAAGGTCTCCGGTTCCCGAGGCATGATCGAGGCCAAAGAGTCCCTCTTCGGGGAGCAGATCAGGGCCATCATCCATCTTGCCGAGGCGACGCGGCGGTATGCCCCCCTCTTTATCGCCTTTCTCCGTCTGTACGAAGCGGGCAATGTCAAGGCCATTCTGGCCAAGGCGTTCGGAAGGCAGGGCCTCGAGCAGTGGTACGATATCGGGCCCTATGCCACCCTTGACAGGGACCTGCTCGACCGCGATCTGTCACTGGGTGATGTACAGGCCATTCTGGGCGGTACGTACCTGGCCGATATTTTCGAGGGGAGAATAACATTCGAACGTCTCGAGGCCCGCCTGGATATTTGCAGCGTCCGGAACCTGTATGCTTCTTCAGCACCCTTCCGCCCTGAAGCCCGGAAGGTCTTTCGGGACTTTATACTCCGCAGGCTCGCTGTCCTCATGGTAATCCGGCAGTGGAGGCTCAAGGTGAACTACCACTGGAGCGACGAGCGGATAGAAGCCCATCGTGATGAACTGGGTACCCTCTTCGGAGATTTCGCGTGGCCGCAGATCAAGATGGTGGAAGGGGTGCTCAGCTCGCGTCTTGAGGAGATGGGGAAGGGGAGCGGGCAGATCCCGGACCCGGCGGATGTGGAGTCCTATCTCGAACACTACTATTACCGGTGGGCCTCATCCGTATTCCACAAGGATTTTCATTCCATACACTGCGTGGTGGCGTACCTGTGGCTGTTGTCCTGCCAGATACGGAACCTGTTCTGCATTACCGAGGGGATCAGGTTCGGTCTGCCTCATGAGGCGATACTCGAAACGATGATCAGTGAAGTGTGAGGGTTCGCATGTTTGTAAAGTCGGCTATCAGGAAGGTCTCCATAGCCCTTGAGAAGAGATTCTACCATGGGGTCTATCTCGCGCTCGGTAAGGCGGGGATCATTCACCTCTCTCCCCCCAAGGGCAGGGAGGCCATGATGGATACGGGACTGAAGGAAGAGGAATCGAGGATGAGGGAGATCTTAGCGGGGATCAAGACCGCCCTGCACGCCCTCGATATCGAGCCCGGAGGAACCGCCTTCCCCGGGAGGATCGTTGACACCGCTCAGGACTGGGCCTTCGTCTCGAAGACGCAGGGTGCCATAGAGCGTGTGGAGAGGCTTCACCTGCGGATTCAGGAGGCCCTGGACACTGCGGCCGGGCGCGTGACATACCGCGAGGCACTGGACCGGATGGGGATTGATCCCGCCGCGTTTCACGGGGCGAGGCTGGTACGGATGGTTTTCGGGACCGTCGAGAGCACCGAATGGGAGTCCCCGGTTCAGGAGAGATTCGAGGTGTCCCGGTCGGGCGCTAATGTCTGCGGCGTCGCTCTTCCGCCGGACCTTCCCGATCTACTCCAGTTCCTCAAGGGGTACGGTTTCACGGATCGGTCCGATCAGATCACGGAGACCTCCGTTGAGATCCTGGAGCGCCGCATGGATACCCTGAGAACGAGGCTCGCGACCCTCGACAGATATCGGGAAAACCTGCGCGACACGGCGGGAGAAACCCTGGCGGGTATGTACGGTCCTTACCGCGAATACACAGAGGTATTCACGGCCATGAAACTGTCCCTCTTCTCTGCGAAGGCCCTCTTCATATCGGGGTGGATGGATGAGAGAGACAGAGAGGGACTCTTCGATATCCTCCGGGGGATATGCGGGGACCGCTTCATCGCTGTGGTCTCCGACCGGAGGGACCCAGACGCCCCGGTACGCCTGATGAACAGCCGGCTGTTGAAGCCCTTCGAACTCCTCGTCAAGACGATGGGCATGCCGGCGAACAGTGAGATAGATCCCACGCCGCTGACGGCCGTCACCTTTGTCATCATGTTCGGGCTCATGTTCGGTGACCTCGGTCAGGGGCTCGTCATCGCCCTCGGTGGTCTGATCCTCAAGCGAATCGCAAAACAGAAGAAGGATTCCGAATCGACCCTCGACCAGGCCGGAGGGATCCTGATCGTATGTGGCCTTGCCGCCGCCTTCAGCGGCATACTCTACGGCAGCATCTTTTCGAACGAACACCTCATGCCCGCGCTCCTGTTTCATCCCATCGAGGAGATCATGTCCCTCTTTTCCATGACCATACTCCTGGGGGCCCTCTTTATCAGTGTCGGCCTCGGAGTCAACGTCATAAACAATCTCATGAACGGGAATTATACTGAGGCCCTCCTTGAGAAGAAGAGCCTCGCCGTCTTCGTCCTTTACGCCGCCATCATTCTCCTTGCCGTGAGGTACGCTGTCACCGGACAGGGGCCCGCGCCATGGGTGGCCGGTGTATTCATTGTTGTGCCCCTGGTCATCTTTTCGCTCCGAGGTGTTCTCGGACCGCTCCTTTTCAAGAGCCACAGGCCGCACAGCGCGGTCGAATACATCATCGAGACCTGTGTGGAGATTCTGGAGATAGGCCTGAGCATGATCGCGAATACCGTCTCATTCATCAGGGTCGGCGCCTTCGCCCTGTCTCATGCGGGGCTCGGTATCGTGACGTACACCCTCGCCGGCATGGTTGACCCGGCAATGAGGTCTGTCGGCGCCATTGCCATCATCGTAGCGGGGAATATCTTCATCATTGGTTTCGAGGCCCTTATCTGTATGATCCAGTCGATGAGGCTCGAATATTACGAGTTTTTCAGTAAATTCTTTCAGGGAAACGGGGTGGACTTTGTCCCCTTCACACTCAAGACAAAAATCTCGGAGGTGTAGAATGACCAGGAATAAGAAGTCTATCGTTTTTTTATTGGTGTGTCTCATCGCTGGAGCCCTCTTTCTCTTCCCGGGCGTGATACTGGCGGCCGGTTCGAAGGCGGCCGAGGTCGGTATGGAAAAGGGGTGGATGGGACTGGCATACATATCCGCCGGGCTGGCCGTGGGACTGGCCTGCATGGGGAGCGCCTTTGCCGTTGCCCGGATCGGTTCGGCGGGCATAGGGGCCATAAGTGAGAATACGGAACTGATGGGAAGGGTACTTATCTTTCTCGGTTTGGCCGAAGGGATCGCCATATACGGTCTTATCATTGCGATCATGATCCTGAATAAACTGTAGCATGAAGAAGATATACATCATCGGTGACATGGATACTGTAAGCGCTTTTCGCCTTTCGGGGGTAGAAGGGGTGATTTCCGCCAGAGACGACGCGCCGTCGCGCCTTGAAGAGGTCATCAGGGAAGGGGCGGCGGGTATCGTGATGATGACGAGCGAGGTTGCCGTGGACCTTCAGGAGAGAATAGTCCAAATCAATCTCGCCATGGAGGGCCCCGTGGTCATTGAGATACCGGGCATCGATGAGACGGAGGGACCTCGCCGGTCCGTTGTGGGCTACATAGCCGAGGCTCTCGGCATCTCCCTGGAATCGTAGGAAAGGGTTTGTTATGAAGAAGCCGCCGTTGGAAGAGTCTATCAGGAAGGAATCCGAAGAGGCAATCTACGCCATCAGGGAGAAAGAGACCGCGGAGATCAAGGTGCTGGATGAGGCCTGTGCGGTCGAGATAGAGAATTTCAGGGAGAAGGCCGAGGCCGAAGGCCGGGTGAAGCTCGAGCAGGAACTGTCCCGGCTGGAGAGCAAGGGTATCCTCGAACGTAAAAAGCTCAACCTGTGCGGTCTTGATGACTTTATGAGCCGCATGGTGAAGGAGGCAGTACGAATTATGAGGACCGATCCCCGGTATAAGACGTTCCTCCTGGCCAGGGTTCGCGATGCCGTCGGCGGGATACGGGCCGGGATCGAGGTGTACCTGAAGAAAGAGGATCTTGTCTTTAAAAAGGAGATTATGGAAATAGCCAAGGAAGCGGGGCGAAACTCCGATGCTGCCATACACGAAGACTCCGCGATACAGTGGGGCGGATGTACCATACGCGACGAGTCGAACGGGCGTATCTTCAACAACACCATCGAGAGGATCTATTACCGGAGATCTCCGACGATCCGCCGGGAGATCATGAAGATGCTGAATGAAAAGGGCGTTTTTTTTAAATGATGGGAGCACGGACGTGGATGATAAGCTGACAGGGAAAGTGATATCGGTGAACGGCTTTGATAACGGGAGCGCGGACACGGACGGTATGCTGACAGGAAGGGTGATATCGGTGAACGGCCCGATCGTCAAGGCGTTGGGTCTGGAAGGGATACGGATGTTCGACATCGCCGAGGTGGGGCCCGACCGGCTCATCGGCGAGGTTATACGGCTCATAGGGGATGTAACCGTCATACAGGTGTACGAGGACAACACGGGCCTCATGCCGGGGGATTGGGTGCTCTCCTCTAGCAGGCCGCTTTCGGTCCTCCTGGGCCCCGGCCTCATCGCGAACATCTATGACGGCATACAGCGTCCCCTCGTCGGCATCTCCGAGATGTGCGGGCACTATATCAAAAAGGGGATCAAGCTCTCCCCCCTCGATGTGGACAAAAAATGGGAATTCAAGCCTCTGATAAAGGCCGGGGCCGAGGTGAAGGAGGGTGACCTGATCGGGGAGATCCCGGAGAGCCCCCTTGTTATGCACAAGGTCCTCATCCCCCCCGGGATCTCCGGCAGGCTGACCTCCATCGCCGGTTCAGGGGAATACACGATAGAAGACGAGGTATACACCGTCGAGAACGGCGACGGCACTCACCGGGGAAAGCTGGCCGCCTACTGGCCGGTGCGCAAGCCGAGGCCGAGCAGGCGCAACAAGAAACCCTTCATCCCCCTCGTGACGGGGCAGAGGGTCATAGACACCTTCTTCCCCATAGCCAGGGGGGGGACGGCCACCATCCCCGGGGGGTTCGGGACGGGAAAGACCATGACCCAGCACGCCCTGGCGAAGTGGTGCAACGCCGATATCATCGTGTACATAGGCTGTGGAGAGCGCGGCAACGAGATGACCGACGTTCTTACGGATTTCCCGAAGCTGATCGACGAGAGGAACGGGAGACCCCTTATCGAACGGACGGTCATGATCGCCAACACATCGAACATGCCGGTCCCAGCCCGTGAGGTGAGCATATACACCGGGGTGACCATCGCGGAATATTACCGCGACATGGGATACAGCGTGGCGGTGATGGCCGATTCCACCTCCCGGTGGGCCGAGGCCCTGCGGGAGCTCGCCAGCAGGCTCGGAGACATGCCGGCGGAGGAGGGATTCCCCCCCTACCTGGCGACCCGGCTGGCAGAGTTTTACGAAAGGGCGGGTCTGGTGGAAACCCTCTCGGGGGCCGACGGTGATATCAGCATCATTGGAGCGGTCTCACCCCCCGGGGGCGACTTCTCGGAGCCCGTCACCCAGCACACGTCGCGCTTCGTTCGGTGCTTCTGGGCGCTGGACAAGACCCTGGCCGACGCTCGCCACTATCCCTCCATCAGCTGGACAGACAGCTATACCGAATACCTCCAGGACATCGAGGGATGGTGGAAGGACCTGGACGACCAATGGCTGTCGCTCAGGAGTCAGGTCATGGGTATCCTCCTCGAGGACAACCGGCTCCAGCAGGTCGTGAAGCTCGTCGGGAGCGATGCCATGCCGCCGCCTCAGCAGTTCACTCTCTTCGTGGCGGAGATGATCAAGAACGCGTTTCTCCAGCAGAACTCCTTCGATCCGATTGACAAGTACTGCAGCCCGGAGAAGCAGCTCAAGCTCCTGAAGGCCATCCTGGATCTGTATACGAAGGGCGGGGAACTGGTGCAGGGCGGAACGACCGTCAAGGAGCTGGCCGCGCTGGATGTGGTCTCGGAGATGGTACGGCTCAAATCCGAGATCCCGAATACCGAACTCGAACGGATCGACGACTACCGAACACGGCTCGCGCAGGGGCTCGATTCGCTGAAAGATCGCAAAGGAGAGGTATAGATATGGCCGCTGAGATTGAGTACACGAACCTTTCCGGGATCTCCGGTCCATTGATCTTCGTCGAGGGTGTCAAGGGTGTCGGCTTCGGTGAGATCGTGGAGATTCGGGACGGCTCATCCGAGATACGGATAGGACAGACCCTTGAGGTGGACGAGGACCGCGCCATCGTCCAGGTCTTCGAGGGGACAAGCGGGCTTTCCGTTAAGGGGACAAGAGTCACCTTTGTGGGAAAGTCGCTCGAGATCCCCGTGCATCGCGACATGCTCGGGAGGGTCTTTGACGGGCTGGGAAGGCCCACCGACGGAGCTCCCCAGGTGATCACGGACAACATGATGAACGTCAACGGTCTGCCCGTAAACCCCTGGAGCCGGGAATATCCGCGGGACTTCATCCAGACCGGGATATCCGCCATCGACGGGATGAATACCCTCATCCGGGGCCAGAAGCTCCCCATATTCTCCGGGAGCGGCATGCCGCACAACCTGATCGCGGCCCAGATAGCGCGGCAGGCCAGGATCCTGTCCTCGGAGGAGGAGTTCACCGTCATATTCGCCGCCATGGGGGTGAAGTTCGACATGGCGCGGTTCTTCATCGATTCCCTCGAGGAGTCGGGCGTTCTCACGCATTCGGCCATATTCCTCTCCCTCGCCGACGCCCCCTCGATCGAGCGCCTCATCACCCCCCGCGTGGCCCTGACGCTGGCCGAATATCTCGCCTTCGAGGAGGGGATGCACGTCCTCGTCATCATGACCGACATGACGAACTACTGCGAGTCCCTCAGGGAGCTGTCCAGTTCGAGGGGGGAGATCCCCTCCCGGAAGGGCTACCCCGGCTACCTCTACAGCGACCTCGCGGCCATATACGAGCGCGCCGGCAGGCTCAAGGGAGTCAAAGGTTCGATTACCCAGGTCCCGATCCTCACCATGCCGAGCGACGATATCTCCCACCCCGTGCCCGACCTGACGGGGTACATCACCGAGGGGCAGATCGTCCTGGAGCGGGAGCTCTTCAACAAGGGAATCTATCCCCCCATCGCCGGGCTCCCCTCGCTCTCCCGCCTGATGAAGGACGGGATCGGAGAAGGCCGGACGCGGAAGGATCATGCCCAGAACGCGGCCCAGCTCTTCGCCTCCTACGCGAAGGTCAAGCGCATACGGGCCCTCGCGGCCATCGTGGGGGAGGAGGAGCTCTCCGAACTCGACAAGATATATCTCAAGTTCGGGACCGCCTTCGAAGAACAGTTCCTCAGCCAGGGGCATGAGGAGAACCGCTCGATTCTCCAGACGCTCGATCTGGGGTGGCAGATGCTCTCCCTGCTTCCGAAGGAGGAGCTGTACCGCGTGTCCATGGAAGAGATACAG
>CAZSYH010000045.1:0-15888 GCA_964610735.1 uncultured Syntrophaceae bacterium | reverse complement strand
CAAGGGCCTTCTGGCGTTTCTGCTGCGTCAGGTTTCCATGCAGGGAAATAACCTTATACCCCGATTTATCCAGCCGCCCGGCAACGCTTTTCGCCCGCGATTTCGTCCGCGTAAAGACCAGGACAGATTCCCTGTCCGTATGGTCAAGAAGATCTTTGAGCAGATCTGTTTTGGTGTCCATCTGCACCGGATAGAATCGATGCGAGACGGTTTCAACCGGCGCCGTCCGGCCGATTCTAATCTCCACCGGATTTTGAAGGAGATCATTGGCAAGGCGTTTCACGTCTTCGGGCATGGTGGCGGAAAAGAGCAACGTCTGACGTTTTGTCGGGAGGCACTTCACTATTTTTCTGATATCCGGCAGGAAGCCCATGTCGAACATATGATCGGCCTCATCCAGCACCAGAACCTCTACGTGGGATAAATCCACGGTACCTCGGCCTAGGTGATCCAGGAGACGGCCGGGGCATGCGGAGATAATGTCCACATGATCGTGTAGTTTTTTGATCTGTCCTTGGATGCTCACACCGCCGTAGATGGATGCGCTGCGGAGCTGTGTCCTGCGGCCCAATTGCCCGATGACCTCATGGGTCTGTTCGCTGAGCTCCCGCGTCGGAGCGATAATCAGCGCGCGGACATGCCCGCGTGGTCCCTGCATGAGCCGCTGTAGTATCGGCAGAACAAAGGCCGCGGTTTTCCCGGTGCCGGTCTGGGCAAGCCCCATTACATCGCGGCCTTCCATAATCGGCGGGATTGATTTTAATTGAATGGGCGTCGGCGTTGTGTAACCCTGGGATTGCACACCGGCAACTATTTTCTCGTCTAATGCAAACTTCTCAAAACTCATTTCTTCCTTTTCCTTCTTCTTTAAGTATTAGTGACATTTGAACCCATTTCTAATCGTTGCGGCTGTTTTGGTCACACCGCTTCATGCGTTAATGCCGTTCCGGAGTGACCGGTTGCAAACATTTCGCTATAGCTGGATTCTGTTACGATTAGCTGGATTTTCCTGCCGAAGTTTCTAAAGAAGAAAGGAGGGAAAGCAAATAACTTATCGTGATCACTGGGTGCCTTGTACAGGGATATTAAATAAATAGCAAGGATTATCTCTGAAGATTTCGGGAAAATAGTGACAGCGACTCTCTACCGCCCACGGACACCCCCGCTTACGATTATTTTGCAGGAGGGGCCTTCGTTGGTCCTACCTCTATGGTTACCTCGACCGAGGGCTGTTTCCCGCTAGCGCACTGGATCTCCGGGGGGACTATGAGTTGCGGCGTGAATCTTGTTGTGGCGGTAATCTCCTGGAGGTTGATTGGTTCCGTTGTAATTTTGATATGTTTAATGTTTTTCGCCGGTGCCTTGAGCTGGACCGAGGCGGGAGAAACGGTGACCTTCCGGATGGCCAGTCCTTTGGGAAGGGTCCCGGAGAGTTTAACATCAATGGGCGCTTCAAAGCGGGTAAGCATGTGCGCGACAAATTTCATCTTATTCGGGTTGATGCCAACAACCGTTACGTTTGAAGGATACTGAATATTGTTGTTTCCTATCGGCAGTTCCTGCCGCCCTTCTTTGACCCCGGCCAAATCCAGCGTAACACTCAACGACTCTTCGTTGAGGAGACCAAAGGCCTGTTTTGAGCCCATTAGAGTTACGGTTGTTTCCTTCGGTTTTTGTTCCTCGATGATCCAGTCTGATGGAAGATTCCGAGACACGATGGGTCTCACGTAATCGCGCCTGATACTTTCGGTCTGATATCCGAAGGCGAGCCACAGGCCGCAGGCGAGTAGAATGGCGACGGCCTTCTCCCCCCAATGTTCACTGATCCACCGCATCCAGGCGCTTCTCTCTCCTTCAGGGTCTCCCTCACGGTAAAACTGTTCGAGGATGGAGAGCAGATCCCCCGGACTGTGAAGCCTTGTGAGGGTTCCTTCTCGTGCGATGGAGACGGTCCCGCGTTCTTCCGAAACGATGATGCAGAGGGCATCGCACCGTTCCGAGAGACCTAGAGCCGCTGTATGACGCAGGCCCAGATTGCCGATCTTTCCGGGTTTTACCGAGAGGGGGAGGTGGCAGCCGAACTTGTCAATCCTCTCCCCTTTAATGACAACCGCGCCGTCGTGTCCTATTGAATGGGTATCGAAGATGCTTTCAAGGATGGCCTCACTCAAGGTTCCGTTGAGGGCAAACCCCCCTTTGAGGTGACGATCCAGGAAATCGTCGCCTTTGAGAACAAGGAGCGCCCCGCGGTGGTTCTGCGCGATTCGGATAACCGCGCGGCTGATGATCTCGGCATTATCGCGCAGTGATGTGTCGAGAGAGCCTTTTTTGATGAATCTCCATGTGGCGAGACGCTCGAAAAATCTGCGGAGATCTTCCTGAAATATGATGATCAGGGCGATAACCAGGATGGCGAAGAATCCTCGGAGGACGTATTCGGTGATGTACAGATGAAAAATCCGGGCGACGGCGTATATCGCCGCAAGGATGAAGATCCCGATCAGGACGAATCGCGATGCCGTTTTTTTGAACCATACCAGGACCATGTATGAGAATATGGCGATAATGGCGATATCAAGAAGATCTGGAATCCTGATGGTATTAACTAATTGGAGGAGATGGTTTTCCATGGCACCCTGTTTTCAAAAGTCTGACGCGGGAGAAAAGGCCCCTGCCCGATGTCTCCGGCAACCGATGACGGATACGGTGTTCCGGATAGACACTTATTTTTCGCAAGTGTAATACAATACGGGAATCTTTGGCAATATCTTTCTTCCATGCATCTTGAAATTTATGCTGATATCGTGTTAGTAGAAGCAATGGATTTGCGGCTTCTTGCGGTACCGTTGTCGCGCTCAGAATGTGCTCCGGGTTTCATCCCGGAGATTACCGGTGCGAAAGGTGTTTATTTATGATGGTCTCTAAAGGACATACCCCGGATCATCCCGCGGAGACGATGCTCTCTCTGGTAGGGAAGAAGAGGGCCATTCTGATCATGTGTCATAATAATCCCGATCCCGACACGATCGCATCGGCAGCCGCGCTGAAATACATCTTTGCCCAGAAGCTCCGGCACAAGGCGGTTATCGGGTATGAAGGTACCATCGGCCGGGCCGAAAACCGCCAGCTCGTCCGGCGCCTGAAGATCGATATGGTGCGCACGAAAGATCTTAAATTTAATGATTTTTCAGTCATCGCGCTTGTCGACAGCCAGCCCCATACCGGGAACAATGCCATTCCCCGGAAGCTCCTGCCTGACATCGTTATCGATCATCACCCCGTCAGGAAAGACTCCACACGGTGCGCGTTCTATGATATTCGGCCCCGTTACGGCAGCGCATCAACGATCCTGACGGAATATCTAAAGGAACTCGATCTGACGATAGATCGCAGGCTTGCCACCGCGCTTTACTACGGGTTGAAGACCGACACGAACGGTCTCAGCCGTTCTTTCATGAAGGCCGATCTTGATGCCTTCAACTATCTCTTCCCCAGGATCGCGCCGCGGACTCTGGCGGGAATAGAGAGTCCAAGTGTGCCGAAATCCTATTACCTGAAGTTTGCCGATGCTATTGCCCATTCTGTTCAGTACGGCGACGTGATGATCTCCCACATGGGGGCTCTGAACAACCCCGACTTAACCGCCGAGATGGCCGATTTCCTCCTGAGGATGGAAAATATTCGCTGGACGCTCTGCATGGGGGAATACAAAGATTCCCTTCTGCTGTCGGTCCGGACCTCCCGTCGGGGGATGATGGCCGGCAGGATAGCCCTCCGGGTCGTCAAGGGGCTCGGGACCGGTGGGGGGCACGAGAAGGCTGCCGGCGGAAAGATCGGTATTAAAGGGCTGAAACCGGAAGAGCGGACGCAGATTGCCGGAAAGATTACCGATCGGTTCCTGAAGCTTCTGGGTGTCCAGAACCGGGAGGGGAAGCCTCTCACCGCAGTGGCCCCGGCAGATCCCCGATAGAGATATCACCGGCGTGGCTTATCCCCTTCAGTGGGGCTTATCCCGTTTATCGGGGTAAGGAAAAGATTTGTTTTGTATTCGCTCGCTTACCTCGCCGCAGAGCAGCAAGCACGGTACTTAGAGGCATAGAGCAGTTACAAAACAGTTACAATCGCCCCTTTTCCACAAAAAAAGAGGCTAGCCAATAATAGCTAACCCCTTGTTTTTATTGGAGGGCGATGTGGGATTCGGACCCACGACCTTTGGCTTCGGAGGCCAACGCTCTATCCAACTGAGCTAATCGCCCTTTTTAAGAATACCGCTAAAATTGACTTTTTACGGGCGCATTATTTTCTGAAAAGTTCCTGTGTAATACGCATAACGTGCCGGCTCCTGTTCATGCTGTAAAAATGCAGACCCGACGCGTCATTTTTCAGAAGGTCTTCACCCTGGCGGATGGCATGCTCTATGCCGTATTTTTCCACCTCCTCGCTCCTGTCGCTTGTCCGGGATAATTTATCATGCAGTTTCGTGGGTATCTTTGCGCCGCAGAGTGAGGCTATGCGCGATATCTGCCTGTAGTTGAAGATCGGGAAAATCCCCGGTATTATGGGGACGTGTATCCCAGCTGATATCGTGATGTCGCGGAACCGGTAAAAGTCTTCGTTGTCGAAGAACATCTGGGTTATTATAAAATCCGCCCCCGCGTCGGTCTTTTTCTTCAGGTTGACAATATCATGTTCCATATCCGGCGCTTCCGGATGTATCTCGGGATAGCCCGCGACGCCTATGGAGAAATCACCGTTCAGTTTAATAAATTCCACCAGTTCGCTGGCATATTCAAAGCCGCCTTCTGTCTTGACAAAGGTTTCACTACCCTTTGGCGGGTCTCCCCTCAGGGCAAGAATATTTTCTATCCCTGCTTTTTTAAGCTTGCCAATATCCTGTAGTATATCAGTTCCGGCTGCCTGAACGCATGTCAGATGTGCCAGTGCCTCTCTCCCGAAATCATTCCTGATTTTAGAGGCGATCTCCACGGTCTTTTCCCGTGTGCTACCTCCCGCTCCATAGGTGACGGAGAAAAAATCGGGTTCCAGCTCCGCAAGTTCACCGATTACGCGGTACAGTTCCTCTATGCTTCCATCTCTTGATGGTGGAAAGACCTCGAATGAGATGATGGACTTGTTTTTTTCGAATATATTCTTTATCTTCATAGACCATTCCAGCAATTTCTCGCGGTATAAATGTCATTTGAATGTGCTGTTGTCAACACTTTTTCTGAACTTAACAGCGAGCGCATTTCTCGCTGCTTGCGGGGGGGGGAGCGAGCGAATAAAAAATAAGTATTTTCCTTACCCCGATAAACGGGATAAGCCTCACTAAAGGGGATAAGTGCGATAACGAAGTTGCTTTATATAAAAAGCAACTTCTAACTTACTAAACAATCGGAGATTCCCCTTAACTTATTGCGAGGAGCTTCAATGGAAATCCGGACAGGGCTGTAAACTCAGGTTAAAGCGGTTAGACTCCCGATAGCTATAGCTCTACTCCTATCTCCACGATTTATCCCTTCGCTTTGTTATTGTCCGCTGTTTTACTTTTTTTGTCTTCTGCGTGCGGGGCAAAATCGAAAAAGGGTTTAAAGGGTGCAAATTCAGCCATGGATTCCTTGGCCAGATTTGATGCGTCCATGCCCATATCAAGCCATTTTTTAAACTGACCATCGGCAAACGTTTTGTAAGAAAGATAGTTTTGAATGGTTTGATAGAGGTGTTTTTCGAAGAATTCGCTGAGTACATTTTCTCCGTATTGAATGAACAGGAGGAGTAAAGGTACGGGTAGAACATTTTTATTATTTTTTGCTTCTTCCAGGATAATCTGTGTAAGTACAAAGGCGGTGACATCTTCTTTGGTTTTAGCATCAATAATTTCCATGTGTTGACCCTGTTTAATCATGTGGCTTATATCATCGAGAGTTATATAAGCGCTCTTTCCTGTGTCATACAACCGCCTGTTAGCATATTTTTTGATTAATATCTTATCAGCCATTTTATTCCTCTCACTATTCATATAGAATTTTGGTTTCTTATAACATAATGCAACAAAAAATCAATATATTATTTCTTCACCTACACGTTGACAAATCTTTTGTATTTGTATATGTAATTATATCAATCTATTATTACAGGTAACAATTATGGTGATACCGGAAAATAAATTGTTGCAATGCAACATTTTTCCTTGACAAATGAAATTTATGTGTTAAAATACGCTTATTCAAGATCCACTATTAAAAAATAAGAAGGAGGAGGTATTAACAACATGGATTTGAAAAACATGACAAAGCAGATGATCGATTTTCAGAAGGCCACTTTTGACAACACCTTTAACGCAATGACTATGCTTCAGGAGCAGGCAGAAAGAATGTCCAGCATGTTTCTGGGTCAGACCACAGGACTGCCCGAAGAAGGGAAAAAGGTCATTGGTGAATGGGTCGATGCCTATAAAAAGGGCCGTGAGGATTTCAAAAAGTCTGTAGACGAAAGTTTTAAAAAGGTAGAAGATTTTTTTGCCGACGTAGAGAAATCTAAAAAATAGTAACATAAAATAACTGAATAGCGGGGTCACGGGATGAAAAAATTCGTTGAACCCGCTATTCAAGATGCAACTGAAAATATGTTGCAGGAGGAATAAAAAATGGAACAACAAAAAATATTTAAGCAGATGATCGATTTTCAGAAGACTACTTTTGACAACACCTTTAACGCAATGACCATGCTCCAGGAGCAGGCGGAAAAAATGGCAAATATGTTCCTGAATCAGACCCAGGGAATTCCTGAGGAGGGAAAAAAGGCCATTAATGAGTGGGTCAAGACCTACAAGAAGGGGCGTGAGGATTTCAGAAAGTCAACAGATGACAGTTTTAAAAAGGCAGAAGATTTCTTTGCTAATTTAGGATAAGACTAAACTGGTAAACTTCTAAACTCTTGAGGGGTTTGTATATTATACATTATGTCATCACGAGAGGAGCGTGGCAATCTCTAAGTTGTTGTAAAAATGAAAGATTGCCACGTCGCTTCACTCCTCGCAATGATCAGCAGTGTAGCTATGCAGACAGATCCTCTTCTATTGAAAGGTGTATACATGAAAGATTTGTTTGATCTGAAATCCGAATTTTATCATTCTATGTTTCAGTTTCCCGAGAAATTACTGGAAATAAACATGAAAGTGATTGAGGCAACAGGGAATCTTATAAAAGCCGAGCAGACTTACTGGGTCGGTCTTGGCAAGTATATTGACGATTTCATGATTCCATACCAGATTGCTGTGAAATATATTACATGTGTCGAACAGGATAGAATGACACATGCTCCATTTGCAGACAGCCTGGAATCCTATAAAGAGCTATTAGAGCTGAATCTTGACATTGCCGGCAAGGAACTTGCCGGCAGGATAGAGGCCATAAATAATTATTATCTCCCCAAATTTAACATGTGCTTTGTGGCATGGCTTAATACCGTATTTAACCTGGAGGGAGAGGATATCTTTGAATTTATAGCCAGGCATGCGGAAACACTGGAGTCAGTTACCTATCAATATCGTCAATCCATCCGGGATATTGAATCTGAATACGGATTTCATTTTGAGAAAGCCGGATATATTAAAGCAGCCGAGACAGATCGATTTGATCTTTACCAGGTTCTTCCCAATGACAAAAAAGTCAAGGTCAGGAAAAATGGCAAACCGGTTATAATTATTCCGCCTTATGTTCTGGGTCCGAATGTCCTCGCTTTTTTGCCGGGGGAAGGTAAAAGCTACGTGCACAGTTTCGCGAATCAGGGAATTCCCACCTACATCAGGATACTGAAGGATATAAAAACAAACCCGGCTGTCCAGGTAATGACAGGGGAGGATGACGCCCTTGATACCCGTTTTTTCTGTGAGCAGATAAAGGCAAAACATGGGAAGCTGATAACCCTTAATGGCTACTGTCAGGGAGGATTCTCTGCTGTGTGCGATCTTCTGTCCGGTGAACTTGATGGTCTGGTGGACGCCCTGATTACATGCGTGTCCCCCATTGACGGCACCAGGAGTAAGGGACTGGGACAGTTTCTGAGGGATCTGCCGCAGCGATTCAATGACCTTGCTTACGGAACAAAGACTCTGCCCAATGGCAATAAGGTTGCCGATGGCGACCTCATGAGCTGGATTTACAAGATTAAAAGCATAGACAATGAAGCCCCGATTGTTGCCTTTTATCGGGACTTGATGATGTTGAAAAATATATCTGACGTTGATCGTCAGGGGCAGAAATCTGCCGGGCAGCCACCACGCCGCAGGCGGGGCGAAAAAGAGCTGAATGTCGGCAAGACCACACTGGCAATAAACTACTGGCTGACCTATGAACGGAATGATCTTCCAATGGCCATCACTGAAATGAGTTTTAAATCATACAACATACCCATAACAAGCGATGGTGCCCTCCCAGTAAAACTTTTCGACCGGGAACTCAATTTCAAGCGCCTGAAAGAGAAGGGAATTAAATGGCTTATCTGTTACGGAGAAAAGGATGATCTGGTAGAGAAAGCAACGGCACTTGCCCCGTTGGATTATGTAGATGCTGAGGTCACGATGTTTCCGAAAGGTCATGTGGCAATGGCTACCTCCTGGTCACGTCCGACATCCGAATACGCTTTGCATAAGCGTTTTGGAAATAATCAACGAGGCCCGGTACGTTATCAGCTGGATCTGGAAGAAGAATACAAAGGGTAAATTTTCAATTTTGAGTGTTAAGAGTTTAATTTTGTTGAGGACAAATAATAAATAATAAGCTATATAATGAAAGAGTTATAAAAGGAGAAAAACGTTATGGATAGACAATTTTTGCAATTCTGGGGGGATTTTTTTACCAATTCCGCAAAAGGGCAAAGGCAATTGGAAGATATGACCGAATGGATGCAGCAGGGATTCAAGGGAGTCGATTATTTGACTGTTCTATTTCAAAAGTCGTACGGATTGGACCGAATATCCGAGGCCGGCGATGAATATGTAAAGATGTGGAAAGAAGCAATAGAAAATTTTGAGAAGTCTTTAAATGACTATCTGAACTTAATGGGTGTGGTACCCCGAAAAGAACACCAGATATTGTTAAATAAATATGAGAGTCTCGGTGAAGAGGTTGCAAGTTTCCGAAAGGTTGTTGCCAATCAGAAAAAGGAGATTAGCGCCTGCGAAAAAGCAGTTTCTGCGAAGGAAAGATCACTTGAGGATAAAAACAAGATAATCGCAGAACAGAATAAAGTGGTTATGAGTCAGAAGAAAGAGATCAACAGCTATGAGAAAACAGCTGACAGATTGCGAAAAGAGCTTGATAGCCAAAAGGAGGCAATAGCAGATCAGAAAAAGTCAATAGCAGATCAGAAAAAGGTAATTGCTGCTCAGGAAAAGAAATTGTCGAGCACGAAGCCCCGATAAAACACTTTCGCATAATAACATCAATTGGATCATTAGTTCCTTGAGTGTAAAGTTCTTGCAAAAATGGCAAAAGAATTTGGCTGTAAGTTGTAGATTGGGTTGAGATACGAAACCCAACAAAAGCCTTTCCGGCAGAAAATAAACTCGCAATTCGAAAACCGATTTCCGAATAACGATTTACGTTTTGCGAATTTAGATTTCCGGCTTGTCCGGGTTAGGAGGTATATCTTTATGGATAAAAACTTTTTGGAATTCTGGGGAAATTTTCTGCTGAGCGCCGCCAGAGGAAAAAAGCAGGTAGAAGACATGAATGAATGGATCGGACAGGGTTTAAAGGGTTTTGAAGGTCTTTCCAATATGTTCCAAAAATCCTATGGTCTGGATAAGGCGAAGAAAGATGACCCTGATTATATGGAGACATGGAATCGAGCGTCAGAAAATTTCTTAAATTCTTTCAGGGATTATTTAAACCTCCTTGGGGTTGTTCCGGGAGAAGAACATTTATCATTAGTTGAGAAATATGAGAAACTGAAAGAAAAAGTTGTCTCCCAGGAAGAGACAATTAAACATCTTAAAAAGCTTTTGAACACCAAATCTGTAGATGAAGGGGGCATGCTCGACGGATATCAGTCCCTCATGGAAAAACAGACAGCTGAATTTCAGGAGTTAACAAAGAACCTCGGCCACCTTTTTCAAACTGAGATTTCCAAGGCGAAGACTACTAAAAAGCGTAAATAGACATGGATTTTTGACGATGTGACTCTCTGCCCGTCCCAGACGAATTTGCAGTGACTCGGTGAACCTTTTAAGTAAAAATGTATTATAAAGGAGTCGTGAGCTATGAGCGAAAACCAAAATGAGAAGCTTTATCCCGAATCTTTGATGTCTTTCTGGATGAAATCGGCAACGGATTTCTGGGGATCGACATACCGGATGTGGTCCGATGCCACCGAGCCGTTTCAGTCAAAAGGGTTAAAAAGTCAATTTCAGAAATTAGAATCAGCACCAAAAATGTGGCAATCATTTATTTCGACCTTGAGTACACCGGAAAGCGTAAATGCCCTGTTTAAAGGAACGAGCATACTACCGGAAGCAATGTTACAGACACTCCAGTCGGGGTGGGGAGGATATTCCGATTTACAAAAAGAATGGCTGGAAAAGACATCGAGAATCGGAAAGCGAATGGAAGCCTATAAATTTGAGGATATTGATAAAGATCTATTCAAGGCCTGGTCCGAAGTTTATGAAAAGGAATTCAGACAGTTCCTGAGTGTTCCGCAGATAGGCCTGACCCGCTTTTATCAGGAAAGAATAGGCCAAACATTAGACCGCTTAA
The DNA here is from genome assembly GCA_964610735.1 of uncultured Syntrophaceae bacterium. Lineage (GTDB taxonomy): Bacteria > Desulfobacterota > Syntrophia > Syntrophales > UBA2210 > UBA2210. The sequence continues at coordinate 5,128 of CAZSYH010000045.1, read as the reverse complement.
ATCTTTTCGAGATTGCTATGTCTGAATTTATGAGCCTGTTGAATCTGCCCATGGAGAAGTCCGCGAAAGCTATTTCTGAAAGACTGGAAGAGGCAACAGAAAAGGGAGAACTATCTGAAAACTTTGAAGAATACTATAGAGAGTGGATAAAAATCTTAGAAGGACATTATATGGTCCTGTTTAAATCAACCGAGTACATACAGGTTTTGAACAATGTTCTTGATGCCGGGGAGAATTACTCTTCAGCCAAAAATCATTTAATTGAAGACATCCTTCAATCTTCCCCCGTTGCGACCAATAAGGATATGGACGAACTTTATAAGGAAATTTATCTCTTGAAAAAGGAAGTTAAAAAACTTTCAAAAAAAGGTAGCTGATTTCAAATAACCGACCGTTCTGAAATGGAGGCGTTCTATGGGCGAGACTAAGATTCCCGTAGATCTTATCATAAAAAAGTTAGTTGAGGATAGTGAAGAGGCGTATAAAACCGTTCAAAAGGCTTCAGATGTTTTGCTCGGCCCTCTTGATACCCAAATTGCCACTACTCCTTATGAAGTTGTTTATGAGGAAGACCGGATCAAGGTAAAACATTACAAACCAAAGACGGGCGTTAAATTAAAAACGCCACTTTTGTTGGTTTATGCCCTGATAAACAGGGAAACCATGCTCGATCTCCAGCCAGGAAGGAGTGCAATTCAGAATTTTCTCAATGAAGGCGTCGAGATTTATATGATTGACTGGGGTTACCCCGCCCGGAAGGATCGATACTTGACCATTGATGACCATGTAAACGGATATATAAATAATGTTATTGATTTTATCCGTGAGAGGCATAATCTTTCCAAAATCAACCTGATGGGGATCTGTATGGGTGGAACCTTTTCTGTGATGTACAGTGCGCTGCACCCCGAGAAGATCAAAAATCTTATTACCACTGTTACCCCTGTAAATTTCGATACAGATCAGGGCCTTCTTCATGTCTGGATGAAGACGATCAATGCTGATAAAATGGTAGATACCCATGGCAATATCCCCGCAGATATGATGAATTTCGGTTTCTTGCTTCTTAACCCGGCCCGCCTGATGATTGATAAATATGTAGGGTTCTTGCAAAATGTCAATAATAAAACTTTTGTGGAAAATTTTATCCGTATGGAAAAGTGGATCTTTGATAGTCCTGATATTCCTGGAGAGACATTCAGGCAATTCATAAATGATTGTTATAAAAAGAATCTGCTCATCCGGAATAAGATGGAACTGGGGGGACACAGAGTAGATCTCAAAAAGATCACCATGCCCCTTTTCAATATTTACGGCAAATTCGATCACCTTGTTCCCCCCGAGGCTTGTGAGCTGACCACAAAAGCTGTGGGAAGCAGGGACACCGAAGATGTCCGTCTTGATACCGGTCATATCGGGATATATGTCAGTTCAAAGGTTCAAAAAGAATTTGCTCCAAGGATCGCCAAGTGGTTGAAAGAGAGAGATAAATCTGAGAAAGAATCTCCGGGCAGAAAAAAACCTGTTGCCAGGAGAACAGTTGCAAAGACTAAAGCCACAGTATCGTCACCTAAAAAAGAAAAGAAAGAAATTTCTGCCTAAGGAGATACAAAAAATGACTGGAAAAAAAGATTATTTTAAAACCATATGCAAGGTAAGCAGTGTTTTTGGGACAACGCTGGACAGAGACAAACTTTTGGATCTGATTGTTGAAAGTGCTATTGATACAATGGAGGGAAAGGCTGCCTGCCTTTTCCTGACTGATGAGAAAAAAGACGTATCTCTACCGGTAGCTCAAAAAGGATTGTCTCAAAACTACTTGCACGCGGGGCAGGGAAGCGCCAGTAAGGCGATATCCGATGTCGCTAAAGAAGGTTATCTCTCCATTAGCAATGCAACGACAGATTCCCGGGCAGAAAATCATGAAGCTAAAAAGGCGGAAGGGATCGTCTCTATATTGGTCGTGCCGGTTATGGTTAAAGGAAAGATAATAGGCATCCTCTCTCTTTATACGTCATCTCCCAGGGATTTTTCTAAAAACGAGGCAGATTTCCTGAGCGCTCTTGCCGAACAGGGGGGTATGGCCATTGAAAATGCCAGCTTATTAGAAAAAATAAGGGAAAATACGAAACTTTTCCATAGCCTGGCTACAAACATCAATTCCACTCTGGACGTTAAAGCGATTTTACACAGTCTATCGGAAGATATAGCCAGAGCCCTGGGTGTAAAGGCCGCTTCTGTTCGCCTCCTTAATAAGGACAAGAAGAGATTGGAACTTATGGCAAGCTATGGTCTAAGCGAGAGCTATTTAGCCAAGGGGCCTGTGTCCGCCGAGAAAAGTATCGCCGATGCCCTTAAGGGAAAATCCGTGGTAGTCATGGACGCCACTGCAGAGAAAGGGGCTCAATATAAGAAGGAAAAGAAAGATGAGGGGATTGCGTCCATTCTTAGTGTTCCCATAAAGGTCAAAGATGAGGTAATCGGAGTATTACGGCTTTATTCCGGAGTGCCGCGAGAATTCACAGAGGATGAGATTATGTTAGTCTCCGCCCTGGCGGGTATAGGGGGTTTGGCCATACAAAATGCCTCCATGTATCTTATGCTCCAGGATGATATGGATAGTATGAAAGAAGAGTTATGGGTTCATAAATCCTGGTTTTAGTTCTTTAAGTGTAAAGTTCTTGCAAAAATGGCAACAGAATTAAAAACAATCACGAAACCACGAAATAACTGCGAGGAGACAGGAGTAAGAAAAGAATCCTTTAATCCTTAATTGCTAACTTTGCTATAAAAGCATACCCCCCTTGATTGATATTGGGGGATAGGTCACCTCAGGAATTCGAAATAATCCTCCTCATTACAGCCACTGGTCCATATTCGGACCCCCCCAAAAATCATTGGTTCCATGCCGGTCACAAGACCCTTATCCCCCATTTAGTTGAAGGGAAGACGAGGGACTTATAGTGAAATCAAATAGAATGGACATCCGGTATCTCCCACTGTATAAGTTTGTCTCCCAAAATAAACTTTATCAAAAGGAGGCCTGTAATGTCCGAACTCAGCTTTCTATCTAAATTTTCTATTGACAACGGTTTCATTCCGTATTACTAGGAACTCTCGTTTTTTTGAGAGGATACAGATGTTGGCGAGAAACCTTATTAGCATCATCATAATTAGCGAGCTCCTTATAGGGGAACGCATATTTGTGACCTGATGATGGAATAAGTTTCCGAAAAGAGAAAAAATCAAAATCCGTTATCAGGCCTGCTGATAGCGGATTTTTTGTTTTAAGGGGAGGTAGAAGACAATGAAGAGTTTGGATGTGTTGATTTACGACACCACTTTGAGGGACGGCACGCAGGGGTACCAGATAAGCTTTTCCGCGGAGGACAAACTGCGCATAGCCAGAAGACTGGATGACGCCGGGTTCCACTATATAGAGGGAGGCTGGCCCGGTTCAAATCCCAGGGATATGCGTTTTTTCAAGATGGCCAGAGAGATCGAGTTCAAAAACGCGAGGCTTACAGCGTTTGGCAGCACGAGAAAGCCTGGTCTGTTACCTGACGATTGCCCCAATATACGTGCGTTGCTGGAGGCGAATACACCTGTTGTGACCATTTTTGGAAAGAGCTGGGATTTTCACGCGACGGAAATCCTGGAAGTTTTGCTGGACGAAAACCTGTCACTGATCAGTGATTCTATCCGGTATCTTAAGTCAAAGGGCAAAGAGGTAATTTATGACGCGGAGCATTTTTTTGACGGCTACAAAAATAATACCCAATACGCTCTCAAGACGATACAGGCAGCCTTGGACGCAGGCGCCGACAATATAGTCCTCTGTGATACCAATGGAGGGACCCTCACGTGGGAGCTGAGCGAGATTTTTAAAGATGTGGCGTCCCTAATTCCTCCGGAACTTCTCGGCATTCACGCCCATGATGATTGCGGTCTGGCGGTAGCCAATTCGCTTTCCGCCGTCATGCTCGGGGCCAAAATGGTCCAGGGAACGGTAAACGGGTATGGTGAGCGATGCGGGAATGCCGATCTGATCTCTGTCATAGGTAATCTTGACCTGAAAATGGGAAAAAAATGTCTCCCGGAATCATCAATCCGGTGCCTCACCAGCCTGTCGCGTTATGTAAGCGATGTTGCTAATACGCCCCCTGTCAAGTCGAAACCCTTTGTCGGCAGCAACGCGTTTGCCCACAAGGGGGGTGTGCATGTAAGCGCTGTCTTAAAAAATTCCGCGGCCTATGAACACACAAATCCAGAGCTCGTGGGAAACAGACGCGGGGTGATCGTGTCGGATCTTTCGGGGAAAAGTAATATTGAGCATAAGGCGAAAGAACTGGGCATCGATCTTGGCAAAGACAGCAGTGTGAGCAAAAAAATTGTCCGGGATATAAAAAGGATGGAAGATGGAGGATATCAGTTTGACACTGCTGACGGCTCTCTTTCGCTCTTGATGAAAAGGGCGATCGGCAGCTTCAGGGAACCCTTCTCTCTTGAGTCCTTTCGTGTGATAGATGAGAAGACAAAGGACAATTCCTCCCTCTCTCAGTCTATGATAAAGATATCCGTGGGTGGAGAATATGAGATTACCGCTGCCGAGGGAAATGGGCCTGTTAATGCCTTGGATAATGCCCTCAGAAAGGCATTGAGCAAATTTTATCCCCGGATCAGCGAAATGAACCTTGTAGACTTTAAGGTCAGGATACTGGAAGGAACCGATGGAACTGCGGCAAAGGTGCGTGTCCTTCTGGCATCGCGTGATAACAGTGAAGAGTGGACCACTATCGGGGTGTCTGAAAATATTATAGAGGCAAGCTGGCACGCGCTGGTCGACAGTATACAGTACAAATTGAGTAAGGATGACGAAACTTATCATGTCCCTGAGGAGGAGAAATAGATGAAATCAGAAAGAGACAGAGTGTATATATTCGACACAACCCTGCGTGACGGGGAGCAGGCCCCCGGGTTCAGCATGAACCCCACCGAAAAGCTCCGATTCGCGAAGCAACTCGAACGGCTGGGCGTCGATATTATCGAGGCGGGGTTCCCCATCGCATCCGTGGGGGATTTTGAGTCGGTTCGGCAGATAGCCGGGGAGATCACGAAGTCCCAGGTC
>CAZSYH010000044.1:3258-16055 GCA_964610735.1 uncultured Syntrophaceae bacterium | reverse complement strand
GTCAAGTTCTACCTTGAGCCGGCCAATTTGCTGGTATAGTTCCGATCGGAGTTCCCCATTATCTTTCTCTTGTTTTCTCCGACGATCTGAAAATAGTCGCGGGAGTTCTTCAAGAAGCTGCTTTCTCCACTGTCGGATCTGATTGGTATGAACTCCAAATTTACTGGATAGCTGGGCTATGGTTTTCTCTCCTTTCGCAGTTTCCAGTGCCACTTTTGCTTTGAATGCTGCATCATGTCGCTTCCGCAGATTGTGCATTTCGCCTTGCCTCCTCAATGTTTTTGCAGGCTATCATGCACCTTATTGCACTGTCCAGTTCTTGGGGATAGTTATACCCTCACAGCCTGTTTTCCATAACCAGACGAGAGAAGTGTTCAAAAGACCGGTCGTAGGTGCGTTCCGCTTCCTTGTCAAAGCAACAGGCCGGAAGTTCACGCATTTTCAGGTGAAAGCGTATACAGTCACAACATATTCCCTTGCGGCTGCATGGTTCATAAGTGCAGTTGCACCGTTCCAGATTTTTTTCCTTCTTGCATTCCATATACATAAGCTCCAATCGCTGTTAGTGTTTTAGATAGACTGCGAGCTCATTGCTGTTGAGCTATCAGGGTATATGTATTTTCCCTTTAAAATAATTTGGTCTCGATCAATTTTTCAGAGATCACCTTCTTTTCTTTAATCTTTTTCTTAGCCACATGTTCCCTACAATCATTAGGAATCCGACTATTACAAAATCGGTACAGAAGATACTGATACGTCCACCGTCTTCCCCTGTCATACATAATTGCCATCTTGCAATAAGAGGCGCTGACGGGAAATATTCATAAAAGAATAAAGGTATTATTAGAAGAAATAAACCCGCTAACAGCAATGCCCTGGCAACTGTTTTTCCCTTTGGCATAGTATCCTTCTCACCTTGAATGGGTGACCCTCGAGTATGTACATCTGTCGTTATTCTATATCACTGTTTTGTAGAGTTCCCCGGCGTGGTATGAACTTCTCACGAGAGGTCCACTGACAACACCGGAAAAGCCCATTTCAAGAGCGGCCACACGCCATTCATCAAATTCATCCGGGTGCACAAAGCGTTCTACTGGCAGGTTTTTTTTCGAGGGCTGGAGGTACTGTCCCATTGTCAGGATATCGCATCCGGAATCCGCAAGGTCGCACAGTGTCTGTCTGATCTCCTTTGAAGTCTCTCCGAGCCCCAGCATAATTCCCGATTTTACCGGTATCTCAGGGGCATCCTTCCTTACACGTTCCAGAAGTGCGAGTGAGCGCCTGTATGACGAGTCGGGTCTTGCCGCGGGGTAGAGACGTGGCACTGTTTCAATATTATGGTTAAGCACATCGGGACGTGCGCTGACGACGGAAGCTATCGCCTCTGTGTCTCCCTGAAAATCAGGTATCAGCACCTCCACGCGTGCGCCCGGAACATCTTCGCGGATTTTTGTGATTGTGTCGGAAAAGAACGAGGCCCCTCCATCGGGGAGATCATCCCTCGTGACGGATGTAACAACGACATAGTCGAGTCCCAGCTGTCGTGCCGCATCGGCAACCCTGGCGGGTTCTTCCGGGTCGGGCGGGGCCGGTTTTCCACGGGACATTGCGCAGAAACGACAGCCTCGTGTGCACAGAGACCCCATGATGAGAAAGGTTGCCGTGCCTCGGGAGAAACATTCCCAGATGTTGGGACATAGGGCCTCCTCACAGACGGTGTGCAGGCTGTTTTTCCTGAGGAGCTTTCTGACCGCCTGACACTCTGATCCTTTCGGGAGTCTCTTCTTGAGCCAGGGGGGCTTTTGAATTAAGTGTTGTGTCCCCTTAATTAATGTCATGTGTGATCCATGGTGTTATCCCGCGAGACAGGGCTTTCTTGCCGCCGCGGTTTCGTCCAGCCTGCGCAGCTTTGGGCGGGTGGGTGCCATTTTGAGAAGATCTGGGTCTTTCCCGGCCTCGGCCACGATGGCCTTGAGCGCCGCTATGAAGCAGTCTATATCCTCTTTTGATTCCGTTTCGGTGGGTTCAATCATCATGGCGCCATGCACCACGAGCGGGAAATAGATTGTCGGTGGGTGGAAGCCATAATCCATAAGACGCTTGGCCATGTCCAGCGTGGTGATCTTTTCGCCTTCCTGGAACTTGTCGGAGAAAACGCATTCGTGCATACATGGCCTGTCATAGGGAAGATAGAGCGAATCCTTAAGGTTCTCCTTTATGTAGTTGGCGTTGAGGACGGCAAGTTGGCTTGCCCTTTTCAGACCTTCGCTTCCCATGCTCATTATGTAACTGCAGGCCTTGATCATGACCCCGAAGTTTCCGTAAAATGCCTGTAGTTTTCCAATGGTTTCCGGAAAATCTCCGGACAGCGTATATCTGTCTCCCTCTTTTATGATTCGAGGAACTGGGAGAAACGGTTTCAGGGTGTTTTTTACACAAACCGGTCCTGAACCGGGCCCTCCACCTCCATGGGGGGTAGAGAATGTCTTGTGAAGGTTCAAATGCATCACGTCGAACCCGATCTTTCCCATCTGCACAATGCCCATGACGGCGTTCATATTCGCGCCGTCACCATAAACCAGACCTCCTTTTGAATGGACAATCTCCGCTATTTCGCGGATATTGTCTTCAAAGAGTCCCAGCGTGTTCGGATTGGTTATCATGATACCCGCCGTGTCTTCATCCATGATGGCAGCGATGGCTTCTGCCGGTATGATTCCATCTTCACCCGATTTTACCGCCACAGGATGAAAATCGCAGAGGGCGGCGCTCGCGGGATTGGTACCGTGCGCGGTGTCGGGCACGATAATCTTTGAACGGTGTGATCCCCTGCTCTTATGATACGCGCGTATGAGAAGCATCCCGGTCAGCTCTCCATGCGCCCCCGCGGAGGGTTGAAGCGTTACGGCATCCATTCCTGTTATCCCGGCAAGGTACTGTTCAAGCCGGTACATAAGTTCAAGGGCACCCTGCGACAGTTCAGGGGGCAGCAGGGGATGCGCTCCGGCAAATCCGGGGAGCGAGGCCTCCCGTTCGTTGACCTTGGGATTATACTTCATGGTACACGAGCCGAGGGGATACATCCCAGCGTCAACGCCGAAGTTCCACTGTGACAGCCTTGTATAATGCCGCACAACGTCCACCTCGGAGAGATCAGGAAAGTCGGGTCCGTCGCCCGCGAGTCCTTCATCAACAGGGGAGGGGACAACATCCCTCCTGGGCATGGAGAATCCGCACCTTCCCTTTTTCCCTTTTTCCCACAGCAGGGGTTCGTTGAGTATTAAGCCAGAGGCCCCTTGCAGCTCTTTCATGATCGTACCTCCTTTATCAGGGCATCCATATCTTCCCTGTCCATGGTCTCTGTCGCGCATAACAGATAGTGACCGGAAAGTTCGGGATACCAGGTAGCGATCGGAATTCCCGCCACTATCCCCTGTTCGAGTAATTTCTTATAAGTATCATTGAAATCTTCTCCGAATTCGACTACGAACTCGTTGAAGGTCGGGCTGTCGAAGGAGATTCTAAATCCAGCTTCCCTCAATCCTCGTTTGAGATATTCGGCCTTGTCATAGTTGAGGCAGGCCAGCTCGCGGATGCCGGTGCCCCCGACGGAGGCCATATACATGGAGGATGCCAGAGCGCACAGGCTATTGTTTGTGCAGATGTTGGATTTTGCCTTTTCCCGGCGGATATGCTGTTCCCTCGTGGCCAGCGTCAGGACGAAACCGGGCCTGCCATCCATGTCGGTGGTCTTTCCCACAAGGCGGCCCGGCATATCGCGCACATGCTTCATACGGCAGGCGAACATTCCAAGTCCCGGCCCCCCGAAAGACTGAGGTATGCCGAGGCTCTGCCCTTCTCCGCAGACGATGTCCGCCCCCTGGCAGCCGGGGTTTTTGAAGAGACCATAGGCCAGAGGTTCTGTGAAGGAAAGAACAAAAAACGAACCCGACTTATGGGCGATCTCTCCTGTTAACCGGAGATCTTCGATGCACCCGAAAAAATTGGGAGACTGTATAACTACTGCCGCGAGGTCATCCATACCGGCCACGCCTGAGATATCCGTCCGTCCGTTTCCGAGGCTGGGCAGCTCCACGATTTCATAATCACCCGGTTCCAGATATGTCCGGACCACATCGCGGTAATATGGGTGGATCACCCCTGAGAGGGCAACCTTTTTCCGCTTTGCTACGCGTGCGGCCATCAGGATGGCTTCAGCCAGCGCGGACGCGCCGTCATACATCGATGCGTTTGCCACCTCCATGCCGAGCAGGCGGGTAACCAGTGTCTGATACTCATATATTGCCTGGAGGGTCCCCTGACTTATTTCAGGCTGATAAGGTGTATAGGCCGTTGAGAACTCGGACCTGCCGAGGAGATAGGATACCGATTCGGGAATATAGTGATTGTAGCTCCCCGCGCCCATAAATATCTTGTACTCAGGTGAAACCGCTATCTTTTTCGAAAGGCCGTGCATGAGGGTGTTGAGTTCCCACTCCGTCAGCGCCTCCGGCAGGTTCAGATCCCCCTCCATTTTGCAGTTACCGGGGATCATTGAAAACAAATCATCCATGTCCTCCGCACCCACCGCGTGCAGCATTGAGCTGATGTCCTCTTCGGTGTGAGGCAGATAGCGCATCTATTCCTCTCCTTTTAACATTTCAACATATTCCTCGCTGTGCATAAGGGTTTTTATCTCGTCCGGGTCGTCCGGCTTTACCTTTATTATCCAGCCGTCATTATAAGGTTCCTGGTTTACAAGTTCCGGCGCTTCCTCAAGTGATTCGTTTATCGCTGTGATCTCTCCCGACACCGGCATACATATCTCCGAGACGGCCTTTACCGATTCCAGCGTGCCGAATTCCTCTCCCTTTTCAAAGATGTCGCCGACTTCGGGAAGCTCCACGAACACGATATCGCCCAGTTGATCCTGTGCGTAATCATTGATCCCTACCGTCACGCTGCCGCCGTCACCCCTGACCCATTCATGCGTCTCCGTGTATTGCACATCATCCGGCAAAAATAATTCCTCGAGCTCTTTCATGTGTTCTCTCCTTTTAAATATTAGATAGGATATTCCTGTTATCCCGTCAAAATCTTACAGCATATTCTTGATTGCCTTGCGCGCGGTGCGATCAGGGCGGATATCATCCACGATTACAACCTTTATGGTTCGTCTGCCATCCTTCAGTTCCACGGTGTCTCCACAGGACAGTTTTCTTGTTACCTTGACAAACCCGCAGGAAAGTCCCTTCGGATTGAATCCTTCCGGTTTATCCGGGCTGGCTACACTGTATATTATTTCACCAACGCGGCCGATGGCCATGTCGGTTACACAGGTCAGAACAACACCGATTTCGGCGCCATCGGAGTCTGTTACAACCGTCGAATCTCCGAGGGAAACCTTTCGCAGGTCAAAGCCTAAGAAGGGGTAGGTATATTCCATCTTTTTAATATTCTTGAGGGCGTCTTCACCCATAAATCTTTTGGTGAAATCCGTTCGGTTGTCATTAAAGGGAAGGGCGAAGCTCCAGGGATTGTTGATGAATGGCCAGGGGCCGATATCCTGGTGGGACAAGGGAAGCACCGCTCCTGTTCTCAAAGAATCGCGTGCGGCGAGACCACATACCTCAAGACCGAAATCCTTTCCCGCCTTCAGCGCTATTTTCCATACGCGCTCGACATTATCGGGATTCAAGAATATCTCAAAGCCGAACTCACCGGTGTAGCCGGTGCGTGAAAGCATGACAGGGGTGCCGTCGGAAAAACGCACGGCATCCGCAAGAGGGGAATCGTCATCAAAAAATCCCTTGAAGCTGAAACAGACCATCCGATCAAACACCGCTTCCGGTTCTCTGAGTATCTCCGCCAATATCCTGGCGGACATGGGTCCCTGTATATCCATCTTTCCGATCCCGTCGGTAAGATCGTAGATCGCGACATCTGACATACCTGAATGATCTTTCAGGTGACGGGCGATCTGTCCGCCCATTCCGGCGTTCACGACAATCATGTATATATCCGGTGCCACCTGCGAGACGATAGCGTCGTCCATGACATGCCCCAGATCGTCTAAAAAGACGCCGTAGGCGCATCTTCCCGGGACAAGAGGGGTTTTGTCCTTTCCTATACACGTCTCCAGGTTCTTGGTAAAACAGGCCTGGAGAAGGGTTAACGCGCCGGGACCCTCAACCATAATAACTGCCATGTGACTTGTATCGAACATTCCGGCGCCCGTGAGGACCGCAAGGTGTTCCCGCTTCGCCCCTGAAGGATACCAGAGGGGCATCTCGTACCCGCCGAATACGGCCATATTGGCGCCATGTTCCAGATGCCAGTCATGTAGAGGAGTCTTTTTGGGGTGTTTTTCACTCATTATTCGGTCCTCCATTCCCCTAGTCCTTTTTTACCACCGTATCCTTTATCCAGTTGACATCGTCCCTTTCAGGATAATCAAGATTGTAGTGAAGACCCCGGCTTTCTTTCCTTAGGCGCGAGCACTCGATAATGACCCCGGCCACGGTGGCTATGTTGCGCAGTTCGAGCAGATTGGTTGTTATGGTGAAATTATGGTAGTATTCCTCTATCTCTCTTATTATCATATCAATCCGCCTCTTCGCTCGTTCCAGTCTCTTGTCAGACCGTACGATGCCCACGTAGTTCCACATGCACATTCTGATCTCCTCCCAGTTATGCGAGACCATGATTGATTCGTCACTTTCGGTCGCACCCTTCGGATCCCACGGAGGGATTAGAAGGGACTCTTTCCCCACCACTGGCAGAAGCTCTTTGACTTTCTTGAACGCTCTGTGTGCGAACACGAGGGCCTCCAGGAGTGAGTTACTTGCTAGACGGTTGGCGCCATGAAGGCCGGTACATGCCACCTCGCCGCACGCGAAAAGTCCGTTGATACTGGTTTCGCCGAAGGAGTTTACCAGCACTCCGCCACACTGGTAGTGGGCCGCGGGAACTACCGGTATGGGATCGACGGCCATATTGATGCCGAACTCAAGACATCTATTGTAGATATAAGGAAACCTTTTCACGAGGAATTCTTTGCTCATATGTGTAATATCCAGAATGACGTATTCATCCCCTGATTTTTTCAGTTCGGTATCTATTGCCTTGGCTACGACATCTCTGGGGGCCAGTGACTTCATAGGGTGGTATTTCTCCATGAATGTGGAGCCATTCTTGAGCTTCAGTACAGCTCCCTCGCCCCTCACAGCCTCGCTTATGAGAAAGGATTTAGCGTCGGGGTGATACAGGCAGGTGGGATGAAATTGAATGAATCCCATATTGGCGATCTTGGCACCGGCCCTGTAGGCCATTGCAACCCCATCACCCGTGGCAATATCGGGATTGGTGGTAATCAGGTAAACCTTTCCCGATCCCCCTGTGGCGAGCATGACAAATTTCGCTCTGAAGGTATGAACGATGTTTTTGTCCACGTCAAAGACATATGCCCCGAGACACCGGTCTTCTTCCTCTCTATAGCCGGTAAGTTTTGACCTGCAGATGAGGTCTATTGAAAAGAAATTTTCATAGATTGTAATGTTCTTCTGTAAGGCGGCCTTTTCAATAAGCGCTCGTTCTATCTCTCTGCCGGTGAGGTCCTCAGCGTGAAGTACCCTCCTGCGGCTGTGCCCTCCCTCTCTCCCGAGGTCATAGGCGCCTGACGTGTTGTCTCCCTCCTTCGTGAAGTTCACGCCCCATTCGATAAGTTCCTTTATCCTTTCGGGTCCTTCCGTTACGACAAATCTCACCACGTCTTCCTTGCACAGTCCTGCACCGCTTTTCAATGTATCATTTATGTGAGATTCGAAGCTGTCATCATTATCGGTAACGGCGGCGATACCTCCCTGTGCATAGTTCGTATTCGATTCAACCTTGTTTTTCTTTGTAACGACCGCGACGGTTCCCAGTTCCGCCGCCTTTATGGCGAAGGATAGTCCCGCTATACCGCTGCCCAACACCAGAAAATCGTATTCTTTCTCCATCCTCAAAGCCCCTGTTTTGTATTTACAAATGATCGGCTTTCCTATATATCCCTTCGATACCAAGTTTCAAGTTCAAAAGCAATACATGGCCATATTAAATCAGAAACACGTTTTCACGGAGGCAGAATGCTCGTATTAGGGATAGAATCCTCATGCGATGAAACCGCGGCGGCAGTGGTTTCAGACGGCACAGCAATGCTGTCCAACATCATAGCATCGCAGATAGAAATCCATGGTAAATATGGGGGCATTGTTCCCGAAATAGCATCCAGAAAACATATGGAGGCAATCATACCGGTGACTCGGCAGGCCCTGGATGATGCCGGTGTGTCGATGAGTGATATAGAAGGAATAGCCGTGACGAGAGGCCCCGGGCTGGTGGGTTCCCTCCTTGTTGGTCTTTCCGCCGCTAAGGCAATGGCATTGGCCGCTGACATACCTTTTGCGGGAGTGAACCACATAGAGGGGCATATTGCCGCCATATTTCTCGCGGACAGGAGGCCCGACTTTCCCTTCACCGCCCTGGTGGTTTCGGGGGGACACACGCATATATATCTCGTCAGGGGATTTGGTGATTTTCAGATACTCGGACAGACAAGGGATGACGCGGCCGGAGAGGCGTTTGACAAGGCCGCCAGGATGCTGGGTCTTGGATATCCCGGGGGAGTGGTCATAGACAGGCTGGCGAAAGAGGGAAACCCCGCTGCCGTCGCTTTTCCACGCGCGATGAAGGGAAGCGTCGATTTCAGTTTCAGCGGCCTGAAGACGGCGCTTCTGAACCACATAAAGGGCAGAAAAGAGCCCATATCCGCGGACGAAGTGCCGGATATCGCCGCAAGTTATCAGGAAGCCATCGTGGATGTCCTCGTCGGGAAGACGATTAAAGCCGCTGAAGACGCATCAGTGTCGAGAGTGGTCGTGTGCGGCGGTGTGGCCTCAAACAGCCGGCTGCGAGGGAGGTTTTTCGAGAAGGGCGAAAGGATGGGGATTGAGATATTTTTTCCTCCACCCATCCTCTGTACCGACAATGCGGCAATGATAGCGGTTGTTGGCGATAATCTCCTCCGCGGCGGCAAGAGAGACAGCTTCGATCTCAACGCTGTCTCCAGATGGCCACTTGACTGACCGGAACAGGTTTTTGACGAGAGTAAAAACGTTTATCCTGTCTAATCAATCTTTCCCGGAGCCGGATGAAAAAATGGAATCCCCCCTGAAAATCCTCAAAATACACCGCATACGCCCTGTAAAGCGCCTAGGGCAATCGTTCCTTGTGGATAACAATATAACTTCCCGGATAGTGGATGCCTCAGAAATCTGCGGGGATGATATCGTGGTCGAGATCGGGGCGGGACTGGGCACCATGACCTCGATGATCGCAGAGAGAGCAAAAAAAGTCGTTGCCCTTGAGATAGACCCGAAGCTTGTGAATGTTCTGAACGAAGAGCTGAAAGATCTATCCAACATCGAAATAATTCACACTGATGTTCTCCGTTACGATTTTTCCTCACCACTGGGCGGCAATGGAAGGATAAAGGTTGTAGGCAACATCCCATACAACATATCGTCACAGATACTCTTCCGCCTGATCGAATTCAGAGATCATATATCCTCGGCAACGCTGATGTTTCAGAAAGAGGTCGCAGACAGGATAACAGCAGCGCCGGGAACGAAGGAATATGGAATACTTTCAATAATCATTTCCATGTACGCAGCACCCTCAACAATTATGACGGTTCCCTCATCATGCTTTCACCCTAAACCGAAGGTAGATTCCGCCGTCCTGAAGATGGATATGCGCGAAGAGCCCCTGTATCCGCTTGAGGATCATGATATATTCCTCAAGACAGTGAAGGCGGCCTTCTCAAAGAGAAGAAAGACACTTGCCAACAACCTGAAGGGCATGGATGCCGTGTGTTCAGGGGGCATGGACGTTTCCACCCTGCTCGTCGAGGCTGGGATAGATGGCAGGAGGAGGGGAGAAACGCTGACTGTGGAGGAATTCGGCAGGTTAGCAGGGGCAGTTTTTCGAGCGACCTGAACTCAATAATCAGTATTCACCCAGAAACAGGCGGGCGAATACCTTCGCGTTTCCCATCATGTTCGATATAGCGCAACTTTCGTTCGGCTGATGAGCCATTCTGTCCAGTCTGCTCCATACCGCGACTGGGTATCCTTCTTCCCTCAGGTGGGCCGCCACTGTACCTCCCCCGATTCCTGCAGGAGATGCATCCACGCCATATACCTCTTTTATCGCTTTTTTGAGGGCACTTACAACCGGCGCGTCACTGCCCGTGGGCGGAGGGGCCTGTACTCTCTGGACGGTTACAATCTCTATGGAAACATCGAATGTCTTCTCTACTTCGTCAGCCATGACACGTACTTTTGACATAACTTCATCAAGATCGTACTGAGGCAGGATGCGACAATCCATATGGAAGACATCTTCTCCAGGTATGGTGTTTATGTTGGGAACATTGGCAGCCTTGCTTGTCGGTTCGAAGGTGCTTGTCGGGGGATAGTAGAGCGGGTCAATAGCGTCAAATATGTGGTACAGATCCCCAAGTTTCGCGACAAGGTGTGACGCGGCAACAAAGGCGTTTCTCCCCAGTGAGGGTTCGCTCGCGTGGCACTGCCTGCCGATTGTCCGGAAGTTCAGCCATAGCAGGCTCTTCTCCGCTATCTCTATCATGGTTCCATTTTCATTCCCAAAATCGGGGACAACGATGATATCGTCCTTTCTGAAGATTTTCTCCTCTATGCCGAGGATATACCCAAGCCCTTTCATGCTCGATGTCTCTTCATCGGCAACGAATGCGAGCCCTATGGAAACCCCGGGTTTTATGCCTTCATCACTAAAAGCCTTCGCCGCAAAAATGGATGCAACAAGATCCTGCTGGTTGTCCTCCATCCCCCTGCCATATATCCTGCCATCCTTTACATGTCCCTTGTAAGGGTCACTGTTCCACAGTTTCAATTCTCCCGGCGGAACTACGTCCATATGAGTGAGAATCCAGACTGTTCTTTCAGGATTCTTTCCGGGGATGTTCACAATGATATTGGGACGGAAGTTGGAACAGACCCTCTTATCCGGCGCGTCAAACCTGCTGATGCTGTCAAATTTCATATCGCTGAGATATTCCTCAAGATAGCCGGCTTTTTCGTATTCGCCATCTCCGCCATTTTCCGGCGCCAGCGCCGGTATGGCTGTAAGGGCAATCTGCAGGGCTACCATGTCATTTTCGTATGAATCTATTCTTTCTTCGATCTTTTTGATAATATCCCCATTCGTCATAACTTAATTCTCCTGGTTTTCCGTCCCGCTTATCTCCCTGTGAAAATCTCCGAACGAGGAGAGCGGCTTGCTAAATTTTTCTTTATTGCCGAGGACAAGTACGATTCTGCTTTCCCCGGAGAGATAATGCGCTGCAACATATCTCAAATCACTCGATTTTACCATTTCAATATTATCCTTGTAGTTTGTCAGGAAATTATCCGGGAGTCCGTTGAACTCCAGCATCATCTGACCCATAACTATCTGGCTTGGTTCGGAAAAAGAAAAGATGAAATTATTTATAATGGATTCCTTTGCCCAGGCAAGCTCTTCGCCGGACTCCACACCTCTATCTCTCATGTTGTCCAGGATTTTTGTCATTGCGGACAGAGCGTCAACAGTGGAAGAGCCCTTTGCCATGGCGTAGGCGCCGAAAACGCCATATTCTGTACGGGGAGAATAGAAGCTTCCGGCACTGTAAGCGAGCCCCAGCCTGTTTCTCACTTCGGCAAATATGCGTGAACGAAACCCGCCGCTCCCTGTGATAAAATCAAGAACTTCAAAGGCGTAATAGTCGGAACTTTCTTTACCGGGCGCCGATTGTCCTATAATAATAACAGACTGCGGAGTGTCTTTATGAATGTAATTCAAAGAGGCTCCCACACGAACCGGAGGGGGAGGGGGCTTTTCCGGATCTCCGGGGATATTCCATGCTCCCAGACTGTTTTTTATCTTTTTTACCGCATCGGCTGTTTCTATGTCGCCCGACAGGGCTATCATCACGTTGCCTGGTCGAAAGAAACGTTTGTAAAAGTTCAGAAGATCGTCCCTCTCTATTTTTCCTATAGATTCGACGGAGGAGAGCCTTCCTCTCAGGTCACCATGGTACATCAATCGGCGAAATTCCCTGAACGCAATCTTCTGCGGATTGTCGGATATTCTTTCGATTGCCTCTGTCTCAAGGATTTTTGCAGTCTCCAGCTTTCCCTCAGAGAAAACAGGGTTTATGAGGATATCGGAAAATATTTGCAGCCCCTTGTCCATATCTTTTTCAAGGACGGACATGGACAGGGTGCAGGAATCCGTTCCCACCGATACAGTGATCTTCCCGGCGATGAAATCCAGCTCCTCATCTATCCGGTTGCCCGTCATGGATTTTGTTCCTCCCGTGCGCATCACGGTACCAGTGATATCAGCCAATCCCTCTTTCCTCGGTGGATCGTAGAAGGAGCCCATTCTTATAACGGCGGATATGTTCACAAGGGGGATCTCGTGATCCTCCAGCATATAGAGTATGATGCCATTTTCAAGTTTTACCCTCTGTGCTTTCGGGGGTTCGAAACGAAGCGGAGCATACACAATATCATCCGGATTGGTTACCGGTGTGCTGTGCCACGCGCATGAGGACAGAAGCACAATAAAGACTGCCGCGTAGAGAATTAAGGGGACACAATACTTAATTATTTTCTGCCTTTGTGTCTCCATGGTTTTTTGTATAGCCTCCTGAAAATTTTGTTAGTAATTAT
>CAZSYH010000044.1:0-3158 GCA_964610735.1 uncultured Syntrophaceae bacterium | reverse complement strand
TCCCCTTAATTTTCTTTCGTCACCAGTTCGGCAACAGTTCTGTTCCCGGGCTTAAGGTATTTCTCCGCAACCGCCATGATATCTTCCGGTGTAACCCTTTCCAGAAGATCAGGAAATTTCGTAATATATTGCCAGTCTCCCGCCACGGCTTCATAATAGGAAAGCATGCCGGCGAGGCCGGAATTCGTAGAAATATTCCTCAAAATGTCCGCCTTTAACTGATTCTTGGCTTTTTCAAGTTCTTCAGGTTTGACCGGCTCTTTTTTCAGTATATCCAGTTCCGCATAAATTATCTCTTCCAGTTCTCCACAGGTGTGCGGCGAGACGGGCTGGGCAAATATAACAAAGAGATTGGGGTATCTGGCGCCCGGAAATCCGTTTGTTGTATTTACGTCCACAGCGATACCCTTTTCAACAAGTGCATTGTAGAGTCTGGACGTCCTTCCTCCTGAGAGGATTGTGTCGATAATGTCAAAGACGCAGTCGTCAAAAGAGGGAAGGGTAGGCTTGTGATATCCGGTGATGAGCCTGGGAGAGGCATCGGATACCAGTTTCACCCGTCTCTCACCATTCTGTACTGGTTCCTCTGTGACGCGTTTTATGGGGATTTTCTGGGAGGGTATCCTTCCGAAATAGTGTTTTACGATTTTCATTACCCCCTCCGGTGATACATCTCCCACGATGGTTATAATTGTATTATTGGGGGCATAATAAGTTCTAAAAAAATCTTTTGTATAATCGATGTTCAAGAAACGCATATCGGGCGTCCACCCGAGCACCGGTCTTCTGTATGGGTGAACCATGAAGGCCGCGGCTAAAAACTGTTCTATAAGCTTTCTCTCCGGATTCGACTCCACCGTCTGTTTGCGTTCCTGCATAACTACGTCGCGTTCCGAATAAAACTCGCGAAAAACAGGGTTAGCCATTCTGTCTGATTCTATCCTTGCCCACAGTTCTATTCTGTTAGAGGGAAGACTTACGTGATAGCTGGTCAGGTCCTGTCCTGTAAAGGCATTAAGGTCCCCGCCTCCTTTCTCCGTGTAGAGGCGGTCTATCTCACTCGGGATGCTCCATTTTCCAGCCTCTTTCTGAAGGGTATCAAGTTGCCTGCGCAGATTTTCTGTTTTCTGCACATCAGCGCTTTCTCCTTTCATCAGTTCAGTATCAAGGGTGTTGCCCACGTCATGAATTTTCCGGAGGATACACTTTTCCTCTTCAAAATTCTTTGTTCCGATAGTCTCGGTACCCTTGAACATCATATGTTCCAGGATGTGCGCGGTACCCGTGTGGCAATCCCCTTCGTCTACCGCGCCTGTCTCGTGGCTTATATAGAGAGAGGCTGTCGGACTCGCATGTCTCTCGACTATCAGCACCTTGAGTCCATTCTTGAGTGTGAATTCCTTCACCTTATCCTTCAGATCATACGCGGAACATGGCCCTAAAGTAATACATAAGAAAAAAGATGCAAGGCAGGTGATGACAAAGCATTCAAGGAGGGTATGACGAAGGCTCTTTCCGAAAATCATTAGAGTTCCCCCTTTACTTTTTTGAATATTTTGACGGCACTGTAGATGACGCCGACCGCGCTCAAAAGGATGAGCATGCTCGATGAAAAGAAATACATGAGAAACTCGACAGGGTTGTTCAGGCTGTATGAGCCGATCAGGACCTCAATACCCCTGATGAAAAGAACCAGGGAGGCAATTCCTATAAAGAGTCTGGAAATCCACCAGAAAAATACGTTCATATTAAACAGACTCACGCTCTCCACCACTACGGCTTAATCGTTGACACTGTGACCTGTCTACTGCATAATGCCGCCAATATCAAGTTAGTTCCCACATGAGCACGAAATTATTTCAATGAGGATATCTGCCTGTGAATTACACTAATGATACGCACCTTAAATCGATAGGTTACGTTTTATGGCTCTTTGGATTTACAGGTTCCCACCGCTTCTACTTTGGCAAACCGATTTCGGGAACCATCTATTTCTTAACCTTCGGGCTTCTCGGTATCGGGTGGCTGGTGGATCTGTTTCTGATTCCTTCACTGGATCGGCAGGCGGACCTCCGGTTTCGTGCGGGTTGGATCGATTACTCCGTTGCATGGATTCTCCTGACGTTTCTGGGTCTTTTAGGCGCGCACCGAATGTATATGGGCAAATGGTTCACAGGGGCTATCTATCTGCTGACAGGCGGGATTTTTGGCCTGGGGTATCTGTATGACTTCTGGACGCTGAACGATCAGATTACTGAAATTAACAACTCGGAGAAATGGCAATAGCCTGTGAGCAGCCTTTTTAATGATCCACACCTTATATTCCTATGCCAATCTCATAAGTTGCCTGCATAGTTTTTTTATCCTCTATTCGTTGGCATATTTTCACCCTTACTCTTCTGAGAACCTTGACAGCGCAATAGATTGTCAGCATTGCTTGATGTAAACCGTGCACCGGATAACTTGATGGTAAAGTGAGAAAATTTCCTTTTTTCAATGAGCTATATTTTATAAGAATCGATTTTATCGTTCTTTGCCTTGCCTCCATGAATGGCTTTCGTGTAGAGGACATACCCTAGGACAAATGGAATGTTGTTATCTTCACAGAAATCTGCTACCCAGTACCATGTGAACATGCGTTCGCCGGTAACAACCAGATCATCACAAAATGGCTTTATTGCCTTGGCAAGGTCTTTGGGGGTAGCATTCGTGTTCTTATGTAATACTACCTGTCCTTCGGAATCAAGGATACAGAGATACATGATCCTGGCATACAGGTCGGCTCAATGAGTATCAAGATATAGGGTAACCCTGCCATCTCAAATCCACTTGGGTGCACCCCAAGTCAAGGAGCTGACCCCGGGAAACGACTCAAGGAGTATAAGAATGCAAAAGATTAAAATTGCGTGTATCGGGAATTACCCCCCACGGGAATGCGGGATTGCAACCTTTACGAGGGATTTGGTCGAATCGATGGAAAAAACCGATCGGGTCGAGTGTACCGTTGTCGCTATGAATGATCAGGACCAGGGCTATCCGTATCCCGAGAAGGTGCGATATGTCATCCGGCAGAACCATCAGCGGGATTATCTCAAGGCGGTCAAATTTATCAATTACAGTGACGCCGATGCCTGTGTGCTGGAACATGAATTCGGGAT
>CAZSYH010000043.1:6840-16142 GCA_964610735.1 uncultured Syntrophaceae bacterium | reverse complement strand
GGAAAACCTTGTCTTCCTTCACCTTAAGAGATCGGGGTATGAGATAACCGTTGGCCGGATCGGTGAAAAAGAGGCGGAGGGGCAACGCTTATTCGGAGTTTACCCGTAAGGGTTTTATATAAAAGGCTAACGCCTGAATTCCTCGGAGTTTATATGAATAAAAAACCAAAAATACTGATAGTTGAGGATGAGCGGATCATCGCCCTGGAAACACGGCGCAAGCTGGAATCCATGGGGTACGATGTGCCTGCTATGGTTTCTTCGGGAGAAGAGGCAATCATAAAGTCGGAAGAACTGCACCCGGATCTGGTCCTGATGGACATTGTCTTAAAGGGAGAGATGGACGGTGTGGAGGCGGCCGGCCAGATCCACAGCCGTTTTGGCATTCCTGTTGTGTACATCACCGCAAATGTAAGTGATGCCCGGCTGGAAGATATCACACGCTCAGAACCCTTCGGCTGTCTGTTCAAGCCCTTCGAGGATATGGAGCTTCAAGCCGCAGTAAAGATGGCCCTGTATAAGTACGAGATGGAAAAGAAGCTGAGGGATAGCGAGGAAAATTACCGTTCTGTTGTTGACAATTCTCATGATGGGATTCTTATCGTGGGTGAAGATTACAGGTTCGCGTATGTAAATGATATGTTCTGCCAGATTATCGGATATCCCCACAGTGAGATTATTGGTCAGGATTTCACGAAATTTATTGATGAGGAAGGCAAAAAGCTTGTCGCTGACGGATATAAACAAAGACAAGCTGGGGAAAAGCTCCCTCCGAGATATGAGTTTAATATTGTTCGGAAAGATGGGACAAAGAGGCGCGTTGAAATAAGTTCCACCGTATCCAGAGATTCCAAAGGAAGGGTTAGAACAATTGCCCAGATCCTTGATATCACCGAGCGAAAGCAGGCAGAGAGGGCACTGCACGATTCCGAGAAGAAATATCGCACGCTTGCCGAGACAACATCAGATATAACTTTTGTTTTAGACCTGGATGGAAAATTTACTTACATCAGTCCTGTCATAGAAAAATTAACAGGTTATTCCTGGCAGGAGCTTATCGGGCATTCATTCACAGAAATTATTGCTCCTGAGTATGTGAAATCAACAGTTGAACATTTTAAAGAAGGTATTGCCGGAGGAGACAGCCCTCTTTATGAAATTGAAGTAAGACACAAAGATGGAGGAACTATTCCGACAGAACTGAATGTGTCCTCGCTTACGGATGCCACCGGAAAGACAACCGGCAGAATCGGAGTTGCCCGGGACATCACCGACCGCAAGCTGGCGGAGGAAGAGACAAAGGCCCACCAGGAGCACCTTGCCCTCATCAACCAAATACTCCGCCATGACCTTACGAATAATCTGGTGGTTATACAGAGCGCGCTCAATCTCTACAACAAGTCCCCCGAAGAAGAATTCCTGAAAGAGATATCCTCCCATACGAAAGAGAGTCTGGCCCTTATCAACAGGATGAGAGAACTTGAATTCTTCATCTCCCGTCACAGCAACCTGAAACCATACAAGATAAATGACGCCATAGATGAAGTCATCAAGAACTACCCGTTTATAGACTTTAAAGTCAAAGGCAAGGCCCAGGTTATGGCGGATGATTCTCTTTCTTCCGTCATAGATAACATCGTAAGAAATGCCGTCATCCACGGAAAGGCCGGCAGAATCACAATAACCACGGGCAGGGAAAGGGATATGTGCGAGGTGCGCATTGCCGACAATGGATCGGGCATCACAGATGAGATAAAGGCGAAGGTCTTTGAAGAGGGATTCATGCACGGGGATACAGGCCATACCGGTCTCGGCCTCCACATCGTTCAGAAAGCCATGGAGAGCTATGGCGGCTACGCATATGTTGAAGACAATGAACCAAAGGGAGCCGTCTTCGTCCTGAGATTCAGGATGGTGGAGTGATTATCAGTGGTCAGTGGTCAGGGATCAGTAGCGTGGGGGCTCTTTCCCCCGCTGATATTTTGCCCACGGAGGGGAAAAGCTACGTGGGGATAGAAGCGGCCCTGTACGATCAGGATGTTGTAGACGCATGTCTGAAAGTCTTCAGGGAAGAGGGGTTCAAATTCAGCGATTGACCATCCGTCCGAAGGCATCCTTGCCCGCTGTCAGCATCAATGTCAGCGGCATCACCTTTTTGCCGAGCTTCACCATTCTCTCGGCCGTTTCCCTGATGTCCCACTGAGCGTGCATATCTTCACGAAGGCGGGAAATATGATACATTTCTCTGGCGTTTATCTTCAGCGCCACCCTCTTTCGGTGAGAATTGGTAAGAATATATGCCGCCGCCTGGGGCGATACCTCTCTAATCCGGTTGTATACCTCCTCCGTCCCGGATATAACCTCCATGAAACGCCCCTCCATTCCGATCTCGCATATTGAAGCCGGTACGGTAACGCCAAGTGAGGGGTTATAATCCTGACACGTTATTGTGGCCATCCGGTGCCTTTTCAACTGGGCGAAACAGGATGCGCTGACCGTGACCTCGAATGAGAAGTCGGCGTTTTCAAATTCCCTCAGCGGCGGATCATACGATTCCATATTGCGGCAGGCGGTCCGGATTACCCCCTCCTTCTCTTCGCCATTCATCTTATGGGCAACAGTCAGGCACCCGGCCATGGGAAGATCGGAAGATGAGTGTATTATGGACGCGATAATCTTCTCGTCACCATCCGGCGTGGCGTGCGTAAGTGTCACATTTCCATCTTTCGCGATAACCGCGCCCTCCCCGGATGCACCCATTTTCTTCAGCAGGCGCCCTGTTGTTTCTCTCAGATTTTTCCTCGCATCCAGGTCAAAAGGCGTCGCCTCGGTGTATCTGACCAGTGAAGGCGCGATATCCCCGGTCGCGTCGTAGAGCTTCGTTCCATATTCGTTTACCTCTTTCAGGACATGCGCCGCTGAGCGCCTGAGCATCAGTTCAAGGTTCCTCGCGTTCAGGGTCATGCCCAGCTGGGTGTGCGTCGCCATGGAGACTATGTACCTGGCATCCTCCTTCGCCCATCCATCCACAGTGGAACGGCCCTGCGGATCGGACAGCATATCCCTGTGCTTTTCAAACATGTATTCCTTCAGACCGGAGTAGAGTTCGTGATACAGACTGTTCTGCTTTCTCACCATCTCAACGAACAGATCTTTCAGGCCGCCATCTTGCACTTCCGGGGGGATAACAAAATCATCTTCCAGATGTATGTACCGCTGAGATTTTTCCGTGTAGGAGCAGAGACGAAATTTTTCTATCTCTTCCACAATAAGACGGGACACGCCCAGGATATCGACATTGAAAACGGCATGCTCGGCAATGGAACTATGCCCCATACCGAAGACGATATCGCGGTTGGACCTTCTTGCCTTCTCAACCTCGGTCCTCGCGATCTTTCTCAGTTCATTGACTGGCAGGGGATTTCTGCTTATGCGGGCATAAGCGGCAGAGATGGTCTCCGGGGTCAGAGATTCACTTCCATACCCCAAAAGGGCACTTTCCAGGGACGCACGGCACTCCTTTATTACCTCATAATCAACGTTGTGACCTGCCAGTATGATTTCCATGAAGACTCTCCAGCCTACATTTTGATAAGATTTTCCCTGATCTTTTTCTGTATCATTTCCGCCGCTATGTTGTTCCCCGCAAGTCCCACACGCACCGATACCTTCGTCAGGTTCTTCTCAAGATAATGAACAAATATACGAATATTATCGCCTTCCAGCACGGCCTTCAGCGTTCCCTCCGATATCTTCTTCTCTCTCTCAACAACGGAGGCATTAATATCGGTCAGCGTTTTTTCACAGGCCTTCCATGCCCTGTCGAAGGAAACATCGTAGTTTGTAACCAGGTTTCCGTCTGTATAAAAGAGCTTTCCTGAATGAATACCGGCTACCCTGTCTCCAACCTGCAGGGAGCAACTTGAGGCAAAAAAGATTCCAACCAGCACGACCAGTATCCAGCAATTTTTCTTTAACATGTGATCCTCCTTTCAACTCTGTGGGGCACAGAGGCCCCACGCTACTTGAATTCTAGACACCTTGAAGCCTTTTGATAAACATAGGTTAATATCCAGTGTGTGTCAATCCTGCAGTTTGTTATGATAGATCCCTGTGTGTCAGGTAAGGGAGTAATAGATGGATTGCAGGACAGCCCACAGCAGAACCCCCACGGTCAGCAGTATACAGCTTGTCGACAGCACACGGTGAAACTGATTCTCCCAACGCTTTTCATTATATCCCATAAGAAAACCCAGAAGAATGCCGGCGACTATGCCGCCCCCGTGCCCCCAGTTATTAATCCCCGGAATCATAAAACCGAACATCGCCAGTCCCACCACCCATCCCATAACCTGCTTGTAGATTGCCTGTCCATAGATATCGCCCCTGCTCTTTCCATAATATAGTGTTGCACCTATAAGACCGCAGATGCTGGCTGATGCCCCTATGGTCAGGGGAACGCCGGCAAGATATGACAGGTAAAATCCCGCCATACCGGTTACAGTATATATTACAAAGAAACGATTGACACCATATTCCCTCAGCACAAAAGGCCCTAATTGTTTCAGGGCTATCATGTTAAACGCGATGTGAAGCAATCCGCCGTGGAGATAAGAGGCTGACAGAAGCGTCCACCACCAGTGCAGTTTGCCTATGGGTATGGTTCCCGTCGCGCCCAGAAGCAGAAGGCTGTTGTTGGAAGGTGAAAGGAAGGCGAGAGGATTGGCAGACAGGCCAAGCGCCATGGGGTTCAATAAGAGAGCAAGCACATAAAACGCCACGTTAACATATATTATGATCTTTATAATATCATAGGAACTGCTCAGCAGGTTTGAGGGAAGGGCCTTCTTCCATGTCGATCCGGGCCTTGAAATTCCGCAATATGGGCAGATCGGTTCGTCGTGGTTGATGAGTTTCCTGCAGTTGGGACAGAGTATGGATTTTTTCTCAGAGCGGTGCATCTAATTCAAAAACCTCATCATCAGCGGAATGGCGGCAAATGTCCCGATGGAACTGCCTATATTTACAAATACTATAAGGAGGAGTATGCGGGTAATCTTGTTGTGCCAGAACCCTTTCACCGAAGATATATCCGTTTTCAGGTCCATGAAATCCTTCACCTGAGGCCTTCTTAATGATGCCTCTGTAAGACCGGCGACCCACCCGGCCGCTATCATGGGGTTTATTGACGTAAGTGGCGCGGCAATGATTGAAACGATAATTGTAAGTGGATGGGCCAGCACTATCGCGGCGCCCAGGCCCGCGCATACACCGTTCACAAGAAACCACCATTTAATCATATTCAGGCTCGCCCCGCTGCCTGAATGAAAGAATCCCGCGACTATAAGCCCTATAACGGCAAAAGAAATTCCCCATCCCACAAACCGCCCCGCCCTGCCCTTCGGCGGAACCTCGTTTATCGCGGCAATGTCTATGTCTCTATCAAGATTCTTCAATATACCGGGCACGTGACCGGCTCCCACAACCGCGACTATCCTGTCGCCGGGCGCGCCGGCAATCGAGTGGGCCAGGAACTGGTCTCTTTCATCAATCAGTGTGATCTTGATCTCCGGCAACTCCTTACCGAAGGTCTGGAGGGCCAGTTCAAGGGCATCACGTTCTTTCAGCTTCTCTATATCTTCCTCGCTGATATTCTCACCCATAAAAATGGAAGATATCAGTTCAAAAATAAACCGCAGCTTGCTGAGGAACCGCATATTCCGCCATGTTCTCTTCATGGTAGTACGGATGTCGCGGTCAGCCAGAACAATCTCTGCCCCAGCCTCTTCCGCCCTGTTTATCGCGCGTATCATCTCCTCGCCGGGATTTATGTTGAACTTCTCAGCGAGTTTCTTCTGAAACGACGCCATTATAAGCTGCGACAACAGGAGAGCGGTTTGTTTCTTGCGGATTATCTTCAGGATATCCATCTCTTCCCATTTGGTCTTCTGCGTGATCGCGTCATACCGGGACTGGCACAGCTCCACGCATACCGTGTCAGGGCGCTCCTCTTCTATGATCTTCTCCACCAGATCGGCGCTGTCCCTGGAAACGTGCGCGGTGCCTATGAGGATGATCTCCCTGTCACCGGTTTTAATGCGGTGTATGTTGCTGTTGTTATCTATCGGCATGTTACCTTTCAAGTAAAAAACGAATAACCGTTCACGGTTGCCGGTTCACAGTTCATAGCTCACGATTTTTTCAACCGTGAACCGATAACTGTAAACCGTGAACCGTTACAAAAATGAAGGCAGGGAATATCAATATTCGCCATGCTTGTAAAGAAAAATAAAGGTTTGTTTTCCCTTGTACAGACCCTCTCGGCAATGTATAAATGGCTGTCATGGATGAAGTATTACACGCGGGAGACATAATTGAAACGTCTATCGAGGCTGTCGCCTTTGGAGGCAATGGAGTTGGACGGATTGATGACATGGTTGTCTTTATCCCCTTTACCGCTGCCGGAGACACAGTCGAGGCGAAGATCGTAGAGGTGAAAAGAAACTACTGTGTCGGCAAGATAGGGGAGATAATCACCCCGTCGCCAGACAGGATCGAACCTGTATGCCCCCACTTTTCCACATGCGGCGGATGCCAGTATCAGCATATATCGTATAAGACCCAACTGGAAACCAAAGAAAAGCAGGTCGCGGAATCCTTTGAAAGAATAGGAAAAATCGCGTCTCCACCGGTACGAGCTATCATCCCTTCGCCACAGGCCTTCAACTACAGAGGAAAAGCGGAATTCCACTGTATCCCGGACGCCGACGGACAGTTGAATCTGGGGTTCATGGACACAGTGGGAGGAAAACTGGTCAATATAGAAAAATGCGACATTGTGGATGAATCCATAAACAGGGAATACCGCAGGCTCCGGGAAATGCTCGCCTCCGGGAAAATTCCCTCACACCGCAGTAGATACATTCTCTGGTCTGAAACCACCTATCCCCCCGGGAAATACATTACAAGAACAGCGAAAGGGAAAGAGGTGCAGATTGCAAACGACGGTTTCTTCCAGGGGAATCTATATCTGGTAGACACATTGATAGAACGCGTTATGGATGTGTGTGATCTGAAAGAATCCGACACAGTGCTGGACTGCTACTGCGGCTCCGGCCTCTTTTCACTCTTTATCGCTCCCCGCGTCAGGAAGGTGCTCGGCATGGAGATCAGTGGCACAGCCGTCCATTGCGCGACGCACAACACCCAGAAATACGGCATAACAAATACCCGTTTCTATAAGGGGAACGTGGAAAACATACTGGGCAGATTTATAAGAGAGAAAACCCGCGCGGACATCGTGCTTATAGATCCGCCACGAACCGGCTGCACGAAAAAGACCCTCGCGCGTCTTGACGCACTGAAACCGAAAAGGATTATCTACATTTCCTGCAATCCCGCTACCCAGGCACGCGATATCAGGTACCTGACCGGCAGGGGGTTTTCTCTTGAAACACTGCAGCCGATAGATATGTTCCCCCAGACAAAGCATATAGAAGTTATCGCGTCACTCGTCAGATAACGTTAAAGACAGGGGTCAGGGGTCAGCAGGAAGGAATTAGCGTAGCGTTGCCCCTCCGCGGGCAACACGATGGTGGGGTACGGAGGTCCCACGCTACTTGTCACAAATTACTTTACATCATAAGGCGATTGGGATTAAAACATATCCCATGTCGGTAAAACCAAAAGACGCGGCAACTATCATCCTCATGCGAAACAGCCTGGACCCGGACAGCAGGGGTTTTGATGTGTTGATGGTACTGAGAAGTTCCAGGAGCAAGTTCGTGCCGGGCCTGTACGTGTTTCCCGGCGGCGGCCTCGACGAAGCAGACTGCCTGTCGGGGATGGAAAATCTCTGCGCGGGAATGGACAGAAAGCGGGCGCTGCATATGCTGGATGATATCTCATCGCCCGAGAAGGCTTTGGGGGTATGGGTTGCCGGGGTTCGCGAAACATTTGAAGAGGTCGGCCTTCTGATGGCATACACAAAGGGAGGATCTGTCATATCTCTTGACTCGGAACCCCTCAAGGAAAGGTTTCTTTCGCACCGCCGGTCTCTTCTCGATGGAAAAGCGGATTTTTACGATATTATCCGGGATGAAGGGCTTACCCTCGCGACTGACCGGCTCCACTACTTTTCCCACTGGATAACTCCCCTGCTTTCTCCCATTCGTTACGACGTAAGATTCTTTGTGGCCGAAGCCCCCTCAAACCAGAAAGCCATGCACGACGGCATCGAGCTGACCAGACATCTCTGGATAACGCCGGAGGAAGCCCTCGAGAGGTTCCATGAGCATACATTCGACATGGTGCTGCCGACTTTTATAATCATGGAGGAACTGGCCGGTTATAAAACGATTGAAGATGTTATACAATCCACAGAGGGGAAAAAGGTCAAGTCAATCCTGACGAAGGTGGTTATTGACGAAAACGAAGTACTTCTGGAATATGCACCGGACGGACGAACATTCAAAGTGAACCCGTCCTCGGTATAATAAACAACAGGAGGGAAATATGAAACTACAGGATCTATTCAAGTTGGACGGCAAGACAGCGCTGATCACCGGCGGAGGAAGGGGTATAGGAAAGTTTATAGCTACCGGTCTCGCTGAAGCGGGTGCAAATATCATTATCACCTCAAGGAAAATGGATAAGCTCGAAGCAACGGCGAGGGAGATAGCGGATGAGTTTGGCGTCAAGGCCCTGCCCATCCGGTGCGACGTGAGCAAAGAAGAAGACATCGATAATATGTTGAAAGTGGTAAGCGAAAACTTTCCCCGCGTAGATATCCTTGTAAATGACGCGGGTGCAACCTGGGGCGCGCCCACTCTGAAATTTCCCATAGAGAAGTGGGATAATATATTCAACGTCAACGTAAGGGGCGTGTGGATGCTCACGCAAAAAATGGCCAACATGATGAAGGATCAGGGCGGGGGAAACATTATAAACATTTCATCGATCATGGGATTCAGGGGATCCGACGAGCTCACCCATCCGGCTGTAGCCTATAACTCAAGCAAGGCGGCAATCAACCTGTTGACCATGAACCTCGCCGTGAAACTGGCGCCTTATAACATCCGTGTCAACGCCATAGCGCCCGGTTTCTTCCGGACAGACATGATGGCATTTATTGAAAAACCCGAATTCAAGGCGGCCTACGACATGACCATGAATACGATTCCCCTGCGAAAGATAGGGGATATTGATGATATGAAGGGCGTCGCCGTTTTCCTCGCTTCCGATGCTTCATCCTATATAACCGGCCACATACTGGTTAATGATGGAGGACTGCTGGCAAAATA
>CAZSYH010000043.1:0-6740 GCA_964610735.1 uncultured Syntrophaceae bacterium | reverse complement strand
CATCCTATATAACCGGCCACATACTGGTTAATGATGGAGGACTGCTGGCAAAATAGACGGCTTTGTAAAAAGCGTGGGGCCCCTGACCCCTGCCCCCCGCACCTACTCGTATATCTTTTCATCCAGGGCATCGGCCTCTTCGGCGTCAGCCTCAAAGTCGCGCGCGAGGGTTGCCTTTTTGCTCATGAAAAATTCCCTGTACCACTCATGCGCCACAATCATGGACATGACCTCGCTGGTCCCCGTCCAGATAGAGGCGAGACGCACATCCCGATATATACGCTCAATCGGGAATATGTTCGTATAGCCGATCCCCCCGACAACCTGCATGGCGTTGTGAACGGCCTTCTGACATGACTCTGTTATAAATTTCTTCGATTCGGATACCATACGACGGACACGATGCATCTCAACTCCGGCATCCACAGCGCGCGCTGTCGCGTAGCCCATCGCCCGGGCCGCGTCCAGAAGCATGACCGCCTCCGCCACCTGAAAGCTCACACCCTCGAATTGCGCGATAACCTGCCCGAAGGCCTTTCTGCGCGATGTATAACTGGTGGCTATATCAACGGCGGGCTGAGCCGCTCCTATGGTCATCACAGCCGTGCCGAGTCTCTCCGGAATCATCATGGTATTGAAGACATCATAGGCCCCATGAATCTTTCCGACTATGTTTTCCTTCGGCACCTTTACATCCTTGAATATGAGACGCGCGGTCCCGCCCCCACGGCATCCCATCAGGCCGTACTGATATTTTGTTTCCACCCCGGGGCCGCGATCCACTATCAGTGCCGACAGGGCCTTCTGCGGTTTGTCGGCATCAGGATCAGTCCTCGCGTAGAGCAGAAAGAAATCTGCGCCCTCTCCGCCGACGATAAACCTCTTCTGGCCGTTCAGGAGAAAATAATCCCCCTTGTCTTCGGCTATGGTAGTAGCCCCGAAAAAGTCGGATCCTCCTCTCGGTTCGGTAAGGCACTCCGCGGCAAAGATCTCACCCTTCAGGAGGGGTTTTACATATTTTTCTTTCTGCTCATCCGTACCGTGCTGAATAATGGCGTCACACACCAGCTCCGCTCCCACGCCGAAAACGCAGGCAAATTCATAGCCGAGCGTTCCAATCTCTTCCAGTACCACACAGGTCGTCACCCAGTCCATGTCCCTGCCGCCCCATTTTTTGGGATAGCGGCACCCCAGGAGGTTCCTGCGTCCGGCCTCCCGGAGGAACTCTTTCGGAAACTTGATTTCATCCTTGTCCATGTCCAGAATCATCTGTTTTGGAACCCATTTGACAAGGTCACGGGCTTCATCCCTTATCTTGATCTGTTCTTCTGTAAGCAAATAATCAAACATCACTGCTCTCCTTCCATTCTGTGTGCTTATAAGTGGCTCATATTGGATCAAGCCGCTTTCTTAAGGGTTTATTTTATACTCTTCACGCAGTTTGTACTTCATTATCTTGCCACTCGCCGTATGTGGCAATTCATCGACAAATTTGTAGGCCTTGGGGATCTTGAATTTGGCCAGTTTATCAGCGAGGAAAGAATTTAACAGATCGCTGGTTAACTCTTTGTCCTTTGCCGGAACCATTACAGCGCCTACCGTTTCCCCCCATTCGGGATGGGGTATGGCAATAACGGCTACTTCCACTACATCGGGATGGGCTCCTATCGCATCCTCCACTTCTTTGGAGTAAACATTCTCGCCTCCGGTTATGATCATATCTTTGGTACGATCCGCAATGAACAGGTAGCCATCTTCATCAACCCGGGCCAAATCGCTGGTTTTATACCAATTATCACAAAAAACCTCGGCAGTTGCTTCAGGGTCTTTATAGTAACCCTTCATTATACTGTCAGCCTTGAGCCAAATCTCGCCAACCTCACCGGGTTTAACTGACTCTACATCAGTCTTCATGACCCTGACATCACACCCTGGCAAACCTGATCTACCAATAGAACCAGCCTTACTCACCTGATCCTTTGGGAATAGAACAGTTCCAGTGGGTCCTGCCTCGGTCATCCCATAGCATTGATAGAAGTTGTCGCTTTTGTACTTATCCATTAGCATGAGGGCTGTATCAGCAGGTATAGGCCCCCCACCGTACATCCAAACGCGCATGGAACTAAGATCAAACTCGTCAAAGCTGGGTATCATCCGGACAGGCATGGTAAATGCGATGGGTGCGCCGAAAAATGCGGTGCACTTTTCTTCCTGAATGGTCTGGAGAAAATATAAAGGATGATATTCTCTGATCATGACCATGGTTCCACCGATGTATTGAATGCCTATAAACCAGTTGTTAAGTGGGGAGGAGTGCCAAAGGGGCATTGCCATCATAATACGATCACTTTCATCAAATTTACAACCCATTGCCAGCGTGATACCTGCCATTATCACGCCACGGTGAGTGTGCATACAGCCCTTTGGCTTACCTGTAGTGCCGGATGTATAAAGTATTTCAGCCAGATCATCATCAGAAATCTCTACTGGGGAGAAAGAAGGAGCCGTGTCAAGCAGAGGCTCAAACTGTTCAAACCCTTCTGCAGGGCTGTCCATGCATATCATTTTGACTTTTGTAGAGAGCTTTGCTGCTACTTCTACGAGAGAACCATCAAAAAGAAAGACCTTTGATTCACTGTGTTCAAGGATATAATCCACCTCGGGCGGCATCAGTTTGTGGTTAATAGGAACCACCGTTGCCCCTGCTTTCGCGATACCGAAAAACGCGATAACAAAGCCTGGGGTATTCTGACTCATAATTGCTACCTTGTCACCCTTCTTAATGCCCCAACCCTGGAACAGCCCAGCCGCTTTCTCGGCCAACTCCTTGACAGTTTGGTAGGAGTAGCCTTTGCCCTGGGTCCTGAGACAATCTTTGTCAGGGCTCTTCCTCGCGTTACTATCAATCAATCCTGCAAGATTCATTTTTTACCCCCTTTTTGGTTTAGCTGGTCAATACTCTCGCTTCTTTCTAATGGAATGAGAGCTGCCGGTTAACGAATAAACTCTCCCTGCAGTATTAATAACTCTATCACCTCCTTTTCAAATTTAAAGAAACGATTGGCATTAAGTAAGACATGCCGTTATATTCAGACATAACAGTATGCTATTACGCAACGCAAAAAAATATGGAGTACTTTTAAAATCCGGTTCTAAAAATAGATAACGAATGCAATTTTTCAACTTGCCTCGGGAAGACTTAATAACACGTACTGTTATGTTTGGACATAACAGTACGTAATTGCATTGTCAATAGACTTTTTGACGATTTTTGTAGATTGAGAGCCTTGAAAAGGTCTCGGATTAAAGCTGACTGGCAATGATCAATTTTTGAATATGACTGGTTCCCTCAACTATTCGCACCGCCTGTGCGTCTCTTTGAAACTTGTCCATCAATGAAGGACGATTGTAGCCTCTTTGTCCTAAAATCAGCATCCCCTCACTCGTTGCCCGTACCGCCAGTTCCGAAGCAAAGAGTTTAGCCATAGAGGAAGCTATGGCATAATCCACATTCAACTCCATGAGACGACATGCCTTCCATACTAAAAGACGGGCAGCTTCAAGATCAGTAGCCAGTTCAGACAGAGTAAAACTAATGCCTTGATTTTTAATAATCGGGCGTTTGAGGATAATGCGACTTTTGGCATGGTTAATGGATTCCTCTATTGCCGCACGGGCCAAGCCAACAGCTATTGCCCCGACAAATGCACGGCCCCAATCAATGGTTTGCATGAGAAGGAGATACCCGCTGCCCGGCAGAGCTATCAGATTAGATCTGGGCACTTTTGCATCCTTAAAAAAGATTGTGGTGGTAGGGGCAGCGCGGAGCCCAGGCTTATTGTGATGTGGGCTAAAGCTCATTCCCGGTGTTCCCTGTGGAATTATAAAAGCGTTGATTCCGGCGCGCCCTTTTTTTGTATCGGTATTGGCCCAGACTACATAGAAGGTTGCATCTCCGGCATTAATAATCGGGCTTTTTGACCCGTTTAATATATAATGATCGTTTTCTAAGTGAGCCGTAGTGGCAAAAGAAGAGGCGTCGGATCCGCTCTTCTCCTCGGTTACGCAGAAACTGGCTACAGTTCCTGCCGGGTTAAGAAGGAGTGGAAGAAAGGTTTTTTTTTGGTCAGGGGACCCACCTATGAGAAGTGTGGAAACAGCATGTAATGTTTGAGCAAATATACCCGCAAATCCG
The DNA here is from genome assembly GCA_964610735.1 of uncultured Syntrophaceae bacterium. GTDB lineage: Bacteria > Desulfobacterota > Syntrophia > Syntrophales > UBA2210 > UBA2210. The sequence continues at coordinate 2,545 of CAZSYH010000043.1, read as the reverse complement.
GCACAGCCGTAGCCTAATTCCTCCATTATTAAAGACAGAGTAACACGGTCACATGGTTTGCCCCCATATTGCTCCGGAATAATAAAAGCGTTCAGATTTTCTTCAGCCATTATCTTTAAATATGCTTTGTCTATTCCTCCCGGTTTTTCCGCGTCTATTTGAAGAGAAAGGGGTTGCAGCTTTCCTATGGCTATGTTGTGAAACTTGTTTTTCAATTCTATCTGTTTCTCTGTCAGTTCGAATGAAATCATTTCTTACCCCCTCTCCCCTTACTCTTTTGCCATTGTATATAATCAAGGACGGATTTTCTTTGCGCAGGTTTTATATCCCGAGCTTCGAAAAGGATGTCTCTTAAAAACTGCTCTTTTAGAATACTGTTTAGATCATCATTGTTTGGTTGATCATCATCGGAATCTTCTAAAAAATATGTAATTGGCTTGCTGAGAATTTGACTGAGACGTTTAAGGTCTGACAGGTACAGGCGCCTCTTGCCCAGTTCATAATTAGAAAGTGAAGCTTGAGTGTATCCAAGTTTTTTTGCAAGTTCTTCCTGGCTCATTTCTGCTGCTTCCCTCGCTTTTTGAAGCTTTCTGCCGATCAGTTCATAAGCCTTCATTATATGTTGTACCTTCTGGTCGTCTGAGATTGTTGGAAAAACTCTTAATGAGAGGGGTGATTCACACTTTTTATATAATCCATATAGGGCGAAAAATCAAGACAACGGGGTCACTCATTCAAGGTGAGGTCAAGTAAAAAACACACCTCCCCATTACAAAAACAGTTCTTCTTTTTTGCTTGGCCTAATATTATTGTTGATGGCTGTCGAAAAAGGCCTCCACATCTCTAATATCGTGGGTTATATCCGCCGGCGGCAGTGATGAAACAATATATCTGCCATAAGAGTTTTTTACAAGCCGTGTGTCCAATATGGCAACCACCCCATACTCATCACGCCCCCTGATAAGCCGGCCAAAACCCTGCCGCAGGGACAGTGTGGCGTGGGGAAGCGCGAGGTCGTAAAACCACCTGCCCTTCAATCTGTTGCATCTTTCCTGATACACCGGATCACCCGGCGAACTGAATGGAAGCCTGACGATTATCACCAGGCTGAGATCATCCCCCTTTATATCAATCCCCTGCCAGAAAGTGGCCGTCGCGAACAGCACAGAATCAGGTGTATCCTTAAACCATTTGATAAGTTTCGCCGGCGGCATATCTCCCTGACTCTTGAAGGGGTATCGCGTCTCCACATTCTCCGCGACAAAATTAAGGTGCCGGTAAGAGGTAAACAGCACAAGGGCTCTGCCGCGTGACGCCTCAATAAGTTTTTCGATCACCTTCAGGCTTTCCTTCTGGAACGGACCACTGTTTTCATTGTCAGGTTTCGGCAGATCTTTGTCGATATAGAGCAGCGATTGAGTTTGGAAATCAAAGGGGGAACCGATAATCTTTTCCCCAAAGTCTTCAATATTCAGCCTCTTCTTCAAAAAGGCAAAACTTCCCCCCGATGTCAGCGTGGCGGATGTCATGATCACGCCGCTGTAAGCGCGCATGAGATTTTCAAAGGCATTCCCCGACTCCACAAGGCTGCTTTTAAGCTCCATGCCGCCGTTTCCCCCTTCCGCATAATACACCTTGTCCGTGTTTCCCTGATCCACAAAATCATCCATGTCCGCCGCGAATGTTTTCAGATACCCGATGGTTGTCTCTATCTTGTCTCTGAGCTCCTCGTCCACCGTGGATTTTTTGCGTTTCTCCAGGGCCGAAGCCGTCTTGTCCAGCGCCAGGTCTTTCCTCAACTTTTTCAACTTTTCTATAACGGGATCAGGCGCGGGGGAAACAGGCCAGGGCGGCGCATCCGTCTTCTTGAAAAATGATTCCACCAGTAAAAAAAGATGGTCAACGACCACCTTCAGACCCCTGAGACGATAGAGAAGCCATGTCGTTCTCGAATAATTCAGGGTGCTGCCGAGAACAGTTGATATGACATCCTCGATATCGGGAGCCTCATCTATGATCAATTGTTTGTGAAACGGCAACAGGCTGAAATCCGAAAGCAGGTCATATATCAGCAGGTGATGGTTGACCACGAGTATATCTGTGGCGTAAAGTTTCCGGTAATGCCTGTAATAAAAACATCTGCCGTAAAAGGGACATGTACGACCGCCGCAATCCTGAGAATCGCCGCAGACCTCCGCCCAGAACTTCGGTGTGAAGGAAATATCGCTTCTTTCCCCCGTCTCAGTCTCCGACAGCCATTTGCGAAATCTTACATAAAACTTGCCACTGCCGGCATATTCCCGTTCCCTCTTCAGGCACACATAGTTGTTCTTTCCCTTGAGTATCCCAAATGAAAACCTCCGCGGCAGCGCCTTTCGAAGAAACACAAGATCCTTATTTACAAGCTGATCCTGAAGGGCCAGGGATGATGTGGACACAATGGTTTTCTCGCGCGAAAGTATCGCGGGGATAAGATAGGCAAAAGACTTTCCGACACCCGTTCCGGCCTCAATCAGCAGATTCTTACCCTCCAGAAAAGAACCCA
>CAZSYH010000042.1:0-16286 GCA_964610735.1 uncultured Syntrophaceae bacterium | reverse complement strand
TCGCGTCAAGCCGGGCTACCGTGCTGATCATGGGGGAAAGCGGAACAGGCAAGGAACTGTTTGCAAAGCTGGCCCACGCGACAAGTCCCCGCTCAAAAGAACCTATGATCGTGGTGAATTGCGGGGCCATTCCGGAAACACTGCTGGAAAGCGAACTCTTCGGCCACGAAAAGGGGGCATTCACCGGGGCAATCGCGCGGAGGATAGGGCGGTTCGAAGAGGCGGACGGAGGCACACTTTTTCTCGATGAGATCGGAGAGCTTTCTCCCCCCGTCCAGGTAAAGCTTCTGAGGTTTCTTCAGGAACGCGAATTTCAGAGGCTGGGGGGAAATCAAACCATACAGGCGGATGTCAGGATTATCAGCGCGACAAATCAGAACCTCGAAGAAAAGGTAAAAGAAGGAACCTTCAGGGAAGATCTCTACTACAGGTTGAATGTGGTTTCCATGACCATTCCCCCTCTCAGGGACAGAAGGGGGGATATCTCTGTATTAACAGAATATTTCATAAAACGATTTTCCGCAGAAAATGATAGAGACATAAAGGGGCTAAGCAGCGAGGCCATGGATATCCTGATGAAATACGATTATCCTGGCAATGTGAGAGAGCTGGAAAATATTATTGAAAGGGCAGTGGTCATAACAAGAGACCATGTTATATCCATAAGAGATCTGCCATTCGAAACAGTTTCCCCTCACCATTTTTCTGACCTCAAAGAGGGAGGGACACTCAGAAACGAGGTTGAATCCCTGGAACGCGAGATGATAGGGCGTGCCCTGGACGGGGCCGGGAATAACCAGACAAAGGCCGCGGAACTTCTGGGAATCACCGAGCGAACGCTCAGATACAAACTGAAGAAGCACGGCTTCAAAGACTGATCACACCCCGGGATTACGGACATGGCGGGAAGTCCTGAAGAACACCATAGAAACCATGGAGGACAAAAAGATGACTGCCGATGATCTGGGTGCAAAAATCGCGGCGGCGGCTGGGATGATCCTGGCTTCTAAAAGACTTGTGGTATTCACCGGAGCCGGTATCAGCACCGAATCGGGAATCCCTGATTTCCGGGGGCCGGGAGGAATCTGGACAAGATTTGATCCCGACGACTTTACCATACAAAAGTTTCTCAGTAGCGAAGAAACCCGAAGGAAACAATGGAAGATATTGATAGAAGAAGGCCTGTTCTCAAATGTCAGACCAAACAGAGCCCATCTTGCCATTGCCGAGCTGGAAGAGATGGACAGGCTTGATTGTGTCATCACGCAAAATATCGACAATCTTCACCAGAAAGCGGGGAATTCCACGGACAGAATCTTCGAACTGCACGGCAACATGCAGTGGGTCAGATGTCTGGATTGTGATGAACGATACCCGGTGGAACACATCAGAGAAAAATTAAAGAATGGTGTCGAGGTGCCGGAATGTGAAATATGCCAGGGTATTCTCAAACCCGATGTCGTGTTCTTCGGGGAAACTCTTCCTCCTGAAGTACTGGATGCCGCTACCGCATATTCCATGCATTGCGACCTGTTCCTTGTTGTGGGATCTTCACTTGTCGTATATCCGGCGGCCCTCATGCCGGCATATGCCAAAGAAGCGGGCGCACGACTTATTATCGTCAATATCGGCGAAACCCCATATGATTCCCGCGCGGACATACTCATCGAAGGAAAGGCCGGTGATGTGATGTCGAAGATAGTGGAGAAGGTCAGGAGAGGGCAGTAGACGGAGAGAGATATGTGCCTGATGCTTTTCTCATACAGGTCCCATCCAGTATACCCGCTCATACTCGCGGCAAACCGCGATGAATTTTACGAAAGACCCACGGCACAGGCCTCTTTCCTGGAAGAGTTCCCCGATATGCTGACCGGAAGGGATCTGAAGGATGGGGGAACGTGGCTCGGCATAACAAAGACCGGACGTATGGCCGCCATCACAAACTTCCGGGATATCAGCAACCTGAAGAGTGACGCGCCGTCACGTGGGGGGCTGGTCAGCGAATTTCTCCGAGGCGGTGAAAATCCGGGAGAATACATTCAAAATATAAGGCAAGGCTTCGACAGGTATAACGGTTTCAATCTGATCCTGGGTGACAGAAGCGGTCTCTTTTATGTTTCGAACGCGGGCGGTGTCTTCCACGAGATATCCCCGGGGGTGCATGGACTCAGCAACCACCTGCTGGACACACCCTGGCCAAAGGTGGAACAGGGCAAAAAACTGTTGGACAGCCTGATATCAAGTACTATAAACCCTCCACTGGATGAGATATTTTACATACTCGCCGACACCTCCAGGCCTGACGATGGATATCTCCCGGATACGGGGATAGGGCTTGAATGGGAAAGGCTTCTTTCTTCAATCTTCATACAGAGTGAAATATATGGCACGCGCTCTTCAAACGTAATCTTCGTCGATAGAGAAAACAATGTTACATTCATTGAAAGAACATTCGTTTCAGGACCCGGAAAATATAAGACAGTGGAATTCAGGTTCCGGATGAACCCGGGGCTGTTTTAGGGGAGCCTTCTGCAAGGAATCTTTACCCGCACGAAGGCACAATATCAAAGGCTTCCCGCGTGATACTGTCAACCACGACCTGAAGCCATTCCGTGCCGAAAGACAGGGCCTTATCGTCCAGTGACTGGATGGCCTTTACATATCCCGCTTCCGCATTTCCCCCACTATGAAGCGCATCGAGAAACAGGTCCCTTTTTTCCAGGGCGGTGGTTTCCTCCAGCCCCTTTGTCAGACATTGTTCAAGCCGCGGCCAGTTGTTCAACAATTCCTCTTCCAGATCAAGGGTGAATCCTCTCTTCTTTTCATTTAAGATGTCTCTGCCGATTTTTACAGATTCACCCATATTTTCGGAAAATGCCTTGAAACGTTTCAGCCTTTCTTTGAGGGCCATATCCAGTTTTTCAACTGCGCCCTCACACAATTCCAGGCCGAACTCATGGTTGTGGAAAAAAGAGGGGCGGACGTGCAGATACCATTGCTTCAACGCCAGCAGGTTTGCAATATAACGGATATTGTTGCGGACTTTTCTGCCAACATCGCAGTAAAGCCCCCTATAAAATTCTTTCTCAACAGAGGTGTCACTCCCCCCTGCCAGAAGTTTTCCCCCTTCGGGACAATCTTTCCTGTAGATAGTGCCTGCCGCTACCACGGTACCGTGTCCGATTCTTACAGGGCCAACCAGGCCGCCCTGGCCACCCAGAAAGATGGGAGCCTGATTCAACATCACACCTGTCGGGACATCTCCTATCAGTGACGCGGTTGCCTTGTCCTGATTGGGTGTATAATTGAAATGGATGTATGAACTTCCCACCTCGCTGTGGTTTTTCCCGTCTGTGCCTCCGGACATGAGACAATCGCAGAAATTTATAAGGCTGCCCAGGGTCACAAAGGGGAATAGAATTGTCTGTTTCAGGCCGACTGTATGCGCCGCTCTGACCTCCTCTTCAAGGATGCACCCATCTCTCACATGCGCGCCGTATGCCATCTCCACGCCGTCCAGGAAAACCGATCCCTTGAAGAAGCCACCGTTCAGTTTTACCCCCCGACCGAGCTGACAGTCAACCACAGTGACCGGCGCCTCATAACCCAGCTTTGTGTCGGCACAGATAAGAGTTTTGCCCCCATAAAGCTTTGTCCCGCTGTACAGAACAACTCCTCTGCCGGATATCCTGTCTATCTCGACGTTTTCACCGATTTCCACGGAACACGGGTTGGGAATCCTGACCCCCTTTTTCATCAGCTTAATGATCTTGTCCGGCAATATGTATTCGCTGTTCATTATGCATCCTTTCACTGTTGGTGCGCTCGCAAAAAGTCTCAAAACCGTCATACCGGGCTTGATCCGGTATCCAGAAGTTGTTGAATTTACTGGATTCCGGCTTCCGCCGGAATGACGAAAAATGGCGTTTTCTGATTTTTTACGAGCCCCCTATTGTTTATCATGCACTTTTTTGTCTCCACTTTTTTCAAACTTTTTCAGGTAGACAAGCACGGCGGTAAGTGCCGCCTGCGTCATCCCCGATATCCTCCGGGCCTGGCCTATGGAAACCGGCCTTATAGATGACAGCTTTTTCCGCAGTTCATTTGAAAGACCCGGAACAGTCGAATAGTCAAACCCGGAAGGTAGCTTTTTATTCTCCAGCCCTTTGAATTTTTCGACCGACTCAAGCTGCCGCTTTATATACCCCTCATATTTGATCTCTATTTCCACCTGTCTTTTCACTTCCCTGTCGGGAATCTCTTCCCATCCGTCCAGGACTTTCAGATCATCGTACTTGAGCTCGGGTCTCTTCAATAGATGGTGAAGTGTGACTGGGTTTCTGATGGGAGATGTATTTAATTCACACAGTGTCTGATTTATTCCGGGGGAGGGATAGATCTTTCTGTCAGAAAGATCCTTTATGCGCAGATCAATCTCGCGGACTCTCTCCTTCAGGTCATTATAGCTGTCATTAGAGATCAAGCCCAGATCGCAGCCTTTCCCCATAAGGCGGATAGTCGCATTATCCTCCCTCAAGATCAGCCGGTATTCCGCTCTTGACGTGAACATCCGGTAGGGCTCATCAACCCCCAGAGTGATCAGGTCGTCAACAAGTACCCCCATATAGGCGTCACACCGGTCAAGTATGAATGGGGGCCTTTTCTGAACCGCCAGCGCGGCGTTAATGCCGGCCCACATCCCCTGGGCGGCGGCCTCTTCATAACCGGATGTCCCGTTTATCTGCCCGGCCAGGTATAATCCCCTGACAAGCTTTGTTTCAAGTGTCTGCGTAAGCTGGGTGGGCTGGACAAAATCATATTCTATTGCATAGGCGTTGCGCATTATCTCCGCGTTCTCAAGGCCTGGAACGGAATGAACCAGCTTTTCCTGAAGTTCCAGTGGGAAGCTGTTGCCCAGGCCTTTGGAGTAGACCTCTTCTGTTTCAAGCCCCTCAAATTCCAACACGACGGGGTGGCTCTCCTTATCGGCAAACCGCATCACCTTGTCCTCGAGTGACGGGCAGTAGCGCGCGCTGACCCCCTTTATGGCCCCGGAATAAAGGGATGACTTGTCGATGTTGTCCCGTATGATCCTGTGTGTCTCACCGGTGGTGCTGGAGAAATAGGAGGGGAGTCGTTCCTCTCGCAGTCTGCTCGTTGTGAAGGAAAATGGCTGCGGGTCGGGATCGCTGTCCTGTCTTTCAAGAACTGAAAAGTCAAGGGAAGAGGCACGCAACCTCGGCGGAGTGCCGGTCTTCATTCGCCCCATCTCAAATCCCAGTTGTCTTAGGGAATCAGCCAGACCTATGGAGGCAATTTCTCCAGCCCTTCCCGCGGACTGACAGGATGTTCCTATATGGACAAGACCGTTGAGAAAGGTCCCTGTGGTCACCACCACTGTCTCACCGCCGTAGAAAAAACCGGTATTATCAACCACCCCCGTGGCTTTTCCCCCCTCAGTAACGATTCCATCCACGAGCGCCTGCCTGACATGGAGATTTTTCTCTTTTTCCACAACCTCCTTCATGGCAAGCCGGTAGAGCTGTTTGTCGCACTGCATGCGAGAAGACTGGACGGCGGGTCCCTTGGAGCTGTTCAAAACTCTGAAATGGCAGGCGGTTCTGTCGGCTATCTTTGCCATTTCTCCCCCAAGGGCGTCAATCTCCTTCACAAGCTGTCCCTTGGCAAGCCCCCCTATGGCGGGATTACACGGCATCAGGGCGATTGAATCAAGATTTATGCTAAAGAGCAGTGTCTGGCACCCCATTCTCGCGGCGGCAAGCGCCGCTTCACAGCCCGCATGCCCGGCACCGACGACTATAACATCAAATTTTTCCGGAAAACTCATGTGCACACCCGTATAATTACTTGAATTAATGACAGCAGTCTAATAGCATTAGCTGGGAAAAGACAATAAAAAAATGAGGGAACGCGCATTGCGCGCGGTAGAGATGATCATGCCGAAACCGGAATTCTGGAACAATTCAAAGAGATATTACGATCTGAAAAGCTTTTTTATCAACAAATTCGGCTGCAAGGCTTACAAGCTGCAGATAGATGCCGGATTTACCTGTCCCAACCGCGACGGGAAGGTGGGGGAAGGTGGGTGCATTTACTGTGACGGCCGTTTTTCAAAACTCCGGCAAATGGATCCGCTGCCATCCGTGACTGAGCAGATTGAAAAGGGCAGAAAATTCTACAGAGAGAAAAGGGGGGCGCGAAAGTTCATCGCCTACTTTCAGGCCGCCACAAACACCTACGCGCCTTACGACAGGCTCAAGCCCCTCTATGATGAAGCCCTGTCGCAGGACGATATAGTGGGTATATCTGTCGGCACGAGGCCCGATTGCGTGCCGGATGACGTCATTCGTCTGTTCGAAAAGTACACGAAAGATCATCACGTGTGGCTGGAATACGGACTTCAGTCCATCCATGACAGGACATTGACCCTCATCAACCGGGGACATGACTCAAAGACCTTTCTGGATGCCGTGGAACGAACCGCGAACAAAAATATCAACATCTGTGTTCATATCATTGTCGGACTGCCGGGAGAAACAAGGGAGGATATTATTCAAACGGCAAAGGCGGTGGCGTCCCTGCCGGTTCAGGGCATAAAAATACACCTTCTGCTGGCGCTCTCAGGGACTCCCCTCGGCGATCTCTACGAGAAGGGCAAGATCAGGATGATAACGAAGGAGGAATATGTCTCCACTGTATGTGACATCCTCGAGATACTGCCTCCGGAAATGGTAATACAGAGACTGACTGCGGATGGATACAGGGATATCTATCTGGCCCCCGATTGGGGGACAAACAAGATGTCGGTTCTCAACTCAATCGACAGAGAGATGGAACGGAGAAACTCCTGGCAGGGAAAATTGACGATCAGAGGAAAACAGGGAAAGACCTTGTAGCAGATAGAGCAAATCACTTGCTTGCGTCTAAAAACTGATCTGTGGGTGAGGATATTTGCTGTCAAGCAAGATTTTTATTTCTTGTTTATCGGCCTCTTCTGTTATTGGTTCAACCCTGCTTATGTAGTGTCCCGAGTCATCCTTTGTGTCCTGCCAAGAGATAACATAGCCCGGAATTCTGACGAAACAACAACCACCCACACCGCAGCAGGAATTGTCCACAACTCCTATTCCTGCGAGATACAGAACCTCTCTTCCCTTGAAAGGGAACCGGACTTCCTCTGTGTACAGATAATATCCGGAGATGGAATATATTTCTCTGTTCAATTCTTCGTGTACATATTCTTTCATGTTTTTGCACCCATTGGAGGGGCATGACGTGCGGGGCCCCTGCTATTTTCCGATACAGAAATTTGAGAATATCCTGTCCAGGACATCTTCGGTTGTTGTTTCTCCGGCAATGTCACCCAGGCAATCAAGGGCATCTCTGATATCAAAGGCGGCCAGTTCAGGGGAGGTTTCGCGGGAGATATTATCTTTTGCCGCTGCAAGAAGCTTTGCGGCCTTTTCAAGGGCGTTCTTGTGGCGAAGGTTTGTCAGGATAATATCCGATGCCATATATTCCCCGCTGTCTGATGCCAGCGAGTAGATTTTTTCTTTCAGTTCAGGAATGCCATCTCCATATTTCGCGGATATCCACATCGGTTCCACACCGGGTATTATATCGGTTATTTCAGCATCCGTTATCTTGTGTGAAAGATCTGACTTGTTGATGGCCAGCACCATCCTTTTATTCCTGTTTCTGTTTATGACCTCGAAATCTTCATCGGCGAAGCGGGTATTGCCGTCAATGAGAATAATAACCATGTCCGCCGCCAGGGCCTTTTCCCATACAAATTCTATCCCCTCTTTTTCTATGGCCTCTGCGGATCTTCTGACCCCTGCTGTATCGGTCAGCTTTACGGGGATTCCCCTGATGTTGATTGTTTCTTCAATAAAATCCCTTGTTGTCCCAGGGATGGAGGTAACGATGGCGCGTCTTTCGCCGAGGAGTCTGTTCAGGAGGCTTGATTTCCCTACATTGGGTTTGCCTGTGATTACGACATTAAGACCGTCCCTGAAAAGGCTCCCCTCTTTATAGGTTGAAAGAATGTCGTTTACGCGGATGATCACATCCTCCACATCTTTGGATATGTTGCTATGGGGTTTGGAGGATATATCTTCTTCAGCAAAATCTATCGAAGATTCAAGAGATGTGAGTATCTCAATCAGACTGGAACGTATGAGTTGCAGCTTTTTTGACAGGTTGCCTTTGAGACCGGAGAGGGCAAGGGCGCGGCTCCTGTCTGTTCTAGCGGTGATCAGGTCCATAACCGCTTCTGCCTGTGACAGATCCAGGCGGTCGTTGAGGTAGGCCCTTTTGGTGAATTCACCCGGCTGTGCTGGACGGGCGCCCGCCTTTATTACCTCATTCAAAACTGCCTGCAGGATAAGATGTCCGCCGTGGCAGTTTATCTCCAGGGTATCCTCTCCCGTGTAGGAGTGGGGCTTTCTCATCAGGGTAAGCAACACCTCGTCGATGCTGCTGCCTGTTTCAGGTGATATGATGTCGCCGTGATACAGGTGGTGGTTTTTCAGAGAATCCGTGTCTGTCGCCGGTCTGAACAGGATTCGGCATATCTCTTCCGCATCCGGCCCGCTTACCCTCACAATGCCGATCCCCCCCACACCATGTGGCGTGGCTATGGCCGCTATTGTGTCGTCTCTTACCAGCATTGCGTAACTTTCGGTACCCTGCGTCAGGGCTCTGTTTTATCGCCTTTGTTCGGCACGATGACAATTTTTCTGAAAGAGCCTTCTCCGCGACTCCTTGTGGTCAAATCGCTGTCATCTTGCAATGCCATGTGTATTATTCTGCGGTCATGCGCGTTCATAGGATTTACGGTGACGGGTCTTTTTATTCGTTTGGCCTTTTCTCCCAGGTTTTCAGCTAGGGCTGTAAGACTTCCTTCCCTTTTCTTTCTGTAATTTTCCGTGTCTAAAATAATCCTTTTTCCGCCATTTCTGTTCCTGTTCAGCACTTTGCTTGTGAGGTACTGTATGGCATCCAGGGTTTGCCCCCCTCTCCCTATCAGCAGGCCGCCCCCGTCTCCCTGAATGTTGAGGATAATATAGTCCCCGTTTTCTTCTGCCTCCACGGGAAAATCGAGTCCTATGCGCGCGAGCAAGCCCTCGATGAATGCCTTTGCCTCAAGAGTGATGTTTTCATCCGCCTCCATGCTTTTCTTCGGCTCTTCTTCGGGTGAATTTTTCATACCAATATCAATTGACAGGACACGGGCTTTGATACGGGCCTTTCTTGCTCCCAGAAAACCCAGAAGACCTGATGACCCTTCGGAAAGTATCTCGATATTCAGTTTTTCTCTTGGCAGGTTAAATTCATTGCAAGCCCTTTGTATGGCTTCATCTATTGTTTTTCCATTTATCTCTAACACATCTTTCATGTCTTCGGTTACCTCATATATCAAGGATTTTTCTTATTTATGTAATACTGCTGTCCGATACTCAATACGTTGTTGAATAGCCAGTAAATAACCAGCCCCGATGGGAAATTGAGGAAGAGGAATGTAAATATGACAGGCATCCACATCATCATTTTTGCCTGTATTTCGTTCCCTCCCGGCGCCGGGCTCATTCTCTGCTGCAGAAACATGGTTGCACCCATGACAATCGGTGTTATGTAATATGGGTCTTTTGCTGAAAGATCCTGTATCCAGAAAATGAATGGCGCGTGCCGCAGCTCTATGGAGTAGAGCAATGCCCTGTAAAGTCCGAAGAAAACGGGGAGCTGGATCACCATTGGAAAACATCCGCTCATCGGATTTACGTTGTTTGCCTTATAGAGGGCCATAGTTTCCTGCTGGAGTTTGGCCTTGTCGTCTTTGTGTTTTTCCTGGAGTTCTTTCATTCGAGGCTGGAGCTTCTGCATTCCTCTCATGGATTTATAGCTTATATTTCCCAGTGGCCAGAAGATAAGTTTTACCAGGATGGTAAGGATAATGATCGCAACTCCGTAGTTGTGCACATATTTGTTGATCCAGTTAATTGCCTGGAGGAGCGGAAGGGCAAGCCACTTTACCCATGAGCCGAAGTCGATAGAGTTCTCAAGGCCGACATTCTGTGCCTTAAGGTTGCTATATTTCTTAGGGCCTAAATATAAAGAATATCTGAACGACCCCGATTGGCTGGGAGGAATGATACTCTTAGGCCCTTCGAGGGCTGTGAAAACCATGTCTTTCGAATCTTTGGAAACCATGAAGTTGGTTAGAGATGGCTGTTCCGGTATCATGGCCGCTATGAAATATTTTGTTTCGCATCCTCCCCATGATACATCCGGCCCGCTGAACTCTCTTGCCCCCAGTTTCTTTACCTTTTCAGAGACGACTTTATCTTTTACGTAGGAGATAGGCCCCTCGTGGCTGTATCTGTCTGTCTTTTCCGAGGGGTCAAAATACCGGTTCCATTCAATGAGGGCATTTTCTTTGAAGGTATCGTCAGAGAGGTTGGTAAGTCTGACCTCAAGATCGAAAGAGTATCTGTCCGGATAAAAGGTGTAGATCTTGTCCACACTGATCTCGCCTGGATATGACCAGGAAAAGATCAGAGTTTTTGCATTCACGGCATCAGTAAAATCCACGGAGTCCAAGTTTGATTCGTATATTACATCAGTTGGGATATCTATGCTGGATTCCGGAAAGGTTGTGGTAAGGGGATAGTCTGTGCTTCTTCCCACGTTGACCAGTTCTACCAGAGCCGAATCTATGCTCATATCCTTACGGTAATCTTTCAGCTTGAAAGACTTTAAGCCCGCGCCTCTGGAGCTGAAGATGGCTGCATACATAGGACCTTCTACGACAACATCCTTCCCGGCTCCCTTGTCTTCGTCTTTTTTCGTCAGTGATTTCCGACGGTCAATGCCAGGTGTCGCATGTGTGCCCTGATCACCGGTAATTTCCTGCGGGATATTTTCTGTTTTCCCGGCTGCCTCTCCGGAATTTTGAACAGACTCACCCGGTGTACGGGGAGGGGTCTGAAAGAAATACTGGTATCCCATTAATACCGCTAATGACAAAACAACGGCGAGAAGTGTCCTCTTGTCCATTAAAAACCTCCATGATTGACTATTTTACTGGATCGTACCCACCGGGATTGAAAGGATTACACCTGAGTATGCGCAGAAAACCAAGGAAAACCCCCCTGAAAGGGCCATGGCGCTCAATAGCTGTTATGGCATATTCAGAGCATGTGGGATAAAAACGGCAACTCTGAGGGAAACAGGGAGAGATAACTACCTGGTAAAACCTTATGAAAAAAACTAAAATATTTTTTAGAATCCGCATGGGCATTATTTCTTTTTAAAGAGATCGGTCAATTCCAGATATACATCCTGGTATTTAAGCGAAGCCACATTCTTTTTCGCTATTATTACCAAATCTCTTGAATCGGGCAGTCTATCTTTATTTAATCTGAAAAACTCTCTTAAAAGGCGTTTGATCCTGTTTCTCTTTACCGCGTTTCCCACCTTTTTGCTGACCGCCACTCCAAGCCGCTTTTCTCCTGATGGATTGGGGTTCAATATAGCAGTGAAGTTGCTTGAGTGAACCCGGATTCCCCTTTGATATATGTTTAAATAATTTTTCCTCTTGCGTACCCGTTCCTTTTTTCCGAAGGATTGTTTTTCCATTTGATCCGGGGGTACACCCCAAGTGCCGCGGAGCGTTCTATGGGCCTGACGCCTTTACGATAGGGTCTAAACGGCAAGTCTTTTTCTCCCCTTTGCCCTTCTTCTGTTCAGTATCTGTCTGCCCCACCGCGTTGCCATTCGGGCTCGAAAACCGTGTGTCCTTTTTCTTTTGGTGTTGCTTAGATTGGTTAAATTCTTTTTCATCGGTAAAAACCTCTCTCAATATATGTAAGCCGTCCCTTTCACCACAATTTAAAGTATTTGTCAAGATGTAATTGGCAAATGGATGGAAACTTCGATTTTTTGAAGTCTCAATCCCCGGGGATATGGCCCGATTCGGTTTTGTCAAATCGTGATTGTGACACCGGATTACAATTTTTTGACATCAGATGTCCCTCCTGACAAGGACTGCAGGTATTTGTGGGCCATCTCAAGCAGTTCGCCCATCTCGTTTACAGCGACGGCAGCCTTTCTGAAGTTGCTGCCCTCCTTCAGTCCTCTAGTATACCACAGGAGATGTTTACGGAAGCTCTTTACACCCATCTTCTCGCCATAAAGGCTTATATTCGCCTCCAGATGCCGGCGTATTACACTTTCCCTTTCCACCAGAGAAGGAGTGGGGGGGGGGACGGCTCTGTCCGACAGAAGAGTTTTTATTCCCCTGAATATCCAGGGGTTTCCAAGGGCGCCCCTTCCCACCATCACCCCGTCACAACCGGTTTCCTCCATCATTGCAAGGGCGTCTTCCGGTCTCCTGATGTCGCCACTTCCTATTATGGGAATACCCGCCCTTTCTTTTACCATTCCGATAAGGTTCCAGTCGGCCGCCCCGCTGAATCCCTGCTTTACCGTCCGCGGGTGCAGTATCAGCGCATCCGCGCCAGATCCTTCGGCTATTCCGGCAATCTCAATAGCGTTTAGTTCGTCATGCCCCCATCCGGAACGTATCTTGACTGTAAGCGGCAGATGAGTGGCCTTTCTGACGTTCTTTACAATAGCCGCGAATCTCGAGGGATCCCGCATCAGGGCAGCCCCCGCGCCTGTTTTCAACACCTTTTTTACGGGACATCCGGCATTGATGTCCACAAGATCCGCGCCCATTTCGGTCACAATCCCGGCTGCCTCACAAAGTATGTCCGGATCGGAGCCGAATATCTGCACGCCGAGAGGCCTGTCGTCCGGTGACGATTTGAGATATTCGTAACTTTTATAAGTCCTTCTGACCAGACCGTTTGCGCTTACCATTTCAGTGAAACAAAGAGAACTGCCAAAATTTCTTGTCAGTACCCGAAATGGCAGGTCGGTAACGCCGGCCATCGGCGCCAGAAAGATATTATTTCTGAGGAATAGATTGCCTATACTTATTTCTGGTAGCATGTGATTTCCACTACTGGTTTTCCCCAGTGTTCCCTGCCGGGAGCTTATATGACCATCCGCAAACCCCCAATTCGCCCGGTCTGTCTGTTTCAGATCGTATTTCTTCAATCACAGGATCGTCAACCTTTCAGCATTCCCGCGATCTCTTTCTCCAGGGCGAGCTTGTCTACCTTCCCGTTAGATAAAAGAGGGAGCAGTTCACGAATGAAGAATTTCTTGGGAACCTTGAAGTTGGCCAACCTGGATTTGCAAAGGGACCGCAATTCCTCTTCGGTTGCGGTTTTGCCAGGCATGAGCATGACAAACGCCCATCCCACTTCCTGATAGATTTCATCATTCACTCCCATTACAGCGGAAAAGAGCACGCTGGCATGTGATTCGAGTGTTTCCTCTATCTCGCGGGGATAGACATTCTCCCCCCCGGTCTTAAACATCTCGGATTTTCTTCCTGTGATATAGATGTATCCTCTTTCATCCTTGTACGCGAGGTCCGATGTATAATACCAGCCCTCTTTGTCAATCACCTCGGCTGTGGCCTCCGGTTTATTAAAATAACCCTTCATAAGGAATGGTCCCCTCAGGGCGATCTCGCCTATCTCTCCGTCCGGAAGCATTTTACGGCCCTCATCCACAATCTTCAGCTCAAAGGGCGGGGCGATCTTGCCTGCAGTCTTCATAACCGTCTCCGGATCGTCCCCTTTTTCAGTGTAGGTGATAAATCCTGCCACCTCGGTGCTGCCATACCCTGTAATCAATGCCGCCCCCGTCTTTTCGCAGATAGCGGAGAGCACATCGATCATGATCTTTGGTGCGGCGGCCCCCGCCCACATAAATCCCTCAATGCTGCTTAAATCGGTTTCAAAAAAGTCCGGTTGCTTGAATTCCAGGAGATACATCACAGGGACCTGTCCGAGTACGGTTATGCGTTCCTTCTCTATAATTTTTAAGACCCCGCCCGGATCGAATTGATCCATGAGAACCAAAGAGCCGCCCCCCATTATTGCGGCAAAGCCTATCTCAGTATCCGCAGCTACATGATTGATCGGGAAATGCAGCAGGCCTCTGGCTGTCTCCGTAAAATAAAACTTTTCCACCTCAATTTCTATATTCCGGATAATACTCTTATGGGTATGAACCACCCCTTTAGGCTTGCCTGTGGAGCCGGAGGTATACAACAGGAGGGCCTCATCCTCTTCCATAACTTCAGCCGATCGTTTTTCAAGGGCTTCATCCAGTTCCGGCCTTGGCTTCCGGGTGAATTCCCTGAAGTTCTCGGTTCCTCCAACGGCCTCGCCGATCACGAGGGCCTTCTTTATGCAGGGGAATTCTTTCAGCAGGACCGTTATGTTATCAGCCAGGTCGATGTCGAGATACTTTCGAAGGGATATCAGAACAGTGGGCCGGCTGTCCCCGATCTGATACCGGAGTTCATCCAGGGTAAATTTCGGGGACAGACCCAGCCACACAGCGCCGACCTTTCCGGCCGCCATATAGGTTGTCAAAAATTCATTGCGCGCCATGGAAAGCATGGCAACCCGGTCTCCCTTTTTAACCCCCGCTTCGAGATACGCCCTGGCTACGGAGTCCATCTCTTTCTTGAAATCTCCCCAGGTTAGCCTCTCATCCTCAAACACCATGACCTCGACATCCGGTTTTTTATCTGCCCATTTCTCCACATAATGCCATATCAAATTCAATGTCTTCCAGCTCATAGCCCCTTCCTCCTTTTTTATTTTTCCAGCCGGACATAGCCATTGCTTATAGCCTTTTGACCATCAGCGTTCAGTACAACGAAAAAGAGATCTGTGCCCTCACTGCTGCTGTCCTTTTTGATGAGCTGAACCCTTATGGTGGTACCAGGAAGCACCATGCCTGTGAAGCGACAATAGGCGGACTTTAATTCGAATGTATTTCCTCCTGCTTCCTTATCTATAAGCTCGCTAAGGGCATATGCCAGGGTGGCTGTGCCCTGTAAGATCCTTCCGGGAAGCCCTACTTCATGGGCAAACTTAACAGAGGTATGTATCGGGAAAAAGATATTGGTACAACCATCATAAACAAATGGCTGTAAAGAATCTATGGGTATAGCCGTCTCCCAGATGGGGGAGCTGTTTCCTGAAAATCCGGGAACCTTCGGAAGATTCTTCGCTCCCCTTCCCTCATCTGTGCACCTGACCCCCCGCATCATGGCGCCGATATGCTCTGTGAAGACAGGCGAGTCCTCCCTGTCGACAGCGTCAAAGCGTATGATAATGTGTGTCCCTGCATTATGAGGCAGGATGGCCGCAATCCTGCCCCTGATCTTCAGCCGGTCGCCCGGCCTTACAGGCCGGTGAAAACTCAGGTGCTCGGTATAATGTACCTGGGTGGCTATGATCTCTTTTGGGAAATTTGGAGCTTCAATATAATCCCAGATTCTCTCGGATATCGGCCATGTGAGAGCAACGCTGAATGCCGGAGGAGCGATGACACCATGCTCGCGCTCATCATCAAAATAATAAGGATTATTATCCCCGATGGATGCCGCATAATTCATTGTAGCCCTCCAGGTTACCTCCGTATCATAATCCTTTAATCTGGAGTCCACAAAGCTTGAACTGATCTCCATTAAAGCCTCCTTTTTTATAATCCCAAAAACTGCCGGACTCCGCTATTGAGGATTTTCTCTTCAGGTACAGTTCTCATAGCGGTAGTGCTGGCCATCGGTGCCAGAAAGATATTATTTTTGGAAGCATATAATTCCCACTGCGGATTTCTTACAGCGTTTCCCGACGGGATGCTTATGCTAGCACAGAAGCTACTCTAAGTGGTGTCTTTTTTCAAGGCCTGCGTTTCACATAGTGTGAGGACTCTGTGTCGCATAGAGTGGGGTCGTGGTAGTGAACAATGAGGGGAAGGTTAAAGTTGCCGTACTGAGCCATTTCCGGAATAAATTATTTTTTCTTAAAAATATGTCTTGACTCTTTAAAAAGGTCGGCGTATAAGGCCGCTTCACTTGTCGGGAGTCTCGCTTTATTTTGCACTTTATTTTGCTTTTTTAAAGATACCTCTTGACAGTAGATGAACTTTAGGTTAGAAGCAAAAACTTGTTCTTGGCATTTTAAAGTTCTTTGAGAATTGAATAGTGGAAGATAGTTGGTTTGTGGGTCCTATATGTAAATTAGTAATTTACTTTGAGAGTAATCTCATTTTTGGATTTAAACTTGAGAGTTTGATCCTGGCTCAGAACTAACGCTAGCGGCGTGCCT
>CAZSYH010000041.1:0-17468 GCA_964610735.1 uncultured Syntrophaceae bacterium | reverse complement strand
GTATCAGAATCACGAGAACCAGGCCGATGGCCATGTTTCTGAGCAGGAGTTGGAGACGACTGTACAGAATTTCCGACATATCGGCGAAGAAGGCGATGCCGACACCTGCCGGCAGAGAGGGGCGGACATCGACGATGTACTGTTTTACCTTCCGGGCGACATCGAGCGCGCTCTGGTCGGCCACGCGATAGACCTCGATCATGTCCGCTGGTTTGCCCTGGAATTGGGCGAAGAGATCGACATCTTCAAAACCGTCACTGAGGGTAGCAATCTGATCGAGTGTCACTTTGCTGCCGTCGGCGTTGGTGATGACGGCAATATCGGTGAATTCGTCGGCATAGTACCGTCTGCCTTTGGTACGGATCAATATCTCGCCGCCCTTAGCCTTGACGCTTCCCGCCGGGAGATCGAGACTCGCCCGTCTGACGGCGTCGGCTACCCGGCCCAGAGTCAGACCATACCGGCGCAATGTCTCCTCGGAGATTTCAATATGGATCTCCGACTTACGCGCACCCAGGATCTCGGCAGAGGTAACACCCGTAAGATTGGTGATGTCATCCTTGGTCTTCTCTGCGTAGTATTTAAGGGTTGCGTGCGATACCTCGCCGTAGACGGCGACGTCGATTACCTGTACCCGTTGAACGATCTCCCGAACGACCGGTTTTTCCGCCTCCTCCGGGAATGTGGTGATACGGTCGACCTCGGCCTTTACCTCATCGAGGAGCTCCTGGATGTTCCACCCCGTAATGACCTGCACGGTAACGATGCTGATCCCCTCTTTTGACGTGGAGTCGATGCGCTTGATACCAGACAGGCCGGCTATCCGTTCTTCTATCCGGCCGCTGATGGCCTCCTCCACCTCGGCTGGCGAAGCCCCCTGGTATTCGGTGGTTATTGAGATCCTGTCGAGAGAGGTTTCGGGGAACACTTCCAGTTTGATGGAAAAAAACGTGAAGATCCCTGCCAGGACCAGGAATATCATGAGCAGATTTGCCGCGACGTGATTTCCGGCGAACCAGGCAATCATACCTTTCATGCTCACTCCTTTTCCAATGCCGCCCGGACAGTCATACCGTCCGTGGGGGCCTTGAGGGTCGAAAAGACTATCATCTCGCCATCTTCAATACCGGATTCCACCACAACCTCTTCCCTCTGATAACGGGCAACTTTGACCGGTCGAAAATGGAGGATACCTGCATCATCCACGGTCCACACGATATCCCCCTGATGAAGGGCCGCCCGCGGGATAACGGCGGCGTCGGGCAACACCCGTCCCTTGATATCGACGGTCACGAAGAGGCCGATCGCGAGAGGCGGTTTTGTCGCGTACGGTCTGTCAACCCGGACGATGACGGTTATCATCCGGGTCTTTTCATCCACCTTCCCCTCGGCGCGGGCCACCTTCCCCGAGAAAATCAGTTTCCGCCCCGCAATTTCGGCATGAACCGTGGCAGGCGACACGGATCCTCCGTCGGGTGTAAATCCGGGAACGTCAAACCAGAAGAGGGCCTTGTCCTCCAGCGGCAGGGCGATTTCAACCGCCCCGGTGGAAAAGAGTTCTGCCAGGGCCTGTCCCGGTGCTACATATTGCCCCAGGTCAACGAATTTCTTGCTGACGCGGCCATCGAAGGGCGCCTTCAAGACTGTCCTTTTACGGTTCAAGTGGGCCTTTTCCAGATCGGCCCGGCCGGCTTCAAGCCTGGCGTGGGCCGCCTCCAGTTGCGGTTTCTTGGCCACCAGCGGCGGCGGATCTTCGACGGTGCGAGAGGTGTCCGAGTAGTGGCTCCGCCACTCTTCCCGAGCCACCAGCGCCTCCTCCTGAATCATCTTCAGATTACTTTCCGCATCCTTCACCTGTGCCTTCGCCAGGGTGACGGCCAGTTCATAATCGACGGGGTCTATTGAGAGCAGTACATGGTCTGTGGTGAATGCTCCGCCATTGACCAGGGCGGGGGAGATACGGACGATCTTACCGCCGACCTCCGAGATGAGATTGATCTCCCTCAGCGGACTTACCGTCCCCTCACCCCGGATAGTGATGGTTTGCGGTCCTGTTGTAACCTTTATCACGCGTACCGTGGGGATCAGAACGGAGGGCGCTACCTTTTCAAGTCGGGATTTGGTTGCCGTCAACGCACCCATAATGACGATTCCTGCGATGACGAGTGCCACGCTTATGATGATATGGATCCCACGTTTTCGTTTTCGGTCCGTTGCCTTTCCCCTGGAAACTTGGTCTTCAGTCATGTGTTGTCCGTCCTCTTTCATTCATTCCGCGCCCCCGCTTTTATGCTTTGCGGATCTCCCCATCCGCCGCCCAGTGCGCGATGCAGTGTCACGCGGTTGCTGAGTATGGCCAGTTCAACCAGTACCAGGTTTTCTTCAGCCTGAAAACGAGCCTGCTGGGCGTCAAGCACGGTGAGGTAGCCGACCAGTCCCCGTTCGTATCGGTTTTCGGCCACCTTCTGCGTGGCCTTCGCTTCGGTGAGAAATGTCAGCATTTTTTTTCTTTTTTCCAGTTGCTCCTCCCGCGTCAGGAGGGCGCTTTCCACCTCGGAAAAAGCGGTGAGGACAATCTGGGCGTAATCGGCCAGTCCCTGTTGAAACTGTGCCTCCGCGGCTCGCTGGCCAGCCTCGAGTCTGCCCGCATCAAAGATGGGCGAAAGGGCCCCAAAGGCTAAATTCCACAGGCTGCTCGCCGGCATGAACAGTTGATTCAGCTCGGTGCTGGAATAGCCGAAACTGCCCGTCAGTGTTATTCTCGGGAAGCGGTTGCCCTTGGCGATGCCGATCTTCGCATTCAGTGCCCGCAGGGTTGCCTCGGCCGCTCTGATATCGGGCCGGTGCAGGAGGAGGTCGGACGGCAGACCCGGCGGTATGGGGGATAGCAGCTTGAAATAGTCTTCCGGTTGTGTGCGGGCCGATCGGGTCTCCGGATATTGCCCCGAAAGGACGGCCAGTTTCTGCTGTCTGATGCCGAGTTCCTGTCGCAGCGAGGGAAGGGTGGATTCTGTCTGGGCAAGAATACGTCTTGCCTGTCTCAGGTCCAGAATGGAGGTCAGTCCCCCTTCATACCGTCTTTCCACGAATGCAAGATTTCGGCGGTAATTTTCTATGATTTGCGCTGTTATCTGAATCCTTCTTTCCAGAGATTCAATCTGAAAATATACGGTTATCGCTTCAGATACAATGGTCTGGGCAATAATGCGGGCATTTTCCTCCGTTTTTGTGAGACTTGCCAGGGCGGCTTCCTCGGCGCGGGCCAGGCGACCCCAGAGGTCGATCTCAAATGATGCCGGCAGAGAAAGATTGTAAAGATCTGATTCGATTCCCGGGAGAATACGTTGTCGTCTCGCCTCACCCTTAAGGCTGAGGCTGGGGTAACGGTCTGCCCTGGATTGAACAAAATAAGCCCGCATCTCGGAGATTACAGCCAGGGCCTTTCTGATGTCGAGGTTATTCGACAGTACGTTTTTTACGACCTGATCCAGCTCTGGATTGTTGAAAGCGATCCACCACCGGTCGACAATTTCCCCCGTTTCAACATCCGATGGAGCATGCTGATACGATTCCCTGACCTGTGAATCCATGTCGGGTTTTTTGAAATCGGGGCCTACCTTCATGCATCCCGCAAGGAGCATAATGGCGGAAAGTGCCAAAGACACTATCTTGTATTTCACCGTGCACTCTCCCTTACAGGCAGTCCGGAGAGGGCAAAATCTACAATGTGTTGAACCAGCCTGTCCTTGAACGGTTGGTCGTAGGCATGCCCGATGATTTTCGATACCGGTAACCTGGCGAAATTGAAATAAAGAACCATCGAAAAGATACTCAAAATGTTGAGAAGCGTGAGTTCCTCATCTATGCTCTCATCCAGATAAGGTTGAAGTAATTGTCCCAACCCCTCGAAGGAGGGTTTCATGGTCTCTTCCGTCACTATTTCAAATGCCTCTGTCGGTTTGGTCATCTCCCAGATCATCAGTTGAAAATGGCACAGGCGCTCTTCGTCCGTGAGGGGACCTTTGATGAGGGCTTCGGCCAGGGACTGGATCACAACCGCGGGCGACGTTTCGCCACAGCTGGCAAGGTTTTTCTCAAAACATGCACGGATGCGCTGTGCTCTGGGCATCCAGCGTTCGCGGAACACGCTCAGATAGAGGGTTTTCTTGTTACCGAAATGATAATTTACCGCGGCAAGGTTGCATTTTGCGACATTCGTAATTTCCCGAACGCTTACCCCATCGTAGCCCTTTTGAGCAAACAGCATCTCGGCAGATTTCAACAGGCGATTCCGGGTTGTTTTGCTTCCGTCGTCCGGAGCCATAGCGTACATTCCTTTCAATTGGCAGAGAAACACACGTATCAAACGAACGTTTGATTGTCAATGCTTTTTTCGAGATGTCTGTGTGGAACTTGCTGAGCTGTCAGGAATTGAAGTAACAACTCAGGTTATCAGCCTGAAGGCTGAAGAATACTGATATCCCCCCCGGCGCAAAGGCCGTATGTTGGGGGCATATTTGAACAGCTATGTTGTTATTAGGTATTTTCCGCAGGGCACCTCCAGCTTTCAGCCTGTCTACCTGCGTAGTTATGAATTGTTGAGTATGACCAACGCGTCGACGGCGATTGGTTGATTCCCTGAGATGATAACGGGATTGATATCTATCTCTGCTATCTGGTCATATTCAACTCCGAGTTTTCCTATGCCTACCAGTGCCTTGACGAGGGCGTTTCTGTCAACGGCCGGACTTCCGCGGAATTCGTCAAGCAGTTTTCTGGTCTTTATTTCTTCTATCATCTCCATGGCGTCGACCTTCGAGATGGGTGCTACTCGAAAGCTGACATCGTTCAGTACCTCCGTGAATATCCCGCCCAGACCGAACATGACGCACGGCCCGAACTGAGGGTCACGTGTCATACCGATAACGAATTCCCTGTCTCCTTTGATCATTTCCTGAACCAGCACGCCATCGAGTTCCATCCCGGCTTTAATAATGTCATCATACGCCCGGACCACGTCGTCTTGGTTGCCCAGGTTCAACTTGACCATGCCCATTTCCGTTTTGTGGGTCACCGTGCCGGAGCATCCCTTAAGCACCACTGGAAAGCCCAGTTCTTCGGCCATTTTGATGGCTTCATCTCTGGAACCTGCGAGCCCCTCTCGCGTTATTGCAACCCCGGCCGATTCAACGACACGTTTCGAGTCATATTCGGACAGGGCCTTCTGTTTTTTGTCGATTGCTCTCTGCAGGATCTCTTCCATTCTGTCTTCTTTCCCCTTTCAAGGTGTGGCTTTATTTACCCATACCTAATTTTGCTGTTGCCTCTTCAATAATGCTGAGAACGGATTTATCTTCAATTGTTGAGGGAACAGCATAATCTTCGCCGTTGGCTATCTTGCGCATGGTGCCTCTCAGTATCTTGCCGGAGCGGGTCTTGGGCAGGGCCTTAACGATGGCGCACTGCTTGAAGCAGGCAACGGCCCCGATACCTGACCGCACCATCTGTACCAGTTCTCTGGCGATTTCATCCGGATCACGATCAACCCCGGATTTAAGGACGGCAAACCCGACAGGGACCTGGCCCTTCAACTGGTCATTTGCTCCAAGCACGGCGCACTCCGCCACTTCCCTGTGTTCTGCCAGGATCTCTTCCATGGAGCCGGTGGAGAGCCTGTGACCTGCCACATTTATGACGTCATCAAGGCGGCCCATTATAAATAGATAACCGTCTTCGTCTATGTGCCCCCCATCGCCGGTCACATAGAACCCGGGTATCTCGGTTACACATTCAAGGAATCGCTTATCGTCATTCCACAGGGTCGGTAGACACCCCGGGGGAAGGGGAAGCTTGATTGCTACAATGCCGTCTTCCCCGGCAGGGAGAGTGTTTCCTTCGGGATCCAAAATCTGAACGTTATAGCCGGGGACGGCCTTTGTGGGAGATCCCGCCTTGACGGGAAAGGGTTCGATTCCCATGCAATTCGCGGCACAGCCCCATCCCGTCTCCGTCTGCCACCAGTGATCGATTACCGGTATCTTCAGCATATCAACCGCCCAGTGATAGGTGTCAGGATCAAGCCGCTCCCCTGCCAGAAACAGATACCGCAAAGACCCTATATCATATTTTTTCAGATATTCCGCATCCGGGTCCTCTCTCTTTATAGCGCGGAATGCCGTAGGGGCCGTAAACAGCACCGAAACGCCATGTTCGGAGATGACGCGCCAGAAAGCTCCGGGATCCGGGGTCCCGACAGGTTTCCCCTCATACAGGATGGTTGTGCAACCTGCCAGGAGGGGAGCGTACACGATGTATGAATGACCGACAGCCCATCCTATATCAGATGCAGCCCAGTAGACTTCACCCGGATTTACGTCGTAGAGGTATTTCATCGACCATTTCAGGGCGACGGCATGGCCGCCATTGTCACGCACCACGCCTTTCGGTTTGCCGGTTGTCCCGGATGTGTAGAGTATGTAAAGGGGATCTGTGGCCGATACCGCTACGCAATCAACCGGCTGAGCTTTGCTCATCAGGGATTCCCAGTCAAAGTCGCGGCCCGGTATGAGAGGAGCGTTAACCTGTGGGCGCTGGAAGATAACGCACTTTTCCGGCTTGTGTTCAGATATTTCGATTGCCTCATCCAAGAGCGGTTTGTAGGGGAGGACTTTTTCCCCTTCGATGCCGCAGGACGCGGATACCATGACCTTCGGTTTCGCGTCGTCAATGCGGATTGCCAGCTCGTTAGGCGCAAACCCTCCGAATACCACGGAATGCACGGCGCCTATCCTCGCGCAGGCAAGCATCGCGGCCACGGTTTCCGGGATCATGGGCATATAGATGATAACAGTATCTCCCTTTAATACTCCAAGATCTTTAAGGACGCCTGCAAACATTGAAACAGTCTCGAGGAGTTCGCTGTAGGTGATTTTCCTTATAGTATTTGTTACGGGACTGTCGTAGATTATGGCTGTCTGCTCACCCCGGCCATTCTGTACATGATAATCCAGCGCATTATAACATGTGTTCAGCTTGCCTCCGACAAACCATCTGTAGAATGGCTTGTTGCTGTCATCCAGTACCTTGTCCCACTTTTTCTCCCACTGTACTGCCTCAGCAACCTCTCCCCAGAATTCTTCAGGATGATTGATGGAGCGTTCATAGATTTTTGAATAATCAGCTGTCATATTCCCCCCCTTTTTATTGGTTGTTGTTTAACAACACCCTTTTTACCGGATTGGCCGCTTCGAGCTTTCGCAGTGCGGGGTAAATCTGATTGAGACTCAGTGTACATGACATCATCATGCCTGTTTTCATGTGTGTCTCCTGAAAATATTTTTAACAAAATCGGCTTACCTCTATATCTTCTGGGAAAATATAGAGATAGAAACTATATGTCAAGATAATTGTTGAAATATATCTTAAACAACCAGACATGGAGCTTGAGCGATTTACGACCAATATCGTAGAGTTAAACAGATCAGTTATATCGGAATCCGGTACGACTGAAATGTGTTCATTGATGGTCCATTAGACCTTGATTAAGGTTTTGTCCTCAATAACCATGCGTGGCGAATTGGGCCGTATTCCGGGGACATAACACTTATTTCTGAGCATGCACTGGACCTGTATCGTGTTTTTGAATTGGGTGTTATGTCCCCGGATAACGCCCGGATAACCGCACACTGCTCTCCGTGTAGCTCTGGAAGTCTTCAGGGGGGGGGCAAAAAAATGCAGGAACTGTCAGGAACCATTAGACCTTGATTAAGGTTTTGTCCTCAATAACCATGCGTGGCGAATTGAAGAAAACTTTTGTCTTGACACCCAACTTTGTTTTCTCTATGTTGAGCCTATATCTCGCGGAGGGTGTTTTTTACTATCTTAAAATTTCGGATTTGACTCTTCATGCGACGGTCAGGTTTCCGGTAATATACAAACCCTTTTCAGAAAAGAATTGAAAATAGAGGTGTCTTTTTATGGATATGAAGCGGGAGTATTACGAGGACATTGAACTTATCGGAAGCGGGGTTGTTCTTTTCTGGTCCGCGGCATTTCTGATTTTTCTCTTCACCCTTCCCATCTACATGCCGAGCTACTACATCTATCTCCTGAATATCATAATAGTCAACGTAATACTTGCAGTGGGGCTCAGCATCCTCGTTGGATACACCGGCCAGATATCGCTGGGACATGCCGGGTTTTTTGCGATAGGGGCATATGGAACTGTCTTTCTGATGACGCATTTTCAGGTTCCCTTTATCTTTGCCCTTCCACTGGCCGCTTTTATCGCGGCATTTTTCGGGTTTATCCTTGGCCTGCCGGCGTTGAGGCTGGAGGGGCCCTATCTCGCGATCGCGACCCTTGGCTTTGGGCTGGCTATCATGCATGTGATAGGTACATGGGATGTCTTCGGGGGCAGGATGGGACTCCATGCCCCGCCCCTGGATCTGGGGATACCGAATCTGGGCTTCAGCTGGGTGCTGGAGTCCGATGTCAGCACGTACTATCTGATACTGGTTGTTGCCATCATAATGATAGTGAGCGCCATAAATCTCATGAAGACGCGCGTAGGAAGGGCATTTGTCGCAATAAGAGACAGCGACATCGCGGCGGAGGTGATGGGAGTAAATCTCACAATCTACAAGACCCTTGCCTTCGCGATAAGCGCGTTTTACGCGGGGATAGCGGGCGGACTGTTCGCGTTTGTATGCGGTTTCTTTGATCCCTTTACCTTCAATATGATACTTTCCATTATATTTCTTGTTATGGTGGTTGTCGGCGGGCTCGGTTCGATCCTCGGCGCAATCATGGGCGCCACACTGATAACTTACCTGCAGTACGATCTGCTGAAGAATGTGGCTGAGGTCCCCTACCTGGGAGACTTTCTTGTCTCTGTTTCCGAAAAATGGTTTACCGTGATCGGTCTGGAGAATTTCGGGAGTATAGCCCTAGGACTTATAATGATAGGCATAATCATATTCGAGCCGCTTGGCATGTATGGTATGTGGATAAGAATAAAAAAATACTGGATGACGTGGCCCTTTTAACCCTTTTGTTTAAAGCGGGATGTCTTGTGGCGTTCACTGACACGTTCGTATGGAGAGAATATGATAGGACAGCTGATTGTTGAAGGTCTGGCGATAGGGGCCTGTTATGGTCTGTTGGCGATAGGCGTGGTGATCATATACAAGACGTCCGAGGTGGTAAACTTCGCGCAGGGAGAGATGGCAATGTTTTCAACATTCATAGCCTATCATATCCTGTTGCACTATCACTACCCGTTCTGGCTGGCCTTTGTCCTCACCATGGTGTTTGCGATCCTGCTCGGTGTGTTTATCGAATTTGCCTTTCTTCGTCCCGCAAAGGAACCCACGGCCCTTGGGCTTATTGTGCTTACCCTTGGAGCCGAAATGCTCCTCATGGGGCTGGCGGGATGGAAATGGGGCGCGGAACAGAAATCATTTGAAATCCCCATGTCGTTCGGTGTTACACACGAACCGATAAAGGGAGTTATCATAAGCGACTGGGCGATCGGAGTTTTTGTCATAGCCGCCATTCTTATGACACTTCTTTACCTTTTCTTCAAGTATACCCGCGTAGGCGTGGCAATGAAGGCCACCCAGCAGAATAAAAACGCCGCCAAGATCATGGGTGTCCGTGTGGAGCGGATGTTTTCCCTCGCCTGGGGCTTGAGTTCGCTCATGGGGGCCATTGCCGCCATGTTTTTTGCCTCGAGGGCGACGCTGGATCCCAACTTCATGATGGAGCCATTTCTCAGGGCATTTGCGGCTGCTGTCCTGGGCGGTCTGATGAGCATTCCGGGTGTTCTTATCGGAGGCGGGCTGCTCGGACTGATAGAAAATTTCTTCGGCTACGTGTGGCCTGAGTGGAAGCCGATTGTTGCATTCCTTGTGATTGTGCTTGTTCTCTGTGTCCGTCCCAGCGGTCTTTTCGCGAAGCATTATATAAAGAAGGTATAGTGTACACGAGGTTTTACAGCATAATGGCGCCGGATGATTATGGGTGTAGATTGAAAAATTCAGTTATTTGCATGAAAATCCTGGTGGTCTTGTCGGTCTTGTCTGTTTTTCAGGGATGTAACATTACGGAAGGGAGGCTGGAGCTTTTTCTTGAAAAGCCCCAGATAGGAAAAGCTGTTGATAGATATTTTGCCGCTGAGATTAATAGAGATTTCAGGAACGTTTATGACTGCCTCGCTTCTTCTTCGATATATCGTTCCGCACACACTTACGGGGAATATCTGGAACAGGCGCAGAGCTCGCCTGTCAGGATAAGGGATTATAACATTCTGAACATCCACGATCTGAGGGAAAACCACGATAAAGTTAAGTACCCCAAAATAGAAAAGTTTGTGCGTGTCGAGGTGGACGTAACGCTGCTGTATGACGATACGAATGAAACCATGGAGGTCAATCAGGACTTTACATTCATCAAAGAAGGAGGGAAGTGGCACAAGGGATGAACTTTAAACAACATATGGAAAAGAGGAGGACTATTATGGAGATCAGGAAAACTTTGTTTGCAGTAGCGCTGGCGATTGTCTGTATCTTTGTGCTGGCGGTGGGCAGTTTTGCCGGCAGCCCCGGTTTCGATGACAAGGAGATCAGAATAGCGCAATTCAGTCCCCAGACAGGTCCCGCGGCTCCCTGGGGATCTGTGGCTCGTGGTAGTGGTCTTCTATTCCAGATAGTCAATGAAGAGGGGGGAATTCATGGAAGGAAAATCAAATATTTCCTGAGGGATTCACAATATAATCCGGCGTTGGCTAAGGCCGTGGTTAAAGAGTTGGTGGAACGAAAAGGGATATTTGCATTTACCGGTGGTGTTTCAGGGGCAGGGGGTACAGCTGTTAAAGGATACCTTGCAAAGAACAAGGTCCTCTGGGTTGTACCCGGAACCGCCGCTATTAATACGGTTGCCGACAGGGACAAAGAGTTTCCACCGAGCCCCTACCGCTTTTGTTCTTATCCGCTCTTTGAGGATGAGGCAAGCGTTGTTACCAAATATGTTGTAGAAAAACTGGGATATAAGAAGATTGGGTTTTTGTATCAGAATGATGTTTTTGGTCAAGGAGGACTTGCCGGGTGTAAACAACGGTTGGACACCTATGGTATGAAACTGGCAGAAGAAATCCCGGTAGAGCCTACTGAAAAGGATCTTGCATCTCAGATGCTGAGGTTTAAAAATTCAGGGGCGGAGGTTGTCCTTATGTGGGTCAGTCCCACTCTCGCAGTCATTACCTTAAAAACCTGTGCCACAATAGGCTATAACCCACAGTGGGTTGCCTTTGATGGTCTTTCCGATTACCCGCTTATGTATAAGATCACGGGAGGTCTATTTGAAGGTGTGATAACAACGGCGTTTACTGAAACCCCTGACTCAAAGAATCCTCTTGTGGCAAAATACCGTGAGGCAGCTAAAAGGCTTGCCCCGGAAGAGAGATGGGGCACCTTTTATCTTGCTGGCATACAATTTGCCGAGCCGCTGGTGGAGGCCCTTAAGCGTGTAGGGCCGGATTTAAGCACTGAAGCCTGTATAAAAGAACTCAATTTATTTAAAGACTGGAAAGGTTTAGGCGGGGCAATAACATGGAATGAGAATTGTCATCAGGGTACTGATTCTGTCCAGATCCAGAAATGCGGTCCAGGGGGAACGTATGAGCTGTTGCAGGACTGGACACCTAATGAACTCGCTACATGGAAGAATAAGTAGCATAAACTAAAGGAGGGAATATTATGAAGATCAAGAGAACATTGTTTGCAGTAGCACTGACGATTGTCTGTATCTTTGTACTGGCTACGGACGCTTCTGCCGGCAAGGCAGGGTTCGACAACAAGGAGATCAGGATAGCGCAGTGGGGGCCTCAGACAGGTCCAGCGGCACCATGGGGTTCGGTAGCACGTGGCCCCTCTGTGCTGTTTAACCTGGTGAACGAAGAGGGGGGTATTCACGGGAGGACGGTCAAGTATTTTATACGGGATGACCAGTACAACCCGGCCCTTTGTAAGGCGGCGGTCAAAGAGCTGGTTGAGCGCAAGGGGATATTTGCCTTTGTGGGCGGAGTATCGAGTGCTAGCGGTATGGCTGTGAAGGACTATCTTGCAAAGAACAAGGTTATCTGGGTGGGACCGGCCACGTCGATTAATGAATACGTGTTTCCGGCTCAGAAATACCTCTTTGCCGATTATCCGCTCTATCAGGATGAGGCAAGCATTATCACAAAATATCTTGTGGAAAAAATCGGATTCAAAAAAATCGGATTCTTCTATCAGAACGATTCATACGGCAAGAACGGTCTGGCAGGGTGTAAACAGCGGCTGGATGCTCTGGGGATGAAGCTTGTGGAGGAAATCCCGGTTGAACCGGGGGAGAAGGACCTTGCTTCCCAGATGCTGAAATTTAAGAACTCAGGCGCGGAAGCAGTGATCATGTGGGTCAATCCGACCACAGCTGTTATATCCCTGAAGACCTGCGCCACCATCGGGTATAAACCGCAGTGGGTTTCTTCCAGCACGCTTTCCGATTATCCGCTTATGTACAAGATATCGGGTGGCCTGTGGGAGGGAGTTATCACCGGCGCGTTCGCCTTGCCGCCCGATTCCAACAATCCTTTGATGGTAAAGTATCACGAGGCACAAAAGAGGATGGCGCCTGAAGAGAGATGGGGGACATTCTATTTTGGGGGTATATTCTTTGCCGAGCCTATGTTAGAGGCCCTGAAACGCGTAGGGCCGAACCTGAGTACGGAAGCATGTCTGAAAGAGCTGAATTCTCTCAAGAATTTTCAGGGGATAGGACCGCCGATAACATGGAGCGAAGATAGTCATCAGGGGACAGATTCCATAATGATTCAAAAGTGCGGACCGGGGGCTTCCTACATAACCTTGCTGGATTGGACACCCAACGACCTTGCTACATGGAAAGCTAAATAGAAATCTTTTTTGAAGAATAAACAAGACAGATCGCGGCGCAGATTCGCACAGTAGTGCTGTGTGGTCTGCGCCCGATCAAAGATGCTAATAAGAATACATAATATTAGGGGTAACTCTGACAATGTCTCTCTTCAAGGTTGAAAATCTCAGCATAAGCTTCGGCGGCCTGAAGGCGGTGGATGATGTGAGTTTTGAGGTCGAGAAAAACTCAATATTTTCCATAATCGGCCCCAACGGGTCAGGAAAGACCACCATATTTAATCTGATAAGCGGCATATATAAACCGGATTCGGGGAGGATTCTCCTGGAAGGTGAAAACCTGGTGGGTTATCTGCCGGACAGGATAGCAAGAAAGGGCATAGCGCGCACCTTTCAGAACATAGAACTCTTTAAGAATGCGACCGTTATGGACAATTTGATGCTTGGACGTCACATACACATGAAGACCGGTATATGGAACGGAGCAACATCCACTCTGTTCGGCAGGAGGTCCAGGGCGGCGAAAGAGGAGATAAAAAACAGGGAATTTGTGGAGAAGATAGTCGATTTCCTTGACCTTCAGGCGGTAAGAGACCAGTTCGTGGCCAATCTTGCCTATGGGAGGCGGAAGCTCGTGGAGCTGGGGAGGGCGCTGGCCCTGGAACCCTCCATACTTCTTCTGGATGAACCATCCGCGGGGATGAATACCGAAGAGAAGGAAGATTTGAACATCTGGATCAAGGATATACAGGAAGTATATAAGATCACAATTCTGTTGATTGAACATGATATGAACATGATCATGGGCATTTCCGACCGGATACTTGCGATAAATCAGGGAAAGAAAATCGTGGAGGGGTTGCCTCAGGATGTGCAGCGTCATCCTGAAGTCATAGAGGCCTACCTCGGGGAGGAAGGATAATGCTTAAGATAAAGAACATAGAGACGTGGTACGATCTGATAAGGGCTCTTCACGGGATATCCTTTGAGGTAAAAGAGGGCGATATAGTAACCCTCCTCGGCTCCAACGGAGCGGGAAAGACAACCACACTCAAGAGTATCATGCAGATACTCGAAGATGATGACCAGCCCGAAAAAGGTTCCATAGAGTTTCTGGGTGAAAGAATTGACAGGAAGGATACCGAAGAGATCGTCCGGATGGGCATAAGCTATGTACCGGAGGGGAGGGAGGTCTTCCCTGAGCTGACCGTGCTGGAGAATCTCCAGATGGGTGCATATACGAGGAAAGACAGGAAAGAGATAAAGAAGGATATAGAGGAGGTGTTCAGGCATTTCCCCATACTCGGAGAGAGACAGAAACAAGAGGCGGGATATATGAGCGGGGGCGAGCAGCAGATGCTGGCCATCGGGAGGGCGCTGATGAGTCGCCCAAAACTTCTGATGCTGGACGAACCCTCTCTGGGCCTGTCTCCTCTTCTCACGAAACAGATATTCAACATCATACGGGATATCAACAAAGGGGGAGTGACCATCCTGCTTGTTGAACAGAATGTCAATATGGCCCTGAAGTACGCGGACTATGCCTTCCTGATGGAGAGTGGCAGGATAGTGCGTGCCGATAAACCGGAAGTGTTGCTCGAAGATGAGGATGTAAAGAGGTTTTATCTTGGGATTGACACAGAGGAAACAACTGCTGATGGATACAGAAAGGCTCAGTCATCCAAGAGATATAGAAGAAAAGTCAGGTTCCGCTGAAAACACGAAATTTACCGGGAGCGAATAATACTATGCAAGCAGACACCCTGCCTAAGGCCCTTGTCAATATAGCTGGGAAACAACCCGGCAGGATCGCGTTGAGGATGAAAGATTTTGGCATCTGGCGTGATATTACCTGGAGACAGTACTTGGAAAATGTGAAATTCGCGGCGCTGGGTCTGAACAGTATCGGGGTAAAAAGGGGCGAGCATGTTGCCATTATCGGCGAAAATAAGCCGGAATGGCTTTATTCAGCGTTCGGAGTGATGTCTCTGGGCGCCACCTTTGCGGGTGTTTATACTACTAATCCCGCAAAGGAATGCGAATATGTGGTTGAGCATTCCGATTCGGTTGTATTTATCTGCGAAGATGAAGAACAGATGAACAAGGCCTTTATCTTCAGGAAAAATACACCCAAGCTGAGGAAGATTATTGTGTGGGATATGGAAGGCCTCAGGGATCTTGAAGACCCGATGGTAATCAGTTTCGACAGGATTATGGAGATCGGCAGAGAAGCTGATATGGAAGACCCCGCCCTCTATGACACCCTTGTGAAGGAGGGGAAACCGGAGGATATAGCCGGAATTATCTACACCTCCGGGACAACAGGCCCCCCGAAGGGCGCTATGCTCCATCACGAGGGCTATCTGTGGGTGGGCGAACAGGCGTCCACGGTAACGAAGGCCACCAGAGATGATGAATCCATATCGTTCCTCCCCCTTAATCATGTGTATGAGCAGATCTTTGATATGATGATGCACACGACAGTTGGACATACGGTGAACTTTACAGAAAACACGGATACTGTGATGAACGACATGATGGATGTCTCGCCCACAATATTTCACGCTGTACCCCGGATATGGGAGAAATACTATTCCGCCATCGTGCTGAAAATGGCTGATGCCACGTGGTTCAAGAGGATCGTTTACGGGCAGGCGGTTAAGATCGGCGCAAAGTACAACGACCTGAGACTCGCCGGGAAGAGGATACCATTGCCGTTATATATCGGTTACCAGCTGGCATACTTCTGTGTCTTCTGGAAGCTCAAGGAAAGGCTGGGCTTTGACAGAACGCGTCTGGGATTTTCCGGCGCCGCTCCCATATCTCATGATATCCTCAAGTTTTTCCAGAGCATCGGCATACCGATCCGTGAGGGATACGGCATGACGGAGACATCTGGGGTTACCCATATGGGGGGTGAATTCGACTTCAAGCTCGGCGCGGTGGGAAAGGCCCTGCCGGGGACCGAGGTGAAAATAGGAGAGGGTGGAGAGATTATTGTAAGACACAAGGGGATTTTCAAGGGATATTACAAGGATGAAGAAAACACCAGAGAGGCCCTTGAAGATGGCTGGATGCATACAGGGGACGTGGGAGAGATCGATGAGGAGGGGTATCTCAAGATAACGGACAGGCTGAAAGACCTGATTATCACGGCGGGAGGCAAGAATATCGCCCCCCAGTATATCGAGAATCTGTTGAAATTTTCGCCCTATATCAATGACTCCGTCGTTATTGGGGACAAGAGGAAATACCTGACGGCCATCATCGTGATAGACGAGGAAAATGTCGTTAAATTCGCTCAGGACGCAAAGGTTCAGTTCACCACATTCGCGACTCTCACAAAGACACAGGAGGTCATCGATCTCATACAGCAGGAGATTAACAAAGTGAACAAACAGATGGCCAGGGTGGAGAATATCAGAAAATTCAGCATCCTGGACAAGAAACTGTATACCGAAGATGGAGAAGTGACCCCCACCATGAAGGTCAAGAGAACGTCGATAAACGAACAGTTCGCCGACCTTATAGAATCAATGTATTAGCTATATAGAATTTAACAGATTACAGCTCTTCAGGTGTAAACGTCACCACTTCGTCTATTGGTGCACTGCCGGTGAGGATCATTGCCAGCCGGTCCACGCCCAGGGCAATTCCCGAAGATTCAGGCATATTAGTCAGTTCCGATAAAAACTTTTCGGGCATGGGGTAGGGTGCCTTTCCTGATACACTACGGTTTTTTTGTTCCTCTTCAAAACGCGCCCTCTGCTCTGCCGCGTCGGTCAACTCCGAGAACGCGTTGGCCAGCTCAAGCCCGCCCATATACAACTCAAATCTCTCCGCCACTTCGGGGTCCGTTTTTTTTACCCTCGCGAGTGCCCCCAGAACGACAGGGTAATCATATAAAAATGCAGGCCCTTTTTTGCCGAGATTTGGCTCAATCTCGCTGACCATAATTTCATCAAAGCGATTGTTTTCCAGCGCCCTTTCCAGCGATACAGAGGAATAACGCCTGAAGGCGTCTCCTACAGAGATCCTCTCCCACGGCGTCTGTATATCGATCCCTCTTCCACGGTAATTGATCTTTCCCTCATGGCCGAGACTGCGCGCTACATGGACGATGAGATCTTCGCACTCCCCCATCATCCGGAAGTAGTCGATGCCGCTTTTGTACCATTCCAGAAGTGTAAATTCCGGGATATGAAGCGTCCCCCGCTCTCCGCCACGGAAGCACCTGGTAATCTGAAATATTCGCGGATATCCGGCGGCCAGCAACCGCTTCATGCACAGTTCGGGTGATGTGTGAAGGAACCACCCATCAGAGGGGATGGCGTCAATATTACATTCCGGAGCGGGGCCGGGAATCCTGGAAGGTGTTTCCACCTCAAGATAGTCTCTGTCTATGAAGAATCCGCGTATCGCATGGATCATTGCGGCGCGGATGTGAAGGGCGTTTTTTTTACGTGCAAGTTTCCAGTTTATGTCCATCATTTCCATTCGTGAGTCGCTATAAGTCGAGATTTACAAAGCTTCAAT
>CAZSYH010000040.1:0-18806 GCA_964610735.1 uncultured Syntrophaceae bacterium | reverse complement strand
CCGGTTTTCGCACTTCAAAAATGTCTCTCCAACTTGCGGTGCCAATATATACAGGGTTTTACCAAATGTCAATAAAATTATTAAAGTCATCACTACTGTCCCAACGTTTCTCATATTGAATGTTTTTTCTCTGTAAACTGTTGATATTTCGACCTCGGTTCTTGAAAAGTATTTGAAATCGATAAATCATCAAATCGCTTGGAACAGGCAACTGTTAAGGCTTTCCAAGATTGTGATTATTAATCGTTGGGACAGTAGTGTAAAGTCATATATCTCAAAGAAAAAGGGTTTAGCCAAGTAAAGGCTAACCCCTTGATTTTATGGTGGGCCCTGTCGGGTTCGAACCGACGACCTACTGATTAAGAGTCAGTTGCTGCTACCAGCTGAGCTAAGGGCCCTGTATATTTTTAAATGGTCGAATGTATGGTACGCCCGGTTGGATTCGAACCAACGACCAACAGATTCGAAGTCTGCGACTCTATCCAGCTGAGCTACGGGCGCTTTCTTTCTTGTTCGGGCAACACTGTTACCGGAAATGAAGAATAGAGCCACAACATTGCTTCAAGAAAATTAGCTACCCTATCTATTCTTTTGAACCCCTTTCGTCAAGAGTTATTTTAGTTTTTAATGATTGAAGGTCTCCGCAATAAGTTACGGGGGAATCTCCAATTGTTAAGAAAAATGTTTATTTTTTATTCGCTTGCTAGCCCCACCGCAGGCAGCGGGGAATGTCCCGACGAGTCGGGATTCAATTCAAGTCGGAATCCGGTCTTGAGATGACACGCGACGTAATGTCCATCACCTCTGTCATCAAGAGTCGGCATCATCGTGTCGCATACATCCATACTGTATCGGCACCGGGGATGGAATGGACATCCAGAGGGAGGATCTATTGGACTGGGTATGTCGCCGCTAAGTATTATCCGCTTTTTTCTGTACGCAGGATCCGGGACGGGGACAGCTGAGAGGAGGCCCTTTGTGTAGGGGTGAAGGGGGGTTTTATAGAGTGATTTTTTGTCCGCGAGCTCCACGATTTTTCCAAGGTACATTACGGCGATCCTGTCACTTATATGTTCAACGACGCTGAGATCATGGCTGATAAACAAATAGGTCAGATTAAAATCCTTCTGCAGATCTCTCAGGAGGTTGAGTATCTGGGCCTGTATGGAAACGTCCAGCGCTGAGACGGGTTCGTCCGCGACAACAAGTTCAGGATTCAGGGCAAGCGCCCTCGCTATGCCGATGCGTTGTTTCTGTCCGCCACTGAATTCGTGGGGGTATCGTCCCATCTGTTCCCTGTTCAATCCCACAGTTTCCATCAGGTTGGCAACTTTGTTTCTGGTTTCTTCTCCTCTGGACATGGTGTGTATGGTGAGAGGCTCTCCCACGATGGCGCCCGCGCTCATTCTCGGATTCAGGGATGAGGAGGGGTCCTGAAATATCAGCTGTACCTTTCTTCGAAAGGCCTTTAATTCTTTTCCGGAATACCTGAATATGTCATTCCCATTGAAAAAGATCTTTCCGCTGGTTGGTTCCTCGAGTCTGGTGATGAGATGGCCAAGGGTGGTTTTCCCGCACCCTGATTCACCCACCAATCCCAGGATTTCCCCCTTGAAAATCTGCAGATCCACACCGTCCACGGCCTTTACCATCTTCTGACGGCCAGACAGGAGGCCGCTCCGTACGGGGAAATATTTTTTTAGATCCTCAATGTTTAATAAGATTGGATTCATTTGCACATTATATCACTCATATTTCCAACACCTTACCTGGTGACCGGGAGATTTTTCTCTGAGATGCGGTTCTTTTTGGGCGCATATATCCATGACATCCGGACACCTGTTCCGGAAACTGCACCCGGAAGGGAGTTCATACAGGTTCGGAACGGTACCTGGTATCGTGCTGAGGTACCCGTTTCCCCCGGAAGTCTGTTTTGGTGTGGATTCCATAAGCCCTCTGGTATATGGGTGGAGCGGTGTGGAAAAGAGCTCAAGTACGCTGCAGGATTCTACCACTTTGCCCGTATACATCACCGTCGCGTACCGGGCAGTTTCAGCGATTATTCCGAGGTCATGGGTTATGAGCATTACAGATGTTCCCACTTCATCCTTCAGCTTGTTTATCAGATCGATAATTTGTGCCTGTATGGTCACATCGAGCGCCGTGGTGGGTTCATCCGCGAGCATCAACGCGGGATTGCATGCGAGTGCCATGGCTATCATTACCCGCTGGCGCATCCCACCGCTCATTTGGTGGGGATAATCATTCAATCTGCTTCGTGCCGAGCCCATTCCGACAAGCCGGAGCATATCGAGGGCGCGGTCCAACGCATCTTTCTTTGAAAGCCCCTTGTGGATTCGTATCACTTCAGAGATCTGATCTCCCACTTTCAGGACGGGGTTGAGGGAGTTCATCGGCTCCTGAAATATCATGGATATGTCATTTCCGCGAAGCCTTCGCATTTCGATTTCGTCAAGGTTGAGGAGATCGGTGCCCTTGAAGTTGATCTGACCCGAAACAATTCGGCCGGGCGGGTCTGATATAAGTCTCATTATGGAGAGGGCGAGCACCGTCTTGCCGCACCCTGATTCGCCGACGATGCCGAGGGTGTCCCCCCTGTCGATAGAGATGTCCACCCCGTCAACGGCTCTGACGGTACCGTTTCTTGTCTCGAAATATGTCTTCAGGCCTTTTATTTCAAGGATTTGCATTGGAAGCCCGGCTCCTGTCCATAAGGAATTGCACGAGAAGCCTTACTCCCACGCCGGACGCACCCTTGGGGACGTAAGGCTTATCTTTTGACAGTAGCGCAGGACCGGCGATGTCCAGATGCACCCAGGGATAATCGTTCACGAATTTCTTGAGCAAAAGGGCCGCTGTTATTGTGCCGCCTGCCCGTCCACCGGTATTTTTCATGTCAGCCACATCGCTCTTTATCAGTTCCTCATATTCGTGCCACAGAGGAAGCTCCCATACCGTTTCGCCTGTGGTATCCGAGGCGCAGAGTATCTTTTCTTTCAGGTCGCGGTCTGTTCCCATCATACCTGTGATAAAATCACCCAGTGCCACCACGCATGCCCCGGTCAGTGTGGCTATGTCGATTATTGCCGATGGATTATATCTTCCCGCGAATGTGAGCGCGTCTGCCAGGATCAGCCTTCCTTCGGCATCGGTGTTCTTGATTTCTATTGTAAGACCTGACATGGTTTCCAGTACGTCTCCCGGTTTGTATGCCCTTCCTCCGGGGAGATTTTCCGTGGCAGGAATTATGCCCACCACGTTCAGCGGTATTTTCAGTTCAGCCGCTGCCTTGATTGTAGCGATCACCGCGGCACCGCCGGACATGTCCGATTTCATTTCATCCATTTTTTCAGAAGGTTTTATGGAAATTCCACCACTGTCAAAGGTGATTCCCTTGCCGACCAGGACTACAGGTCGGTCGTCTTTTTTGCCCCCGTTGTATTCCAGTAATATCAGTTTTGCCTCTTCGGCACTGCCCCTTGCCACACCGAGCAGGGCATTCATGCCCAGTTCTTTCATGGCGGCTTCATCCAGTGCCTCGAATTTGAGATTCTTCTCCTTCGCGATATCGCTGGCCCTCTCCGCCAGGATTACGGGTGTCATGTCGTTGGATGGTGTGGAGACGAGATCTCTCGCGCAGTAGACTGCCCGTGAGATAATCTCCGCTGTTTCTGCGCCGCTCCTTACATCTTCCAGTAGCTCGGGTCTGTTTTCTATTATGGTGAGTTCTTCTATCCGCGTCTCTTTGTCCTTTTTCAGGGTCTTGTAGCGTGTGAATCGGTACAAGCCCAGCATCGCGCCTTCAACAGCGGCCTGTGCTGTTTCTCTGGCAGGGAATTCCGACCCGCCGAAATCAAGGGACGCGGCGAGATTCGTTATATTGAGATCCCGTATCTTCTGTACCGCCTTTGAAAATACTCCCCTTAATCTTTCAAGATCAAAATCCTCTTTTTTCCCCAGGCCCGCAATCAGTATCCTCTTGCTTCGGGCCGATTCTCCGGTATAGACAACCGAAGAGCTGTAGATTTCCCCTGTAAAATTTCCTTCCTCAATCAGCCCTCCGATAAGACCATGGTACTTTTGATCGAGGAGCTGAGCCGCTCCTTCCGGTGTCTTGCTGTCTTCAAAATGTCCGACGAGGAGTATCTTGCAATCGAAATCCGCAAGGGCTCGCGTTTTTACCGTAATATTCATTTATGCCTCCTGAAAGTATCGTATGTCCGGGGAAGATAGCACATGAATGCCAAATGTCAATGTGTTAGATGATGTATTCTCAGTAGCCGCTTTGTGTGCATAGGGATCAATTTTTCGCGCGTCCGTCTCCATTATTTGCGGGATTTTTATCGATGGAGTCTATTTCTTTCCTGATCTTCTTGGCCATCTCACTGTCGGGTGGAAAGAACGTCTGGGCAGCCTTGAAATGAAAAAGAGCACTCTCGGTACGTTGTTTCTTTTTAAAAAAGAAACCGAAATTGTAGTGGGATTCTCCAAGGTTATCGATCTTCCCATAGAGCATTGCCAGATTGTAATATATAAGGGTGTCATCCGGGTTTTTCTTCAGAAATTCTTCATAGAACCTGAGAGAGGTTCTGTAATCTCCGGTGGTTTCGTATGATCTTCCCAGATAAAAAATAGTGCTGGAATCGTTCTCGTCTATGGAATGAGCCTTTTGCAGGGCCTCTATAGCGGCGGCCGTATTCCCAAGGTTAAAGTGCCTGATGCCCAGATCGCGGAGAATATCGGCATCATCAGGGGACAGTGACAGTGCCCTTTCAAAATTAGCAAAGGATTCTGAAGTCTTGCCAAGTTTTCCCTGTATGACAGCGAGACCGTACAGGGCATTTGGGTTGTTGGGATCTTTTTTCAATATATTCTGGAAATATCTGAGACTTGAGTCGAGATCTTTTCTGTCGATAACCAGTGTGGTTTTTATCCTGTCCAGACTTCCAATTATACTCTCGGCGCCTCCTTCCGTGTATTTCGTCTGAAGCAAACCATCCAGATATATTATCCTGTCACCTGTGCCAGGGTGGGTCAGAAAATAGGAGGGGATGGAGTTTGAGTAGAATTCATACTTTCTCATAATCTTCAGAAAATCCAGCATGCCCTTGCCGTCATATCCGGTTTCCACAAGGTACGACATCCCGAGACGGTCTGCCTCTTCCTCGTGCTCTCTGCTGTATTTGAGATTGAGAGTCGTCGCTGCTGCCATGGAAAAACTCGCAGCTGCCGCGCTTAGCTCGCCGCCACCCCCGAGGAAGGCTCCGGCCAGGATTGCCGCAATGCTTGCGATGTTTATCTTCTTTGATTTCTCGATGGTTTGCGCGATGTGTCTGGCCTTTATATGTCCTATCTCATGCGCCAGCACTCCGGCGAGCTGACTTTCGTCTTCGGTAAGTTCTATAAGGCCGCTGTAGGCGTACACATAACCTCCCGGGGTCGCGAAGGCATTAATCCCGGGACTGTCAATTATGGAAAAAGTAAAGTCGAAAAGGGGCTTTTTACCGTGCGAAAGTAAGAGATGTCCTATCCTGTCGATATATTCATTTGCTTCTGGATTTTTTACGAAAAGGCCTCTGTCTTTCAGCTTTTCATAGAATTCTTTTCCCAGTTTCTTTTCATCTTCCATAGTGAAAGAGGCGAAGACTGCCCCTGCTGACATGAACATGTACAGGAAGGTGATGACAATAGAGAATATTTTTATTATGTTGTGACGAGTGTCTGATTTCATGGCATTCTGTGTAACTATAACCTTTTTCGCACTTTTAATCAAGGTTGACGCAGACCCCAGGGGGACATAACTAGGCTTGATATTTTACTTTCAGTATGTTAGACGAGGAA
Organism: uncultured Syntrophaceae bacterium; assembly: GCA_964610735.1. Taxonomy (GTDB): domain Bacteria; phylum Desulfobacterota; class Syntrophia; order Syntrophales; family UBA2210; genus UBA2210. The sequence continues at coordinate 12,944 of CAZSYH010000040.1, read as the reverse complement.
GATTAGATGTAGTTCCAGAAAAATGTCAGGGGGTATTTTATTAATGGTTAACGAAGGTAACTTAACAACTGAACCGGAAGAGAAAGAAGTAGAACATATTGAGGGGGCGGAGTTTCAGAAAGAGGAAGAAGATATAAGTTTTGTGGAACTCTACGAGCAGAATCTGCAGGACGTAGCCATCGGTAAGGTTGTGATGGGGAAAATAGTCCAGATAAATGATGATGTGGCGATGGTTGATGTTGGCTACAAGACAGAAGGTGTTCTCTATCTTAGTGAGGTTACAGACAGCGATGGTAATATAACAATCTCTGTTGGCGATGAGATAGAAGTTCTAATAGACCGGAGAAAAGATGCCGAATTAATACTATCGAAGGAAAAAGCCGCCAGGATGAAAATGTGGGATGATGTGGTAAGGATATACGAAGATGGCGGCACGATACCGGGTACGATTGTACAGAGAGTGAAAGGTGGCCTTTCGATTGATATCGGATTTCCCGCTTTTCTTCCGGGTTCCCAGGTCAGCACGCATCCCGTAAAGGATCTTGACAGGTATGTCGGGCAGACCATGGATTTCCAGATTCTGAAATACGACAGAAAAAGAAATAATGTTGTCCTGTCCAGAAAAGCCATACTGGAAACAGAAAGGGAAGGGAAAAAGAAAGAGACACTTGAAACCCTGGAAGAAGGTAAAATAATAGAGGGCATTGTAAAGAACATAACCGATTATGGCATGTTTATAGATCTGGGAGGCATAGACGGATTATTACACATTACCGATATGTCCTGGGGAAGGATACGGCATCCGTCGGAGACATTTTCCAGGGAGGACAAGATAACCGTTAAGGTCCTTAGTTTTGACAGAGAAAAAGAGAGAGTGTCGCTGGGTCTTAAACAACTTACGAAAAATCCATGGGATGCCGTTGTAGAGAAATATCCCATTGAGTCCATTATAGAAGGGAAAGTTGTAAGCCTTATGGATTATGGGGCGTTCGTTGAAATTGAACCGGGAGTCGAGGGGCTTGTGCATGTATCCGAGATGTTCTGGACCAAGAAGGTAAGACATCCCTCCAAGATATTATCTGTGGATGATATCATAAAGATAATGGTGCTGGATGTGAATCTTGACAACAAGAGAATATCGCTTGGCCTCAAGCAGACAATGCCTAATCCGTGGATAGAGCTTAAAGAAAGATATCCCGAAGGGACCGTTGTAAGGGGTGAGATAAAAAATGTTACAGACTTCGGTCTCTTTGTGGGAATTGAAGACGATATTGACGGTTTGATACATGTATCGGATATTTCCTGGAAAAAGCGGATAAAACACCCGTCGGAATTCTATAAAAAGGGCCAGGAAATTGAAGCAGTGATTTTAGGGATTGATGTGGATTCGGAAAAGTTTTCCCTCGGAATCAAACAACTTGAGGAGAATCCATGGGAAAAACTTTTATCCAGGTATGCTCCAGGGTCTATAATTACCGGAAAAGTGACGAACATTACGGACTTCGGCATCTTTGTTGAAATAGAAGAGGGCATAGAGGGCCTGGTTCATATCTCCGAGATAAGCCACGAGAGAATTAAATCTGCCAGAGACATCTATTCTGTTGGAGATGTTGTGTCATCGGTTGTAACGAATGTTGATATTGTCAGCCATAAAATAGGTCTGAGTATTAAGAATTTAGAGAAGGCATCTGATGAGAAGTCTAAGAAACAGTATATAAACAATAATGAAAAAGTTGTTTCCAATCTTGGTGACATGCTGACAGGCATAAAGGTTTGACCATTTATGGAAAATCATCTCTTTTGAGAGAGGATTAATGAAAAAACATCCCGTGATCTTAGGCTTCCTGCTTCTTGCTATTGTCGGTGTGCTCTTCTTCCTGGTTCTTCGCATGCTTGTTTTTTTCGGAGAGAAGAATCAGGATTTTTCATTTAAAGACAAAGACAAGATCGGTGTTGTAACGATAGAGGGAGTTCTGAGCAATTCGAGGGACACCCTCAAACAGCTGGATAAATACGAGAAAGATGGCAAAGTTAAAGCGGTTGTACTGCGTATAAATTCACCGGGCGGAGCAGTAGTTCCTTCTCAGGAGATATATGACAAGGTATTGCGCTTGAAGAAATCCAAAAAAGTGGTTGTCTCGATGGGATCGGTCGCGGCATCGGGGGGATATTATATTGCATGTGCCGCTGACAGGATTATTGCCAATCCCGGCACGATAACCGGAAGCGTAGGAGTTATAGCGCAGTTTTCTCAAATAGAAGATCTGTTAGAAAAGGTGGGGCTGAAGACCACAGTTGTCAAAACAGGCAGGTATAAGGATGTAGGGTCTCCGGTGCGCGAAATGACGACCGCTGATCAAGGCCTTGTTCAGGGCGTAATTGATGATATTCAGGGTCAGTTCATGGAGGCAGTATTATCAAATAGAAACCTTTCCAAGGAGAACATAGAAGATATTGCCGATGCGAGGATATTTACCGGCAGACAGGCGCTCAAAGCAGGCCTCGTTGACGATCTTGGCAACATGGAATACGCAATCGATATAGCGACGGATCTCGCAGGAATAGAGGGCAAGCCGGAAGTTATTTATCCTGAGAAAAAACGAAAGAGCCTGCTTCGGTATATCGCAAGTGAAACAATCTCTGCCATCTCTGAAGAATTCAGAGGAGTCGGAGTCGGAACCGGCATCGGCTATTTGTATAAACCGGCACGCGGGATGTGATATGATGAAGAGAGATCTGGTTGAAAAGACACGGGCAAAGGTCTATGTGCCCGCAAGAAATATCGTGTTCTTCAAAACAGGCAAAGAGTTGAAGAAGATGGTGAACAGCAGGCCGGATTCATATGAAATATAATACAATACTGGTCACAAGAGAAGAAGGTTATACTATTCTGACGCTGAATCGTCCTGGTGAAATGAACGCACTTTCCAGCGAGATGAGGCATGAGTTGATCCATTGTTTCAACCAGTTGGAAAAAGACGATTCTGTTAAGGCTGTTATACTTACAGGGGGTGACAATGTATTTTCTGCCGGTGTTGATCTGAAAGAGATATCAATCCTGGAAGGTGACAAATTTGAAAATTATATGAGGATTATGATCAAAAGCCTCCAGAAGATCTACACTTTCAGAAAACCTGTTATCGCTGCGGTAAGCGGGATAGCCCTTGGAGGAGGATTTAATCTTGTCACTGTATGCGACATGATTATTGCCTCTGAGACGGCTATATTCGGTCATCCGGAGCTGAAGTTTGGTCTGAATCCATTATTTGATCCGCTCAGGCGAATCGTTGGAACCGCAAAAGCAAAAGAAATCGCAATGTTGGGCGAACCTATCGGTGCAAGGGAGGCACTTAGGGTCGGACTTGTGAACAAAGTGTCCCCGCCGGAGAAATTTATGGAAGACGCGATGTCGTTTGCGGGTGAAATTTCCCGAAGACCTGCCAAGGCGGTCGAAGCTGTAAAGAGAATATCAGATATTGTTCCGCGTCTTGACAGGGCCACAGCCCTGGAATACGAATTTGAGATAACCGAGCTTCTTTTTTCGAGGGCAGAGATAAGAAAACATATGACAGGATTTCTTGACAAGTTGAAATCAAGAAAAAAGATGTAACCTGCTATTCGATATCTTACATTGCTGCAAAGTCGATCAATTGGTCCTTTCTCTTCTTGTGCTGTAGTTTCTTGAGAGCTTTTGCCTCTATCTGCCTTATTCTCTCCCTGGTAACACCCATCATATCACCGACTTCCTCAAGTGTAAAAGGGCCATAGTTACATGCAACCCAGGTGCAATTGCAAAAGGTCTCATTTTTTAACCACCACTCACAGGTATTGTCATCGCAGGGTTCTACAATGAAATTCTGTGTCTTCTTGCATACATATAGAGCTGGCATCGCTTTTCCTTCCCGTTGTGGGTTGAGCTTTTTATAATAAAGGTAATCCCAGACTAATACTCTAATCCCTGATATTGACTTGTCAATAGTCGGCAACCCGCCGTTTGGCTAAAAATCGTAAAACTTCCGAATTTTGATTTCCTGCAGGGATGCTGAATCTAAACTATCCGGGACAGGATTGCAAGCGTCATTATAACACCCATGTATAAATTTCTTGACAGGGGAAAGATCTTTTGATAGGTGGCGCGGGAGTCTGCTTGGATCCATTTATGGACTGGGACGGAAGAGGATTAAGAACAGAATGGCACGTGATTTTCAAGCCTCCCGTTTCAGAGCGGAGAGGCTTTTTTTATGGAGGGACTGTCACCATATGGAGATTATTGAGATAGTACGCGATATGCAGGATTTTTCAGAGTCCCTAAGGCTCCGGGGCAAAAGAATTGCCTTTGTCCCTACCATGGGTTATCTTCACGACGGGCATCTGAAGCTGATGGAAGAGGGAAAAAAACGGTCGGACTGTCTGGTAACCAGCATATATGTGAACCCCACGCAGTTTGGCCCGGGTGAAGATCTGGACAAATACCCCAGAGATTTTGAAAGGGATGAAAGGCTTTCCAAAGATGTCGGGGTAGACGTCATCTTCTACCCACCGAATTCACAGATGTATCCTGAAAATTACCAGACATATGTAAATGTGGAAAATATAACTAACAACCTTTGTGGATTGACGAGACCTGTCCACTTCAGAGGTGTGGCGACTGTTTGCGCGAAGCTGTTCAATATAGTCAAACCCCATGTCACCATTTTCGGGAGGAAGGATTTTCAGCAGCTTGTGGTGATAAAGAGAATGGTGACCGATCTCAACATGGATATTGAAGTTGTAGGGGTACCTACTGTCAGAGAACCGGACGGTCTTGCCATGAGTTCCAGGAATGCGTATCTGAAAGAGGATGAGCGAGAGTCCGCATTGAGCCTGAGTCGCTCGCTCAAACGTGCTGCGGATCTTTATGATCAGGGACAGCGGGATGCCGGCACAATAATAAAAGAAGTGAAGGGCTTTATTGAGAAACACCCCGGTACCAGAATTGATTATGTCAAGACATGTAATGCCGAGACCATGAAAGATGCCGGGTGTCTTGATGAAAAATCTGTGCTGGCTCTGGCTGTCTGGGTAGGCACGCCACGGCTTATAGATAATTATGTGTTTGGAGAAAATAAATAGGGAGGTTAAATGATGCAGAGAACGATGCTGAAATCAAAACTTCACAGGGCGGTTGTTACTGATGCCGATCTCCATTATGAGGGCAGCATAACCATTGATAAGGATCTTATGGATGTTGCGGATCTGCTCTCTTATGAAAAGGTTGACATATATAATGTATCCAACGGAGAGAGATTTTCCACCTATGTAATCAAGGGTACCCGGGGGTCCGGCGTTATCTGTCTGAACGGAGCTGCGGCAAGAAAGGCTTCCAGAGGGGATATCATAATTATCGCAAGCTATGTGCTGGTTGAAGAGGATTCGACGAAAGGCTGGATCCCCAGGTGCGTATTGCTTGATGATAAAAACAGGATTAAGAAGAAAGGATTGGCTTTGTAACGATTGTTATAACTTGGGATTTTTGAGGTGGCGGGGCCATATGTGCCCCGCCTTTGCTGTTGCAGTGGGTGGAGCTTTCTGATATACACCCCGTAGTTTTGAGAGGTAAGAGATGGTAAAGAAAATGCGGAAAAGAATCAAGGGTGTTTTTTTGACAGGGGTAGCCGCGATTATCCCCGTAGGAGTAACATTCTATATCTTTTACCTCATCATCGGGATGATGAACAAACTGGTAAGAATTATCCCCGCCAGGTTTCATCCCGACCAGCTGGTCTCCTTCCATATACCGGGCCTCGGTGTGATCATTACACTAATTCTTATCTTTATCATCGGTCTTTTGACAAAGAGCTATCTGGGCACGAAGCTCGTTTCCTTCGGCGAGAGATTGGTGGGCAAGATACCCCTGGTGAGAGGTATATATAACGCGCTCAAACAGCTCGTTGATGCCGTGTTCAGCGATAAGGGGCAGAGCTTCAAAAAGGCGGTCCTGATCGAGTATCCACGGAAGGGCTTATACTCGATAGCGTTTGTTACCGGTGTCAGCCGGGGAGAGGTCCAAGTGAAAACATCACAGAAGTGTGTGAATGTCTTTGTTCCCACGACGCCCAATCCCACATCGGGATTTTACATAATGGTACCGGAAGCGGACATGACCAGCCTTGATATGACGGTTGAGGAGGCGTTCACCCTTATTATATCGGGTGGTATTGTCTCGCCGGGAGACGTTCAACAAATATCTGAGAAGGGAGAGATGCATGCAAATAACGTCTGAGGGAGTCAAGGTAGGGCATCCGGATATCGTGGCTGATACCATAGCTGCAAATATCATAGCCAGGATACTGGATGAAGAAAAGAAAGCAGGGATGGATATAAATACCATGCCCCACTGTGGTCTTGAGGTGTTTCTGGGGAAGGGTTTCTGTATAGTAGGCGGAGAAGTTGCCACGAAGATATACATCGATATCGAGAAGAGTCTGCGACAGACTGTATTGTCTCTGGGATACAGTGACGCGGCGGTGGGCCTCAACGGGCACTCGCTGGGCGTGTTCAACGCGATTATTCCTCAATCCCCCAATATCAATATAGGAACGCGTGCCGAACTGGGGAAATATAAAGAGATCGGCGCGGGAGACCAGGGGATCATGTATGGATATGCCTGCGATGAAACCCCGGAACTGCTTCCCCTTACCTATGTCCTGGTGAACCGGATGATGCGGGCATTTGAGGACTGTGGAAATCCCATATTTGCCCCCGACGGAAAAGGGCAGGTAACGGTGAATTATGATAAGAACGGCAAGCCGATACATGCATCAAAGGTCCTGATGTCCAATGCCATCGATTATCGTCATGTGGCGGAAAACGAAGAAATCGAAGAAACCGCAAGGAAGATAGCCTTTGATTGTCTGGGTCAGTGGGTGAATGACAAGACCGAATTCATATTTAATCCTACGGGAGAATGGCAGGCGGTTCATTCATGCAGCGCGGCTGATACCGGCGTTACGGGTCGCAAGCTTGTCTGTCAGCTCTATGGAGGATATCCCGGAGCGCAGCTTGGCGGAGGAGCGGTGGTGAACAAGTCGCCTGAGAAGGTTGACTGCTCTGCTGTATTCGGCGCGCGCTATGCGGCCAAAAATATTGTGGCTTCCGGTCTTGCAACTCGTTGTTCGGTGCAACTGGCCTACGCCATAGGCATTGCCAAGCCCATGTCTATTTATGTCAACACGTTCGGCACAGGAGTTATGTCGGATGAAAAGTTGTCGGGTGTAGTGGAAAAAGTTTTTGATTTTACGCCAAAGGGAATGATAGAGCGCTTCGGACTGCTCGATGGAGATATCTACCGGAAGATACCAAAGACCCTGTTTATGGACGATTATGCATGGGAAGAAACAGATCTGGCGGAAAGGCTGAAGAAAGAAGCGGGTAACAAAGAATAGAGGTCGGGATTCAGAAATCAGAATGAAGGCATTGGTTGTATACCAATGTTTTCCGCAGTTTTTGTAGAAAATGGTACCGATATGTATGTTCCGGTACAGGGACGTAAAAAGGAGCAATCAGGAGAAAAAATGGATTACGATATTAAAGATATAAATCTGGCTGAAGAGGGAAAATCGAGTGTTGACTGGGCAAACAAGAGCATGCCGGTCTTAAACAGTATAAAGAAAAGATTTGAAAAGGAAAAACCGCTGAGGGGCCTCAGACTGGGTGCATGTCTTCATGTTACGACAGAGACAGCCAGCCTCATGGAAACGCTGAAGGCCGGAGGCGCCGAACTTTCCCTGTGCGCGTCAAATCCCCTGAGCACGCAGGATTATGTTGCCGCCTATCTGGTAAAATATCAGGAGATTGCGGTGCACGCCATCAACGCGGAGGATACCACTACATATTATAAGCATATAAATTCGGTGCTGAATACAAAGCCGGCGATAACTATGGATGACGGTGCCGATCTTGTATCGACTATACATTCAGGCCGCCAGGATCTTATAGACGGGATTGTCGGGGGAACTGAAGAAACAACCACCGGTGTTATACGGCTGAAGGCAATGGCCAGCGAGGGAGTCCTGCGGTTTCCCCTGATAGCTGTAAATGACGCGAACACAAAGCACATGTTCGACAATAGATATGGTACCGGTCAGAGCACACTGGATGGGATTATAAGGGCCACAAACAGACTGATAGCGGGTTCGGCCTTTGTCATCTGTGGATATGGCTGGTGTTCAAGGGGGCTCGCGATGAGGGCCTCCGGAATGGGCGCGAATGTTATTGTGACAGAGGTGGACCCCCTTCGCGCCCTGGAGGCGGTCATGGATGGTTACAGGGTCATGCCGATTGCCGAAGCCGCCGAACTGGGAGATTTCTTCTGCACATTGACAGGGGATATAAATGTCATCCGCAAGGAACATTTTCTGAAAATGAAAGATGGGGCTATTGTGTCCAACTCAGGCCACTTCAACGTAGAGCTGGACATAGAGGGACTGAAAGAGGTCTCCGAGTACACAGGAAGAATAAGAAAATATATTGACGAATATACACTGAAAAATGGAAATCGCGTATATATTCTGGGGGAAGGGAGACTGATTAATCTTGCAGCCGCTGAAGGGCATCCCTCAAGCGTCATGGATATGAGTTTTGCCAATCAGGCCCTCGCCGCCGAATACTTGGTAGGGCATGCGCATGAGCTGGATAATCTGGTCTACAGTGTGCCCGAAGATATCGACAAAGAGATAGCCAGGTTAAAGCTGGAGTCGCTGAATGTCAGGATAGATACGCTGACGACTGAACAGGAAAAATACCTTAATTCCTGGGAAATGGGGACATAAATGATTACGTCTTTACGCGGATGAACATAATCAGGGCCGCGAGACCGAGTATGAGGTTCGCGGCCCATGCCGCTACTACAGGTGGTATGGTTCCGGCGCGACCCAGGGATATGGCGAAGGCGAAGACAATCCAGTAGGAAAATCCGATTATAATCCCTGTGCCTATGCCCTTAGCAATTCCTCCACTCCTCTCCGATCTTAGTGAAAAAGAGACACCCAGTATAGCGAGTATAACACTTACCAGCGGGAGCGAGATCTTTCCGTGCATGTCTGTCCGGTATCTTGTAGTGTCATATCCTTCCGAGCGTGTCTTGTTTATAAACCTGTTTAATTCCACAAGGCCCATCTCTCCGGTGTCCTTCTGAACCGCCGTAAAATCCGAAGGCCTTTCGGGAAGATCCATAATCCTTGATGATATTTTTTCGAGTGAAGGAAACTCACCCTCTGGAAATGTCGTTACGAGCAAGTTTCTGAATACCCACCTGCCGTCTTCCCATCTCGCCTCCTTTGCGTCTATCTTCTCATAGAGGTTCATCTCCCGGTCAAAGAGATTGATACTTATCCCTTTGAGTGTATTTGTCCGGGGATCGAACATGGAAAAGTTGTATATTCCGTTTTCGCCCCTGTACCAGATCTGATTTTGTTTAAAACTTCCCAGTTTTTCCCTTTTCTGAATCTCCACAAGCTTGATATACTTTACCTTTTGATTAGTATATGGCGTTATAAATTCGCTCAGGAGGAACGCCGCTACACAGATTACAAAGGACAATATAATAACGGGAAGCGATATGCGATAGAGGCTGACACCATTTGACTTCATGGCCGTTATCTCGCAGTTTTTCGACAGGATTCCGAATGAGAGGAGAGTCCCCAGCAGCACGGAAATCGGTAGCATCTGTGACAGTATCATGGGTGTACTCAAGAAAGAATAGAAAACCATTTGACCCAGAGTGGCGTGATTGCTCAGAAACATCCTTATGCGTTCAAAGAAATCCGCGATCAGATACAAGGCTATGAGAGAAACAAGTATCAAAGTAAATATCTTTATAAATTCTTTAAGGATATATTTGTCGAGGATATTCATTTAAATTTCCATATTCCGATGTGCCTGATGCAGGCAGGTATGAGAGGTTTTTCCTTTGCAGTCATGGTCAGCATATATACGCCGGTGACGCCCAGGATTGCGTTTGACATCCATGTGCCCGTTGCCGGGGAAAGTGTGCTGGTTTCACCCAGCGCCTCCCCCCCGAGTTGGATGATATAGTAGATCATGATAACAATAAGGCCAATAACAAACCCCCTTGATTTTCCACTTCTGTGCTTTGAGATACCCAACGGGACCCCGATTATACCAAAAATAATACACGCAAAAGGTATGGTGAATTTCTTGTGGATCTCAATGATGAGATCTTTCAGGACAGTTTTTTTAAGGCCGGGGATCCTGCTTTTTCTGATCAACTCTGGAAGCGACATTTCCCTGCTATCCTTTGTGATCGGGTTATTTTTGCCTCCGATTGATTCCGACAGATCGAGGTTTATGTCATAGGAACCGAAGTCTATCTTTTTATAGGTTGTTAAATCTTCATTTGTTGTGTGGATACTTCCATCCTTCAACCTTAGAGTTACCCGCATGGATTTCGGGTTTGAGATAAGATATCCCTTTTTAGCGATAATTGTAGCTGGTTCTTTCAACATGCGGTTATCGCATATAAAAACGCCCTTCATGTAATCTCCGTGTGGTGGAATTTCTTCCGCGTAAAGTACAAGGCCGGCAAAGTCGTCGTTGAATATCCTTTCTTTGATACCTATGCTTGCCTTCTGCTTCGCTATATCGAACAGGAGGTTTCTGGTTGCAAGGTTACCGTAGGGAATAAGAAAAAAGCCCGTCATTGCAGTTATGAGAAAGGCGCACAAAGAGGCGAAAGCGACAGGTGGCATAAGCTGGTACAGGCTCAGCCCCGATGATTTCAGCACAACCATTTCGTTATCACGGGAAAGTCTTCCCAAACCCATCAGTATGGAGATGAGAAGAGATACAGGTATGGTGATCATGAAAAAAGAGGGCATCAGGTAAAGAACAAGTTTAGCTATGTCCGCAAAATTTATCCCCTTGTTTATCATCAGGTCCATCAATTGGAGGATTCTCCCCATCAGGAGGACAAAGGTAAGTATGAAGAGAATCATAAAAAAGGGAATGGAGATTTCTCTCAGAATGTATTTGCTGATGACTTTGTTCATTTTTTATTTCCGGTTGTATAACGACTTTGCGACATTCTGTTTTTTGCTATCAGCTATGAACTATGAACTCTTCCGGCTTGTCCGGGTCAGGAATATATAACAGCAAATCGATTTTGCTTCAATGTTTCTTAGATTGACCTTGATTTTTAAATCTGCTAAACGGGTCTGGAGATAGCGAATTATGTAAGGCATTGTCAAAAATACGGTCTTTGAAGGGGTTATCCACCATGATTGATTTGCACACACATTCTATCTTCAGTGACGGCGAACTGGTTCCCTCAGAGCTGGCAAGGAGGGCGGTTGTAAGGGGATACCGGGCGATTGCGATAACCGACCATGCCGATCACTCAAATATTGATTTTATTATTCCCAGGCTTGCAAGAGTCTGCGAAAAGATATCAGAGGTCTGTTCCATAAAAGCTATTCCGGGTGTTGAGCTTACACATGTTCATCCGGACCATATCTCTTCTCTTTCCCGGGAAGCAAGGATACTGGGTGCAAAAATCATAGTGGTTCACGGGGAAACTATTGTGGAACCGGTTATGCCGGGGACAAACCTTGCCGCACTGAGGGCGCCTGTCGATATACTCGCGCATCCCGGAATGATTACTGAAGAGGAGGCAGAATTGGCCGCCCGGAACTCGGTATTTCTGGAGATATCCGCAAGACAGGGGCACAGTTTGACCAATGGTCACGTGGCCGCGCTTGCGCGCGGATCTGGCGCAAAACTGGTTCTGAATACCGATGCCCACTCATCCGGGGATCTTGTGGACAGGAAAATAGCGGTTATGATCGCAAGGGGCGCCGGGATGAGCGAGGAAGAGATCGAGGCTATGTTCAGGAACTCGGAGTTGCTTGCCGAAGAGGCTCTTGAAAGATAAGTCACGAGGCAGGAATTATGAAAGCGGTATTTATCTCTGATGCCCATTTGAATGGCAATGCCCGTGACGGATATCGATACCTGATGCGCTTTCTTGATTCCTTAAAGGGCAGTGCAGATGAACTTTTCATTGTTGGAGACTTCTTCGATTTCTGGTTCTCCGACAAAAACAGCGTTTATCCCGGCTTTTACGATATTGTTGAAAAGCTGCTGGAAATAAAGAAGTCGGGGGCGAGCATCTCGTTTTTTGAAGGCAATCATGATTTTTTTCTTGGTGACTATTTTGCGAAATATGGCATAAAGGTATTTCCCGACGGGGCCACAATCGATCTGGATGGGAAGAAGATGTTTGTGTCCCATGGCGATACTGTTGATGATTCCAACACGGCATATCTTTTATTGCGCAGGGTTCTCAGAAGCAGGCTGTTTTACGCGATACAGAAAGAGATGCCTTCACCGATCCTGTGGTGTGTCTCCAGAATAATGTCGAGAATAAGCAGAAGCAGGAACGGTGGGGAGCGATCCTCAAATGGACTTGCCGTCAGGATGAGTACGTTTGCCACGGAAAAGTTTGAAAAAGGGTTTGACGCGGTAATCCTGGGCCATTGTCATCGCCCCACCCTGGAACGGCGTGTAATAAATGGCAGGGTAAAGACCTTTGCCATCCTGGGTGACTGGATAAGCCATTACTCATATCTGTTATATGACGGCGGCGAATTTGTGATGAAAAGTGATGTTCCCCCGGATTGATGTTTTCTCCGGGCATTTCTGATAATTTGGAGTATCTTATGAATTTTGGTGGGATAGACGCAGGAAATCCAGACCTTGAAGATGCGAAATTTGTGGTGATACCCGTTCCCTATGATCTGACTTCCACATACCAGGCGGGATCGAGGAGAGGCCCCGCGGCTATTCTGGATGCATCGTGCAATATGGAACTCTATGATGAAGAGTTGTGCGTGGAGACATATCTGGCGGGTATCCATACCACGGCTCCCCTCGAGGTAGATGCGCGC
>CAZSYH010000039.1:0-18912 GCA_964610735.1 uncultured Syntrophaceae bacterium | reverse complement strand
GGCATACTGCCTGAAGAGCGACCACGAGAAAAGATAGCAGAGATTCTCGGGATCAGTGACACCAATGACTTTGCAATGCTGGAGAGGATAGGAGGCGAGTGCGCCGGCGCTGTCAGCCTGCTTCCTGAAGGCGTTGCTCCGACAGATCCGAAAAATGCCCGGCATCACGAACTGACCGAACCGGAGTTGCAACAACTCGTAGCCGAGTTACCCAATCGTCCCTTAATGGTTGGCAGGGATGGACTGCGACTCTCACTCGCAGGTGCGCAGGACAAATTGCCCGTTATCGTTCATAACAACAGAATATGTCTCCCTCTTGGCGGTACTCCCAGCACCCACATACTGAAAACAGAGCCAGATCGTTTTCCGGGACTGGCCGCCAACGAGATTTTCTGTATGACTCTAGCGCAGGCAGTTTGCTTGAACACGTCCAATACAGAATATCGTTTGATCGGAAAGAAATCGTGCATTCTAGTTCAAAGATATGACCGAGCGACTGATGAAGACGGCATTACGACCCGACTCCACCAGGAGGACTTCTGCCAGGCATTGGGATTTCCGCCGGAGCGAAAGTACCAGGCAGAGGGAGGGCCAACGCTTAACGACTGTATTTCGCTGCTTCGAGACTGGTCCACTGTACCAGTTCTTGATATTCCCAGTTTTATCAACAGCCTGATTTTCAATGTGTTGATCGGCAATGCCGATGCTCACGGCAAGAACTACTCGTTTTTATATTCTGGTGGCCAGCGAAGGCTATCTCCCTATTATGATCTTGTCTCCACTCTTGCCTGGCCTGACCTTTCTAGGAATCTCGCGATGAAAATTGGTGGCTGCGAATCAGTCAACGCATTCACGATTGGTGACTGGGAGAAGATGGCAGAGAAGGCTGGTCTTGGTTGGCCGATGATACGAGAACGAATGTCAGAAAGCTGCCATAGTGTTTTGAACAAGCTTGACGAGGTCCGGACACAGACCAGAGAATACAGCGATTCCATGGTCACACTACTTCATGAAACCATAGGAGGTCGCGTGGTCAGAATGCTTGAAGCGCTTTCCTGATGAAGGAGAAATCAATGGCTGAAAAAGTATGTCCCGTTTGGGTTGGTTATTTTCTTGCCAGTCCCGTTAGAAAATTATTTCAAAATCCTGACAAGATACTCAGTCCATATATTGAGAATGGCATGACCGTTCTTGAAATTGGCTGCGCCATGGGGTTTTTCAGCCTGCCCACCGCTCAGATGGTGGGACCAAACGGGAAAGTCATATGTGTGGACATTCAGGAGAAGATGATTCAATCGCTCAGAAAACGCGCCTTAAGAAATGGCGTGTCAGAGAGGATTGAGACCCGTATATGCACCCAAAATTCACTCGAACTCGATGATATGACAGAAACGATTGATTTCGCTTTTGCCATTGCTGTCGCGCACGAAATTCCTGATGTTTCCGGTTTCTTCTCGGAAATATACAAGACATTAAAACCCGGGCATAAATTTCTGGTTATCGAGCCTAAGGGACATATCTCAGCGGAAGAGTTTGAAAAAACCGTTTGCATTGCCAAGGAAATAAGATTTACAGTAATTGACAGACCTAAAGCATGTTCCGATCGTGTTGTTGTACTGAAAAAATGAATGCGGAAGGCAGGTTAGAATATGGGAATACCGCTGCTAAACGACATTTTCATCATATTCGGGTTATCCGTTGTCGTCCTCTTTATATGCCATCGACTCCGCGTGCCGACGATTGTGGGATTTCTTCTTACCGGGATACTAGCCGGGCCTTACGGGCTTGAACTGATAAAGGGTGTTCAGAATGTTGAAACCCTGGCTGAAATCGGCGTGGTGCTGCTGCTTTTTACCATTGGAATCGAGTTCTCGCTTCAAAGGCTGTTGCAAATCAAAAAATCTGTCCTGCTGGGCGGTTCTATTCAGGTATCTCTGACGGTCCTGGTCACTTTTGTTATAGCCAGACAACTGGGCCAATCTGCAGGCGCCTCGATCTTTGTAGGCTTTCTTATAGCGCTTTCCAGCACAGCCATCGTTCTCAAGCTGCTACAGGGAAGGGCTGAGGTTGACAGCCCTCACGGACGCACAACTCTTGGCATTCTGATCTTCCAGGATGTCATTATCGTGCCGATGATACTGATCACGCCTCTGCTGGCCGGAGCAACCGGCAATCCTGTCGAGTCCGTCATCGTTCTTACTGCCAAGGGAATCGGCATTATAGGGCTGGTAGTCGTCAGCGCCAAATGGATTGTACCAAAGGTATTGTATCAAATCGCCCGGACGAGAAACCAGGAACTTTTCTTGCTGAGCATAGTTGTAATATGCCTTGCAGTTGCGTGGATAACCTCAACCGCAGGACTCTCCCTTGCCCTGGGCGCGTTTCTGGCAGGCCTGATCATCTCCGAATCTGAATACAGCCATCAGGCGCTAGGAAATATCCTGCCTTTTCGCGATGTATTCACAAGTTTCTTTTTTGTCTCCATCGGCATGCTGCTGGATGTAGGGTTTCTTTTCAGGAACGCCGGAGCTGTTGTGCTGATCGCTTGTGGCATTTTGTTTTTAAAATCCATCATTGCCGGTTTTGCAACAATACTATTGGGATTTCCCCTCCGCACCTCAATCCTGGTTGGTCTTGCGCTGGGCCAGGTTGGTGAATTTTCTTTCATTCTATCCAAGTCAGGGATTGAATATGGCCTGGTTACGGAAAACATTTATCAAATGTTTCTGTCTTTTTCAATACTTACCATGGCGGCAACTCCGCTGATTATAGCCCTCGCTCCCCGCCTGGCGGATAAGGCGGTGCGGCTGCCTTTGCCCGGGAGGTTGATATCGGGCTTTTATCCTGTTTCAGAGGTAAAGGTTGAGGGCAAAAAGGACCATCTTGCTATAATCGGCTTCGGAGTAAACGGCAGGAATGTCGCGCGTGCCGCCAGGGTCGCAGGCATCCCTTACGCAATCATTGAAATGAACCCCGAAACGGTAAGGAACGAACGGGCACATGGCGAACCAATTTATTATGGTGATTCGACTCAGGAGGCGGTTCTTCAGCAGGCAAGCATAAAAGATGCGAGAATCGTTGTTATTGCAATCAATGACCCCTCCTCAACCCGCAGAATTACCGGAATCACCCGGAGACTTAACCCAAAGGTGCATTTGATTGTTCGAACACGTTATCTCCAGGAGATGGAGGCTCTGTATGAATTGGGCGCCAACGAGGTCATCCCGGAAGAATTTGAGACATCAGTGGAGATTTTCACCCGGGTTCTGGCTAAATATCTCATACCGAGAGAGCAAATCGAAGCTCTCGTCGCCGAAGCTCGATCAGATGGTTACGAAATGTTTCGGAGTTTTTATAAAGAGTCGTTATCTCTATCAGATCTGAAGCTTCAGCTTCCTGATGTCGAAATCAGTGCATTGACGGTTGCTGAGGGGTCCCCCCTGGTTGGAAAAAGTATTATCGAAATTGATCTGAGAAAAAGATTCGGAGTTACAGTACTGGCAATACGCAGGAATTCACAAATCTTGTCCAATCCACGCGGAGACACGCAATTTCTTTCTAATGATATCCTTGTTGTTCTTGGACTCCCTGATAAAATTGCCAATCTAATGGAGTTCATTCATAATTAAGTCGCAAGCCTTCCATTAATGTTTGCGGCAAATCACATCTCTCAAAAAAAGGTTGACCACTAATCCGCTTTGCCTTATTGTGGATAATGAATTGGACGACAGTAACATGCAAATTCCGGGAACATCATCCTTATTTCTATCAAACAGAAACAGATAAGGCGTTTCCAGATTCGAAAACTATCAGATAAAAAGGAGATTGAGGCATGGCCACGGAAATCAAAGCTCAGGAGCTTGATACTAAGCTATTCACTAATGAGAAGGTAGAAGAAATCAGGGAAACCGTCGGGGGCGGGATGGCGATAAACGCCCTGTCGGGAGGTGTCGATTCATCTGTGGTAACGATGCTCGGACATAAAGCCTTGGGAAAACGCCTCAGATCCGTCTTTGTAGACAACGGCCTCATGCGTGAGGGAGAAGCTGAACAGATTGTGGGTTTTTTCCAGAAACTCGGCGTTAAGGTCGAAGTGGTCGATGCAAGCAAAGAGTTTTTCACCGCGCTGTCCGGAATCACGAACCCGGAAGAGAAGCGCGAGGCGATTACCCAGTCCTTTTATCGAGACGTGTTCGGACGCATCGTCAGGGAGAGTGGAGCAAAACACCTCCTTCAGGGGACTATTCTTACCGATATCGACGAGACCGTTGCGGGGATAAAACGGCAGCACAATGTCTTCGAACAGCTCGGCATTGACCCGCAGGAGGCTTTCGGTTACCACATTCTCGAACCGCTCATTCAGCTTCGCAAGGACGGCGTCAGAAAGATTGGCGCGGCCCTCGGACTTCCAGCCGAACTGTTCGAGCGCATCCCCTTCCCCGGGCCGGCCCTCGCGGCACGCGTGATAGGAGCGGTAACCCCGGAACGTATCGAGACGGTCAGAAAAGCGAACGCGGTTGTCGAGCGGCTGCTCAAAGACACAGGTGCCTTTCAGTACATGGCAATCCTCCATGAAGACCGAGTGACCGGCATGCGTGACGGAAAGCGCGACTTCGGTCAGCAGATTGAGGTGCGCTGCTGGGACAGCCTCGACGCGCGAACGGCAACAGCAACAAGACTTCCATTTGAAATCCTTGAGAAGCTCGCCGGGGAGATTATTCGCGATGTCCCCGGTGTTGTCAGCGTCACATACAATATAGCGTCAAAGCCTCCATCAACGATCGAGGCGATCTGACGGCAGTTGAGTGTTACCTGGCACACACCCGCCGCATGCACAGGATGCCGGCAGTTTCGCGTCTGTGATGTGTAACGCAGGATATCAGGAATCGGGGAATAGCGATGGATCAACAAGCAAATAAGATCGAATGCCCTAATTGCGGCCATAAAATTGACGTGAATGATATTTTGTATCATCAGGTTGACGAAGAGCTGAGGAAAAAATACAACGACGATCTGGCTAGGGAAAAGGGTAACTATCAGAATCAGTTGAATTCTCTGAACGAGGAGCGGGAAAAACTCGAAGGTGAAAAGAAAAAGCACGATGAGGCAGTCGCTGACGCAATCAAGGCAGGCCTGAAGGAGGGAACAAAGCGATTGCAGGCCGAGATACAAGCCCGGATGGAAGAAGAACAATCGGAGCGTATCCGATGCCTGCAGGAAGAACTTACTCAGAAATCAGATCAGTTAAAGGATTTCAACAAGGCAAAATCTGAAATCGAGCGATTGAAGAGAGAAAAAGATGAGTTGAAAGACTCAATCGAAGCTGAATCAGAGAGAAAATTCAGTCAAATGATCGGCGAGGAAAAAGAAAAAATCCGGAAAAATGAAGAACAAAAATCTCAATTGAAGTTATCCGAGAAAGAAAATGTTATTGCGCAACTCAATGAGAAGCTGAAAGAGGCGCAGAGAAAAGCCGAGCAGGGTTCAACGCAGCTGCAGGGCGAGGTGCAGGAACTGGCAGTCGAGGAATGGCTTGGCAGCACTTTCCCATTGGATACAATCGAAGAAATAAAAAAGGGGGCAAAAGGCGCTGACTGCCTGCAAATTGTCAACACACGAACCAGGCAGAATTGTGGAACGATTTACTACGAAAGCAAACGAACAAAGGGATTCCAGCCTGGATGGATAGAAAAGTTTAAAACCGACATCCGGGAAAGAGGCGCCGATATCGGCGTGCTGGTCACCGAATCCATGCCGGCTGACATGGAGCGAATGGGACTGAAAGACGGAATATGGGTATGCACATTCGAAGAATTCAGGGGCTTGTGCGTCGTTCTCAGGGATTCCGTGGTCAGACTAAGTAACGCGGTAGCCATTCAGGAGAATAAGGGCGACACAATGGGGATGATCTATGACTATGTTACAGGCAATGAATTCAGGCTTCAGGTAGAGGCTATCGTGGGAGGCTTCACGCAAATGCAGATGGACCTGGAATCAGAAAAGCGAGCCATGAACGGCATCTGGAAAAAAAGAGAGAAACAGATAGAAAAAGTGCTATTGAATGCAAACTATATGTACAGCTCCGTCAAGGGAATCGCGGGAAGCGCTGTTCAGTCTGTCCCGTTGCTGGAGCTCCCTTCCGGTGAAGGCGATGACGCCTGAGCAAACTCGACTGGTGTCATGTAAACGAGACCCCGGCATTTCAACCAGCCGCTCCTTCAGCGTTCTGCACGATGAATGCTTTTCAGGTATTTTGCTCCAAATCGTGGATTACCACAAGGGCCGTGGCATTCCCTCCAGAAATCGATCGAAGAGCATGTGGAATATCGGAGTAAAAGTACAGACTGTCACCGGAATTCACGACAAAAACCTGCTCGGATTCAAAACCTTTAAACCTCGCCTCCAACACTCCTTCCATAACGAAAATGAATTCTTCACCCGAATGAGTGGAAAAAATCAGGTCTTCTTCGGCTTTATGCGAGAACTCAACCAGGAAGGGCTCCATGCTCTTGCCTGATATCGAGTGAGACAATGTTTCGTATCGGTAGTTTACATCGGTTTTACCCTGGCTTTGCCTGCTGCTGGTTTTCCATCGTTCATCCTTACGCACCAACGCGATACGCTGAGAGACAGGTTCGCCTCCGAAGAAGTATACAATATTCACATCTAATGCCTTCGATATTTTCAGTAATGTGGAAACCGGCGGGAAGGCGCCATTGTTCTCGATCTGAGATAGAAACGGCACAGACATTCCTGCCCTGTCAGAAAGGACCTGTAATGTAAATTTTCTTCGTAGCCGAAGAGCGCGAATCTTCTGTCCCAGGTTGAGATTTTGCAAGTCACTGATATTTTCTTTTGAATTTCTCACAATAACTCCAATTCGTTGACTTCAAATTAGCCCGTCTTTTTGAGACACACTAACCGCTCTATATTTTGATAATGTAAGCTATGCGGTCATGTGCTGGTGATTTTTCATATCCTTAAACAAATTCCAGAGAATGGTAATGTGGCAACTTCTGCTAACATCAAGAAAGGCCCTGCTGAGATTTTATGGCCGCTTTTAGTGGTTGATACCCTCTTTCCCGGCCTGGTGTCAAACTTTTTTTGCTGTAATCAAACTTCGCCTTCAACACTTTTACTTGTTATCACAAATCCTCAAGAGGCTGTTTCTTGTATATTTATATTTCTTTGCCTCTCCCGGATAGACTAGACAGGATCATGAAGCTCCCCGTCCACAAGGCAGGGCATCTAATGATGTTTCAGCAAAATAAATTATTTTTGATTATATCAAAAAAGGCTTGACAAAAACTATTTTGCTGAGTTAGTGAAATACCACCCGGTACGAAGCGCTATCAAGGTAAGATGCCGGTTTCAAGATGCAGTGCCAGTGATCAGAAACCATGATGGAGGCGAAGGATGGTTGAGATAAGATTTCATGGACGTGGTGGACAGGGCGCGGTGATTGGTTCCGAGGTTCTGGCCCGGGCCTTTTTCAATGAGGGCAAGTATGTGCAGTCATTCCCGGCATTTGGTGTGGAACGGCGCGGCGCCCCGGTTATGGCATTTTGCCGTGTTGACGACAGCCATATCAACCTGCGGAACCAGATCTATGAACCTGATCATGTGGTGGTGCTGGATGCCACTCTGATTGAGACGGCCGGTGTCACGCAGGGATTGAAAAAGGGTGGCTCAATCGTGGTGAATTGCGGGCAGAATTCGAACTGCTTCAGTGGGCTTATTGACGCTGGTTTTCAATTATATAGGGTTGATGCATCATCCATAGCCAGGGAGTACCGGCTGGGGTCGCCTTCCAACCCTATTGTCAATACCTCGATACTGGGAGCCTTTGCCAGGGCAACTGGTCTGGTTAAGATTGAATCTGTGGAGCGGGCTATTGAAGAATATATACGGATTAAGAGAGAAGAGAACAAAAAGGCCGCCCGCGCAGCCTATGAACAGACTGTCAGAAAATAACCGGTCATAGAAAGGAATGTTGTTATGGCTGTCAAAAAGCGCAGTGATTTATCCTCGACCTACAAATTTAAGACGTGGCGTGACATCACACCGATGAATACATCCGCGGGAACGATGCTTTATAACAAAACGGGGAGCTGGCGCACGATAAAACCGGTCTTTGAAGATAAAACGCCGGCCTGCCAGAACGCCTGTCCTGCCGGGAACGACATTGAAGGCTGGATAAAGCTGCTCCAGCAGGGCGAATATGAAAAGGCCTACTGGCATTTGAAACGCGAAGAACCATTCCCCTCTATTCTCGGCAGGGTCTGTTTCAGATTCTGTGAGGAGGCCTGTAATCGTATCCCCCTTGACGATTGTGTCAGCATAAGCGCGCTGGAACGATTTATCGGTGACCGCGGCACGTCTTCAGTCCCCCACCCTGATCTCCCCGAATATAATGGAAAGAGCATGGCCGTGGTCGGTTCCGGTCCGGCTGGCATGTCAGCCGCGTACTTTTGCAGGCTGCTTGGATTCAAAGTTGCCATCTTTGAGAAACTTCATGTGATGGGCGGCATTCTTCGTGTAGGTATCCCCGAATACCGACTGCCCCGCGAGATAATCGCTGCGGAATTTGAGGGATTAGCTGCCATGGGCATTGAGTTGCGGCCCGGCACCGCGATAGGGAAAGATATTTCTCTTGAAGAGCTTACCGGCAGGTATGATTATATCTTCCTTGCCACAGGCGCGCACGGGAGCAGAAAACTCAACATGGATGGCGAGGATGAGAGTCGCCGGATCATGAGCGGTCTGGAAATGCTGAAAAAAGTGGCTCTCGGCGAGGAAGTTGAATTTGGCAGAAAAGTGGCGGTCATCGGCGGAGGCAATACCGCGATTGACGTGGCAAGAACGGCGCTGCGCATGGGTAGCTCCGTCACTGTTATCTATCGGCGTTCGGAAAATGAAATGCCGGCAAATCCCGAGGAGGTTCGAGAAGCGCGCGAAGAGGGTGTAGAATTTCGGTTTCTTGCCGCTCCCGAGAGGTTTGAGCTGAATGATGATGGCTCTATCAGAAGATTGGTATGCTGCGAGATGGAGCTGGGCCTCGCTGATGAGAGTGGCCGCAAAAGGCCGGTAAAGAAGGATGGCGCGCTGTTTGATGTTGAAACAGACAGTATCCTGACCGCTATCGGAGAGGTGTCTGTCCTCGATTATCTGAAGGGTATCGCGGGAACTGAGAAAGATGTGGTCGCCGTGGATGATACCCTGATGGTCAATACCGGAGGAAACGGGAAAATCTTTGCCGGTGGCGATATCATCGATATCCCGCGCACCGTGGTCAATGCCGTGGCTTCCGGCAAGAAAGCGGCCATCGCCATCGACTGCGATTACAGGGGCGCCGACTTCGGCGATGTGCTGAAGGAAATCTCCATTGGCAATGGTTCGGCGCTGAGTTTTTCAAGATATATGAACTGGAATCCTGAGACGCCGCAAAACATTCATCTGGTCGTCGATTCCGAGAAGATGGTATATGACTATTTTGATAAGGCGCCGCGGGTCATGCAGAAAACCGGGGATGCCGAAACTCGGAAAAATTCTTTTAACGCTTACAGAGAAACATTTACAGAAGATGACGCTCAGCAGGAGGCCTCCCGCTGCATGCACTGTGGACGGTGCATCGAGTGCGATAACTGCTTGATCTTCTGCCCCGATATGTCTGTCCTGCCTAAGGGTGATGGCCACTTCGGTTATGAGTTTGACTACGATTACTGCAAAGGCTGTGGAATATGTTTCACTGAATGTCCGCGGCATGCCATAACTATGGTAAGTGAAGAGGAGGGTGATAAGTGAGACAGCTACTGAAGGGAAATTACGCTGTGGCCGAGGGGGCGAGACTGTGCCGTGTCAAAGTTGTTTCGGCCTACCCTATCACACCGCAGACCACCATTGTGGAAAGGTTGTCCGAGATGTGCGCGAGCGGTGAACTGGATGCTAAATTTATAAAAGTGGAAAGTGAGCATTCAGCAATGGCAACACTTGTAGGCGCGTCTTCAGCCGGTGTCCGGGCATTCACGGCCACAAGCAGTAACGGACTGCTGTTGATGCACGAAGTCCTCCACTGGGTTGCAGGCGCCCGGCTTCCCATTGTAATGACGAATGTCAACAGGGCTGTCAGCGGAGGATGGAATATATGGGCTGATCAGACCGATTCAATATCTCAACGGGATACCGGCTGGCTTCAGATCTATTGCGAGTCCAGTCAGGAAGTGCTGGACAGCGTGATAATGGCTTACAGGCTGGCTGAAAAGATATTAATGCCTGTCATGCTCACCTACGACGCGTTCTTCCTGAGTCATACCACCGAGGTTGTTGATGTGCCTGATATCGAACTGGTTGATGCGTTTCTGCCCCCATACAGGCCGGAGTACAAAATCGATATAGACAATCCCCGGATGTTTGGCGGACTGATTTCCCCGGATCATTTCTATGAGCATCGATACACTGTTCACAGGGCATCTCTGGAGGCATTGGAATATTACCCTGAGGTATGCAGGGAGTTCAGAGATATCTTCGGCAGAGAGTATGACATCACCGAAGAGTATCGAACCGATGACGCGGAGGTTATCGTAGTGACCGCGGGGACAATCACATCCGTCGTTCGTATCACCGTGGACAGGATGAGAGAAGCCGGCAGTAAGGTCGGCTTGATGAAACTGCGTATGTTCAGGCCCGTTCCGGTTGACCGATGGCGAAACATTCTCGGAAATGTCGCTAAGGTGGTGGTGATTGACAGAAATCTGTCACCGGGCCTGGGGGGAGTGTTTGCCAATGAGGTCCAGTCCGCCCTGTATCCGCTTGAAAACAGACCGTCAATCTATCCGGTTGTTGCCGGCCTTGGTGGCCGGGATGTCACACCGGCAGATATTGAAGGCATTATCAACCATGCCCTGTCCAGCGATGATCCGGCGGGGGTTCCCCTGTTCTGGGGTTTGAAACAATAAGAGGTGCGTTATGGAGAGAACTACTCAGAGGATGATAGAAATACCACGCGATGTGATGACTGGAGAGGAATTGTGGCAGCCCGGCGGGCTCTCTTGTCAAGGATGCGGCGCCTCGCTGGCACTGAAACTTGCCTTGAAGGGCCTGGGCCGACGCACTGTTGTCGTTATGCCCGCCTGCTGCATGGCAGTTATTGTCGGCCCTTATCCCTATTCGGCCTCACAGGTTCCGGTTCTCCATGTCCCCTTTGAAACTGCCGCAGCCGGGGCATCAGGTGTACGCGCCGCCCTTGATATCAGGGGAGAGGAGGATGTGGTTGTCATGGCGTGGGCCGGGGACGGCGGCACCTTTGATATCGGCCTGCAGGCCCTCTCTGGCGCTGCCGAACGAAACGATGACATCCTTTATGTCTGTTACGACAATGAGGCATATATGAACACCGGCATACAGCGTTCCGGCGCGACACCCGCGGGCGCCTGGACAACCACCACACCCGGTGAAGCTGTCAAGGAAGAACCTAAAAAGGATATTGAAAAGATTATGCTGAGCCACGGCATTCCCTATATGGCCACGGCGTCGGTGGCCTATCCGGCTGATATATATACAAAGTTCAAGAAAATCCGCTCTATTAAAGGCACAAAGTTCATCCATATCTTATCACCATGCCCTCCCGGCTGGCAGATTGATTCCGCCGACTCAATCAAGGTCTCCCGCATGGCCACACAGTCAAAGGTCTTTCCAATCTACGAAGTTGAAAACGGCAAATATACAATCAACGTCTATCCGGAAAAAGAAGTCACTGTGAAAGAATATATGAAAACTCAGGGACGGTTTCGCTATATAACCGATGATGCCATCAATGCGGCCCAGAAATGGACGGACCGCAGATGGGAAGAACTCACGGGAATGGTTGATGGGGGGATACCGGCGTAAGACGGGGACTATAGCTCGTCGAGACGCTTTTCGAAATGACAAAATTTAAAGCTCCCCGCAACAAGCAGCGGGGAATGCGCTCGCTGTTTCAGCGTACTCATTTTTTGTAACAAAACAAAGAAAGTTCTTATCAGAAAAAGAAGACATCAGATATTTATACCCAATAATACCGGATTCATGCTAAAAAGCTCCACTATCCCGACAAGTCGGGATTATAATGAAAGGTAGCCCCGACTTGTCGGGGTCATTCCCGCGTAGACGGGAATGACAAGTTGCTTGGGAAACGTGTGGACATGCTTTTGATTAATCCTCCAGTCGTAAGACCCTGCGAACCACCCGCTGGGATTGCAAGGCTCCTGGGGGTGCTTGGAAAACATAATGTTCGCTGCCGCGTATTGGATGCCAACCTCGAAGGTCTGATGCATCTTCTGAAATGTCCCGTCGAGGCTGACGATACGTGGTCCAGGCGGGCATCGAAACATCTGGATTCAAATCTTTCCGCGCTTCGGCACCCAAATCTCTACAACAATAGCGACCGCTACAGCCGGGCGGTGAATGATA
Organism: uncultured Syntrophaceae bacterium; assembly: GCA_964610735.1. Taxonomy (GTDB): domain Bacteria; phylum Desulfobacterota; class Syntrophia; order Syntrophales; family UBA2210; genus UBA2210. The sequence goes on along the minus strand of CAZSYH010000039.1, from coordinate 6,465 downwards.
TAAACCATGTCCTCAATCTGACCGCGCGCGCTCACGGTGTGGCTGTCGGCCTCGCGAATTATCAGGATTTCAGACTCTCGCCTCTCAGAAGTTCCGATCTCATAATGACATCGGAACAACCGGAAACAAGTCCTTTTTACGGTTATTTTATGGAGAGACTATCGGCTGTTTTCGAGGATGAAGAGCCTTCCGTTGTCGGAATTTCGCTGAACTATCTGAGCCAGGCCATTCCGACCTTTTCCATGATCGGTCTCATAAGAAAACTCTGTCCCGACGCAAGGCTGGTTCTTGGCGGAGGCCTTGTGACATCATGGCTCAGCAATCCCGGCTGGAGAAACCCGTTTGATGGCCTTGTTGACAACATGGTGGCGGGACCGGGCGAGGACGCCCTTCTTGACATACTCGGATTGCCCACTTCGGTTGGGCACGCGTCACCAGATTACAGTCCTTTCCGTGAAAAACCCTACCTGTCTCCCGGCTTTGTCCTCCCTTACAGCGCGTCAAACGGCTGTTACTGGAACCGATGCACCTTCTGTCCGGAGAAGGCCGAGGGCAGTTTGTATTCTCCCCTTCCGGTGGATAAATCGATCTCCGACATTGAAAGACTCATTGAGAGTACCGGCCCCCCCCTCATACATTTTCTCGATAACGCGATGAGCCCTGCGCTCCTTGCGGCCATAGTCGACAATCCCCCCGGTATCCCCTGGTACGGATTTGCGCGCATAACACGCCGGCTGACAGACCCTGATTTCTGCAGAGGTCTGAAACGTTCCGGGTGCGTAATGCTGAAGATCGGCCTTGAATCGGGGAGCCAGCCTGTCCTTGACGCGCTCGACAAAGGCATTAATCTGGCAGAGGCATCCATGGTTCTGAAAAACCTCAGGGATGCCGGCATAGGTACCTACATATATCTCCTTTTCGGAACACCGTCCGAAACGTACAGCGAGGCAAAAGCAACCCTTGATTATGTTATAGAGCATCAAGAATACATCGGCTATCTTAACCTTGCAATATTCAACATGCCCGCCTATGGCCCGGATGCGGCAGGCCTCGATACGGAGAATTTTTATTCCGGCGACCTGACCCTCTACCGACAGTTCAGGCATCCCGGAGGGTGGGAAAGAAAACATGTCAGGCAGTTTCTGGATCGCGAATTCAGAAGAAATCCCGCGATCCAGGCGATCTTGCGAAAAGATCCTCCTGTGTTCACATCGAACCACGCCCCGTTCTTTGTCATGTACACAGGGGGGATAGCTGGAAAAATCTGTTGGAGGTGTACTCATGGTAAAAATTCGCTGGACTGGCGCCGCGGGGGTTGAGTTTACTGAAGGCGGGAAAACCGTATTGATAGACCCCTACCATTCGAGACCCGGAAAGTTTGAATCCTTCTTTGGCCGCCCAAAGCCGAAGTCAGACGTGATAGATCGTTACCTCGAAAATCTGCCGGGGAAATTGTCGGCGATCATTGCCGGGCATACACACTTTGACCATGTTCTTGATATTCCTGAATTCGCGAAGCGCCTTGAATGCCCGCTGATAGGGAGTAACAGTCTTGAGACACTTATGGCCCTGCATGAAAAACCCGGCATTGTTACCGTGTGCAAGGGGGGTGAGCGGGTGGCGCTGCCGGGAGGCGCGGCGGTAACCATGCTACGGTCAAGGCATGGACTGGTTTTTTTCGGAAAAGCGCCCTATCCGGGCGAGATCAACCCTGAAAATCGGCTGCCGATGAGGGCCAGTGACTACCGGCTCGGCGACGTCTATATGCCGAAGCTGGAGATGGGAGGATTTGTCTTCATGCACGCCGGAAGCTCAAATTTTATTGAGTCGGAAATCGAGGGGCATCGTTGCGATTTTCTCTTCATGTGCGTTCCGGGGTGGAAGAAGATTCCGGAATATTGCACCCGCCTTCCGGAGATATTGCAGCCAAAGGTCATAATCCCCTTTCACTATGATGATTTCTCCTCCCCCATGCCGGAAGACGGAAAGGCAAGGAACCTGCCCTTTCAGGACATGCCGGGATTCCTCAAGAGGGTCTCCAGAAGTGCACCCGGGGCTGAAATACGAATGATCCATCCCTTTGAGTCCCTGATCGTGTGACCACTCTCGCGGGGGAACGGCTCACTTGTTATCACCCCCTGCTATTCCCAGATCATCGATAGGGTTATTCTGCATGAAATCAGTTATGAGCCCAGCGGTTCCCTCAGGATATTCCTCCTGCGGGATATGGCCGCACGCGGGTATCACCGCGATCATGGAGTCGGCAATCTCTTTCCTGAATCTGAAACCGTTTTTAAGGGGTATCCACTGATCCTCTTTCCCCCATATGATCAAGGTCTTGGTCTTTATTTCAGGTATGCGCTTTGTATATTTTTCGAATATGCTGAAGTCCAATGACCGTGCCACTGATATCTGGGCATTCAGCGCGTTCGGAGTGCACATTCTCTCATAGTACGCATCTACCTTTTCTTCCGTCACGCGGTCAGCATGATAGAATACTTTTTTCATGTTCCATTTTATCGCCCAGCGGCCAAAGAAGAGTTTCGCAACACCGCGCGAAAACGGCATGCCTGCCATCCTGACAACCAGAGGCCTCTCTTTCTGATTGTAAAAGGCCGCATCTATCAGAACCATGCGCCCCATTCTCTCGGGGTGTTCAAGGGCCATGAGTACCGCGACAGCTCCTCCAAGTGAATTACCCACAAACGTTACATCATCGAGACCCATCACATCCATCCACCGGTTCACCTCTTCCATGAGGGTGAGGGGATCATACTTCGCATCCTCCGGCTTATCGGACCATCCGAAGCCCTTCATATCAAGCGCCCAGACATGATAGCCCAGCTTCTGAAGATATGGAGCCACACCATCCCACGTATAAGTGGAGGAGCCAAAACCGTGAAGGAGAAATACGTCCTCACCTTTTCCGGGATATTCCTGGTAGTGAAGATTCACATCCCCAACCTTGATAAAATGATCCATCTGGGTTGGAGCCATGATCTGGCCCTGGGGAATATGTTTTATGAATAAGCCACAGCCCCCCAATACAAGACAGAAGGCTCCAAAAAGTACAAACCGTAATATATTCCGCACAGGTTAACCTCCTTGATTATTAATGGCATCTTTTCCTTGACTTTATTTACCATGAAAGTGAAACTGGGGTCAAACTTACAATATGTTGCCGCCCGGGATCGTTGCGGAAGGAAAAAACATGAGCAAACTATTTGAGAACAGTGTGATTAATGGCATGAATCTTCCGAATCGATTTGTTCGATCGGCGACGTGGGAAGGGATGGCTGCCGATGATGGAGCCGTTACACCGAAACTGATCGGGACAATGACCGCCCTGGCCAGAGGCGGCGTGGGCCTGATTATCGGCGGTCACGCGTATGTCCGGCCGGATGGCAAGGCGAGCCCCTGGCAGCTTGGCATCTACAAAGATGAACTCGTCCCCGGACTTCAGGAGTTGGCCACCGCGGTTCACGCATGTGGCGGCCGAATCGTAGCCCAGCTGGCCCATGCCGGTTGTTTTACATCCGCGCAATTAACCGGACAGCCTCCCCTGGTTGTTTCAAACTTTGATGAGCTGACGACAGAATCACCGCGAAAGGAAATAACGGCTCGGGATATCAGGGAAATTGTTGACGCCTTTGCCGCCGCGGCCCGGAGGGCCAGATCAGCGGGTTTTGACGGTGTTCAGATTCATTCCGCCCATGGCTATCTACTAAGCCAGTTTCTCTCCCCCGCGTTTAACAAACGCCGGGATGAATATGGAGGAAATATTCACAACCGGGCCCGGATTCATCTCGAAGTGTGCCACGCCGTCAGAGAGGTTGTAGGCAAAGACTATCCGGTATTGATCAAGATGAATTGCCGGGATTTCGTGGAGAACGGGCTGGACCTGGAGGAATCCCTTCAAGTCGCGCATCTGCTGGCCGATGCCGGTCTCGACGCGATCGAGCTGAGCGGCGGCACGCTTGTAAGCGGCAGACTGTCCCCCAGCCGATCAAAGATCAATTCCCCGGACAAAGAGGCTTACTTCAGGGAGGAGGCGAGCGCCTTTAAAAAGGAGATCGGCATCCCCCTGATCCTGGTAGGCGGTATGCGGTCCATTGAAGTCGCCGAACAACTTGTGGAAAACGGAGTGGCGGATTATATCTCCATGAGCCGCCCCTTCATAAGAGAACCGGATCTGATCAATCGCTGGAAGGCCGGGGATCTCCGAAAAGCGCAGTGCAAATCAGACAATCTGTGCTTCGGTCCCGGACGTGAAGGCAAGGGGATATATTGCGTGGTAAAAAAAGATGAGGAGGTAGCATGAAAATGGGTGAAAAAATCAAAATCGGAATAATCATCTGTGACCGATACCGTAGATGCGCGGGCGGAAAGTGTTTCAGATCATTGAAAAACAGGGAGGGGGCTTTCAACCGTTATAAAGATATGGAAGTTGAAGCCGTCGGTTATACTTCTTGCGATGGATGTCCCGGAGGCAATATCGAATATGCCGTGGATGAAATGACGAGAAACGGGGCAACTGTGATACACCTTGCCACCGGGCTGATTGTGGGATATCCACCGTGCCCTTATATTACTTATTTTCATGATTTTATCGAAAAGAGATACGGCATCGAAGTAATATATGGCACCCATCCCATACCTCAAAAATACCTCATTATGCATGACAAACTGGCTACATGGAATAATCCTGAGTGGAAAGAGATTATTCAGCCGACACTGGCGGATGAAGAGATTCGTTTAGCTTATGATTAATGCGAGAAAGGCCCCGGGAGAAACTTTAAGTTCACTCCCGTGCCCTGAGTGAAAATGTATAAAAGGAGGCACATAAAGATGAAGATAGCAATAATGGGAATAGGCGGAGTAGGCGGTTATTATGGAGGCATGCTGGCAAAAGGTTATGCCGGTGATGAAAATGTTGAAGTTGTTTTCATAGCACGCGGGCCACACCTGGAGGCGATAAAGGCGGAAGGACTGCGGGTGATGAGCGCAGCAACAGGAGACTTCACAGCCAGGCCCGATCTGGCAACCGATGATCCTTCGGACTGCGGCATATTCGATATCATCCTCCTGTGTGTCAAGGGCTATGATCTCATGGAAAGCGCGCGCCTGCTCGCCCCTAACACAGACAAAAACACCGTTGTCATTTCCGTGCTGAACGGGGTGGATAATGTGGAAAAATTGAAGTCGGTTCTCGATAAGGGCAAGATATGGAACGGGTGTGTATATATCGGGACTCATATCGTGCAACCCGGCGTTTGTCAGCAAACCGGTGGTTCATGCAAGATGTTCTTCGGGAGTGAAACGAATGACGAACAAGACGGGACGCGTATAGAGAATATCTTCCGGAAAGCGGGTATCGACGCCCGGTACACGACCGATATAAACCATATCGCGTGGGAAAAATACTTGTTCGTTTCTCCCCTCGCGAACGCGACAACTTTTCTCAACACCACCATAGGGGGGATCTTGGAAGACAGGGAAGGAATGGAACTGATGGGCAACCTCCTTGATGAACTGCTGGCCCTTTCAAAGGCATATGGCATTGATTTCCCCGAGGATATTAAGGAATCAACCATTGAAAAATCCAGGGGTTTTCCCTATGAGGCCAAAACATCATACCAGATGGATTTTGAGAAAGGGAAACGAACGGAGATAGGAACTTTCATCGAATTCATCGTCAATGAGGGGGAAAAACGAGGTCTGCCGGTCACCACTCACAAAAAGATTTACGCGGCACTAAAAGCCCGTGAGTAGATGACAGTGCTGGGGGGACACTTGGGGGACAAGGTGTATGTTGTTATTTTGATACTAAGAATTGAGGACAGGAAGGAAGTTTACCAAATTACGTTATAAATAATTGGCGGAAGTGCACGTTATAGTGGAATTGCAAAGAAATCAAACAGTGGTTTATAAAAGTTTCCCCAGTAGGTTATGGTCACCAAAATAGTTGTAGCGATAAGACTTGCCTTAAAATTACGATCAGTATCTATTAGTGAAGTCATTAAATTTATTAAGAGTACAGATAGAAACACCAATTGTGGCAATGCTTTCTTTAGCAACTGAAGGATGCTATTCCCTTCTGATAAGACATCTTTTGCTGGGACCTCAGCACCAACAGCTATCGTTGCTATAGCCAGAACACCTAGAAATGCTAAAAAAATGATCAATGACTTCATTTTACCCTCCATAGCGTTTTATTATTGATGTTTCGATGTGTCGAATCATTTTATCATAACTCTCATAAGCGTTTTGTAACTATCACTATTTATATAGGAAATCTATATCAATCATATTATTTCTTCAAGGAAGGAAGAAATAACCTCCAGACTTCAAATCCGGTGTGGGGCACTAAAACCGGAAGGTTAAAGAGAGGTTAAAATAATATATTAGCTAAAAATCTAATTTTGCGAATAAATTGACGGAAGTGCATGGGAATCGAACCCACCT
>CAZSYH010000038.1:0-18993 GCA_964610735.1 uncultured Syntrophaceae bacterium | reverse complement strand
GGGGAAAATATGTATTCCCCCTCAACGGTGAATACGAGATGAACGAATAAGTATTTCTAATCTGCCAAACAGGGGGAGGGCTTTTGCCCGCCCCCTGTTATACCTGCGGATTCAAGTTCCAATATCGAAAGTGTCAACAAGTCCAATTAACGAAACAGGCCGCACTTCGTGTGGAAATTCCTTGATATTTATATCTCAGGGTGTATTATCTCAATCAGTTCGACGAAGTATAGAGAATCTTTTAAAAAATTATGACGTTTCATCCACAGCCGACAAAGGAGGGAGCCGTGGAGTGAGTGAAGACACAACCCCGTTTCTTGAGAAAAGATAGCGGGTTTTTTGTTTTATCGGGTACAAAAAGGGCGTTGGCACTATTTGTCTCAATTGTAAAAAAGTGGATTTCACCTTATCAACACTCATGACTGTACTGTAAGATTACCTATTATTTATTGAAGTCAACATTTGAGGTGAAATGCTCATGTAGCACAATTCAATCTGTTATGAGCAAGTGGGGGGTAAAAAATATGCCTATAATGAGCATCATAAGAATGGATAATAGGAAAAAAATACGATGGACACGATAATGTTTATTTCGGAGGTATTTCACCAAAGAGCTTCTTGTAATCCGCTGTAAAATCCTTTGGCTTATCGTTGAGGTAAATCCAGTAGGACGCGATCTCTCTAACTTTATCAATGCCAATATAGCAACAGTCCAGCATCATCTTGAGAAGATCGAGTGTCTTGTATGCTGTGATGCTGTATTCTCTGGCAACTGTCCGCATTTCTTCGTCATCTGTTACAACCGGAATGCGGAGTTGCTCTGCTTGGGCAAGGCATCGAACATCAACCTTTGATACACCTGGATGAACATTGCGGGCATAATCAAGAATAAAGTCATAGGCTCTCCGGATTTCTGGCTTTTCTTCTCTCGTAATCTTCAGCAAATGGGAACGATTCTCTACATATTCCGGATCATTCACCCATTTAAAAGTATTTATTAAGCGAGGATTTCGATTATATTCGCTCTGTAATTCTTTGATGACGTATAGACAATATCGTTTATTGCCGAACTCCACATTCAGTAGAGGGTGAATGCTTTGTGCCAAGCGGAAATAGGCATTGGAATCGACGAGAATCCTGCATTGGGACATCACCGAAGCTCCTCATATACGTTCTGTGCATCAAGGAGCGGTATATTGAGGATGCTTTGAATGAAGCTTGCGGACTTATGGTGTTCGGTAAGATACGTCTTGAGGATTTCAAAAAACGGACTCCCGAAATGCTCCTTCGCACTGGCAATATAACGTGATGGTGAAAGATATTTTGTACCAAAAAGGCATTCATTAACCGGCTTGAACTGCTTGTTGAAGATAGTATTGGCTTGGTAGATTTCTTTATGCGTCTCTAACTCGATTTTAGGGTTTCTGCTATGGAGCGCGTAATTGTTGATTTCATAATAAACTGTCAATGGTGATACGACAAGCCTTTCCGCAAGCGACTTGATATGGTTGATTTGGGACCAAACGTCAGTAATTTTCCGTAAGGCTTCATATTCACAAGCAGCCAACTCCTGGGGGATCAGCAAAGCACCTGCAAATGCCTCTGCAAAGTCCTCGCCTTCCTCCCCCTGTAGTTTTGGCGCGTGAATGTGACCCAGTTCATGAGCCATCCAGAATTTGAAGTCGTGTATCCTGCAATCAAGGTTTAAGTAAATCCACGTGGTCATTGATTCGGGGAGATAAATGTGGAGGGCATTTTCGTGTTGCTCCTTATTTCCCCAAAGCACGGGGATAATCACGGCTTGCAGATCATTGAAGAAATTAATCAGGCTATCGAAACGGATTTCCTCGTTTTCCGGAATGGAGATTTCTTTTCTGATCCGTTTCGTGACTTTGTGTACGTAGGCGTAATCGAGAGAAGGCGCCTTGAGCACGGCAGGTTGGGAGAGTTCGTCAAACGGCAGATACGACACCAGTTCAGTCAAAACTCTCCCCATATCTTGGGCATGATGGATGTAATCGAAGGTGATTTTATGGGCGCCTTTTTTGCGAAAGGCGATTACCGGTTCGTTTGCCGTAGGCACTTTATCAACCAACTCCTCAAATTTGAGATTCAAAACTCTGGCTAATTTTAGGAGCTTATCGGGACGGGGGAATTTCTCGTTCCGGAGCCACTTGGAAACGGCTTCCCTAGATACCTGCATTTCTTTGGCAAGAGCCGTTTGGTTCAGGCCAAGCTCTTGTACTTTTTGTTGGATATTTTTTACAATTAATTTATTTTCCATGGAGCCACAATATACATCGTGTCAACTTTTGTCAACTTTTATTTTCAGGAGAAAATAGATTATTGCCACTTGAAAGTCTTACTGTAATATTCCTTGACAAGATACCATAAGGGAGTTAATGGGTTAATACGTTTCGTTGAAATTTCCTGTATGATATACGCTTGCGAACAGCTGTAATAGCTAGGGGGATTATGGTCTGATCATCTAAAGCTCTGCTTCTCAAAATGAGAAATAGGGCTTTTGTTTTTTGTGAGGGGTCTTATACTGCAAATTTAAAGTGTTCCAGCGGGGGGTAGCCGGATCTCATGCAGACAGCCGTTCAGAGATTATGTTGATGGAATCAAGGACGATAATATTCACATGCGAACACTGTCAGGCCCGGCTAAAGGCACCAGCCGATAGTGCTGGTAAAGAAGCACAATGCCCAACCTGCCATGGCACTTTAAAGATACCTATAGCTCAACCAACAAAAAAGAAAATTACTACACCTGCCGTATCGTCGACTCCGGGACTGGACAAGCATGGAATTGCCGCCTTTGTGTCTGAACTAGCCACCTACTACATGGATTTTCTGGAAACGGACTTTCATAAGAGGCGTGTCCCTAAACGCAGCGTGAAGTTTCGCAACAGCAAGAATCTGCGTGTCGGCTTGGATTTGGCGAAATATGACGCCTTCCAGTCTTCGGTTCTCAAGGTACTTGAAAATGGTATGACACTGCCGCTTAATATACCCAGAGGCAAATACCGAGCAGTTGTTTCCCAAAAGGTCAAGGACCTCATTACAGCACACACCAAGAGTATCTCGGACGAAGTGCTGGCGTATGTAGCAGCAAGCATTACTACGAGAATCACCGATCTCGCCAATCCGAGGACGACAGATATCGGTGAAGCGCTATCTCGTTCTCAGGATTTCGTCACCGAAGCCATACGCACAAAAGTCGTCACGCCATTTGTGAGAGATGTCGAAGGCCTCCTGCACGGCAGTAGCTTACCAGACATTGAGTCAATTTACTCCTTGGAGGAGAGCCTCGTGGCTATTCTCACTGATCCATTGGAGGGACTGATCTCTGAATGGGTGACAAACGTTTACAGTGGGCAGTCCGAGGACATTGCATACCAGATACCGCAAGTCCTCGATGGCGCCTTCGTGAGAGATAGCATTGGATCATATTTCAGCACTTGCTCTCTAAGCGATTTGTTCTTCGAGATCCAGGAACTGGTCGATAATAACCTCATTTTGGATAAGCAGGATCTCTACCTATATTTCTGCGATATCCATTTCCTCAAAGACAAGTACCCGCTGTTTTACGTGCCCTTAACGATTACAAAAGCGGAGGGAAACTTCCAAGTCGTCTGTGAGCCTGCAGTCTACATAAACAAGAAGGCTATTGAGTATATCGTCCAAGAGTTTAACAAAGAGCGAGAGCAGCAAGGAACGATCAAGTCCGTAGCCGAGAGAATTATCTACCCTCAAGAGCATCATGCATCCATGCCAGAAGTTCTCGGCAGAGTCCTTTCTGACGTTGTTGACTACTTCCATCTCTCGCCAGAGATAGACCTTGCTGACGCTGCTCATCAGGCAGCTCAAGGACTCTCTGTAGTCGTATCAAACTCAATGTACATTTGCATCTTTGATAAGTCTGACGAGGCGTTGGTGAATGACTATGAAGAAATCCTCGACTTGATGAAATTGCAGGATGCTGATCTGATAGACAGTTTCACTGGGCTGATCAACGACTTCATCAGTAGCTCTCCGAGGTCATTCAAAGTGGAGGTGGACGACGAATGGGACAATACCCCACCTGAGCAGAAACTCGTCTTCAGCAGTCCAATTCCTCTGAATCCAGAGCAAAGACAGATTCTCCAAGCCCTGGATAAGCAGGATTGCAAATACATCACTGTCCAAGGCCCACCGGGCACTGGGAAGAGCCACACCATCACCGCTATTGTATTTCAAGCCGTTTTACGCAATCAGTCCGTCTTGGTACTCTCCGACAAAAAGGAGGCTCTAGATGTAGTAGAAGAAAAAATGAAAAATGTGATGAACCTGGTTAGAATATCAGATGATTTTCAAAATCCGATACTCAGGCTTGGGAAGGCTTCAAATAACTACTCTAAGATTCTTTCTACATCCGCTATCGAAAAGATCAGGATCTACGATAAGGCCGTGAGAAGCAAGAAGCCCGAGCTGGAAAAGGGCCTTCACCAACTCAGCGACTACCTTACCACCAACATCGATGCCACTATTGCCAGCTATAGCAACGTTGAGATCGCTGACATAGAGACCCTCGCAAGTCTCGACTCCTTGTATGAAAACGGAGAGAACTACCCGATAAACTTTAGTGAAGTTTTGGCGTCAGAGAATAGCATTAGCCATGTTGATGAAGCACGGCAATCGATGGCGGTGCTCAATGACACACTTCACTATCGTACTGATAATCTTACATTGCTCGAGCTGTTTCAGTCGACATGCAATCCGCGCCAGGGGGCCGATACGTTTTCGACTTTCCTTGTTTTCGCAAAGGTCGTCCAAGAGTTGAGGGCGACGCATCAGGATCGTACATTCCTCAAAATTTTCAGCACTGTCACGGGAGAGGATGTCAACTCGCTAAATTCCTTTATTGAGAAGTACAGAGAACTTGGCTCCGGCTTCTTCGGATACTTCCTCAAAAGGAAAAAAGTAGCACAGTTGTCGCAAGAAATGAATGCTACACTGTCCTTTAATACGCCTGTCACTTTGAGGGACGACATCGATGATCTAAAACGTGCTTCTGCGTTCTTTGGAGACACCAACTATACGCTGAAGGAACACCGCCTATTATCCTTTTTAGATGATCCAATGCCAACTATACATGAATTTATGCTCCCCGATGAACATTTGCTTGACGAGATTGATTTGGATGCTTTGTCTAACGACTTGGGAACTATTCTTACATATGCACAAAATTATCCACGTTCCGCAGAGAAGATCGGACTCTCGCTATCGAGTCTTCATGGCTGCTTCCAGAACGACCTGCGCGGGCTTCCTGATGACCTGTTTAGTGACATGCTTTCTCACGTGTTTCTCCACCGCAAGTTGTCTAATGCATTTCAGACACTTCCGGTCTTTGACTACACGGGGGGACTCTCTTCCTATCAAGAGCTGCTGACCACTCAGATGACCAGCGTTTTGGATAGGAGACTATTAAACTTCTACGACAATGACAGAGCCACGGCCAAGACTCTTCACGGTATTATCAGGAAGAAACAGCGTTTCCCGAAAGACGAATTCGGAAAGATCAAAGAAGCATTCCCATGTATTGTGGCAGGGATCAGGGACTATGCCGAGTATATCCCGCTTGAGCCCGGAATATTTGATGTTGTCATCATTGACGAAGCGTCACAGGTGAGTATTGCTCAAGCATTTCCCGCATTACTGAGGGCTAAGAAGGTCGTCGTCCTGGGGGATAAAAAACAATTCAGTAACGTAAAAACAGCCTTGGCACGAAGCGACACGAATACAGAGTACCTGAACCGCCTGGATACCAGTTTCAGGAGGAATATCTCCACGGGACCTGCGGAATTGCAACGACTCACTAAGTTTAACATCAAGACATCCATACTCGAATTCTTCGAGTTCATTGCTAACTTCGAGATCCGGCTGCTTAAGCACTTTCGTGGTTACAGAGAATTGATCTCCTATTCCAGCAAGGAATTCTACGGAGGGGATCTGCAAGCTATTCGGATAAGAGGCAAATCGATAGAAGAAACCATCAAGTTCTCTTTCATAAAGCATGATGGCAAACAGGAGATAGCCAAGAATACGAATTCTTTGGAGTGTGAGTTTATTCTTAAAGAGTTGCGGAAACTGAAGATTGAAGGCAATCGTTGTTCCGTTGGTATCATTACACCTCATACGAACCAGCAAAAACTCATTGCCTCAGCCGTTTCGGACGATGTTGATCGGGACTATTTCTACGAAAGCCTGAAGCTAAAGATCATGACGTTCGATACCTGTCAGGGCGAGGAGCGGGACATTATCTTCTACTCAATGGTCGCTTCCACTTTGGAGGATAAACTCTGGGGAGTTTTCATCAAAGACTTGGACAGCGTTGACCTTGAAGAGGGTGGACAGATCAAGGCACAAAGACTCAACGTTGGGTTCAGCCGTGCCAAAGAATGCATGCACTTTGTTCTTAGCAAACCCCTTAAGGAATTCAAGGGGGCTATCGGCCAGGCACTACGCCACTACTCATTGATTTTGAGGGATGCCGCCCAGCTTCCAGACAAAACAGATGTTGATAGGCGGTCCCCGATGGAGGCCAAGGTGCTTGAGTGGATAAAGAACACAGCATTCTTCCAGAAGAACTCCGATGGCATCGCACTTAAGGCTCAGTTCCCTATTGGAGAGTATCTCAAGCAGCTTGACCCGTACTACGATCATCCTGCCTATCGAGTGGATTTCCTTTTTCTTTGCCGAGACGGGGAGAATCGCCAGCACAGTATCATCATCGAGTACGACGGCTTCAACGAGCATTTTGGCCATTTCACTCAGAATGCCGACGTAGATGTATTCAATTACGACAGTTACTACACAGCGGCTCATGTCGAGCGGGAGAAGGTTCTTGAAGGATACGGATACAAGTTTCTCCGTATTAATAGGTTTAATTTAGGTGAAGACCCTGTCTTAACGCTGAATGAAAGGCTTGTTGATCTTACCAGGCTCAAACCAAAGCTGACTTTCGCAAAGGTTGTACACAGGCTCGTCGAGTCTCAGGAGGAGGGACAGACGAGGGAGTGCCCCAGATGCGGCAATCTGCTGGCTATCGACGCTTTCATAGACAGCAATCTTACAACTGGTATAGGAAGAATTTGTAAGGAGTGCAAGGCAAAAAGTCGCTCCAGAAAGGGGCCTGCCCGGAAGATGAAAGCCCAGGCCTCAACCACGCAAGACACGACGAGGAAAAACTGCCCAAAATGTGGGTCCCCAATGGTTCTCAGAACAGGAAGGTATGGCGCTTTCTATGGGTGCTCTACGTATCCAAAGTGTCGTGGCACTCGCAGAATCTGACGGAGATAAGAGTCCTTGGAAAGAACAGAAGGATAAAGTGACAGACAGGTTCTCTCGCATATCCCTATAGAGACAGAAAAATGCAGAGCAAACGGATGCACCTAACAAAAAATGCCCTCTTTTTTGTGATATGCAGGCGTCTTATACGGCAAAATTGCTGTGTTTGTTTTTTTACAGAAACTATATAAATACTGTTGAATTAGGCTTTAAATGAAAAGGTCGTTCCCGATCTGATAGGTAAAAAGATGACTGTCACCAAGATACAGCACTATGTTCCACAGTTCCTGCTCCGCAACTTTGGTAATGGGAAGCAGGATCAGGTGTGGGTATTTGACAAGATGACAGGTTGTACCTTTTCAGAATTACGGGGACAGCTTACTTAATTATTGCGGAATTACGGGGACAGCTTACTTAATTATTGAAAGTAATCTACTATAATTGTTATAGACGGATTTTCCTGCGACTATAGGAAGAACTAAACAGAATTTTCAATTCAATATTCTCACCCTCGAGAGACATTCGGGACACCCCCCTATTCTCCCCACAATCTCCATGTTTGATTTCTTAAATATTTGATTGACACACGTGTGCTCATTCTATACTTTCTGCGTCGACAATAAAGACATTCGTTTTTGTCGTCATCCGAGGACGAAAACCATTAAAAACTTGAGATGAAGAGAAATATCCGTGGCCATACGCATTTGGCATCTGTAGGGAAGATACCACTGTTGGTTTGCATGGTCTCGGACCCGGAACCTATCCAGAAGGAGTGGAACCTGTTGTCAATAACCACTACCGCCGGGTATTTTAAAACGTCAGTTATTTAGTAGAAGGAGAAACAATGGAACCACTCAAAGGATCACAGCGAAAACACCTTCGCGCTCAGGCACATCATTTAAAACCAATCGTGATCGTCGGCGTTAAAGGCGTCACCAAGCAACTGCTCGACACGGTTGATAGCGCCCTGGAAAATCATGAACTTATCAAGGTGAAATTCGCCGAATTGAAAGAATCCAAAAAAGAAGTCTCGCAAGAAATCGCCAAAGCTACCAAGAGCGAGCAGGTAGGCCTCATCGGCAACATCGCCATTCTCTACCGTCAACAACCCGATCCTGAAAAAAGGAAATTTAAAATATCAAACCAATAGGGCGGTCTCTATTTTGTCGAAAGGTATTGATATTGATGCCGGGCATGTTTCCCAGCGTCTTTACCTCGCGCCGGTAAGAATTAAGAAGAATTAAACTTATCTTACTGAGAAGAGAGGGTTAACTTCAAAGATTTTATGAAAAAATCATGATACAATGCCGGCAGAAATATAAGGAGGAGAGAAGATGAAAACAATATCAATATGTAAACACCTTGTTCTAATGGTCATGTTTGCAGCCATCCTTTTAATCGCCTGTCCGATTTTTAATTCGCCCGTTTATGCCGGTGACAGTGAGACGATCATTGATCTCTGGGACACGGCAAAGGCGCCCCCGCCGGTGGAACTCAAAGCCGTTAAACTTGACCCGAAGGAAACGGCATTTCTGATTCTGGATATAGAGGAACTGACCTGTAATCCGGAACGAAGGCCGAGGTGCATTTCCTCCGTTCCCAAAATTAAGGGCTTTTTGGATCGGGCAAGGAGCAACGGCGTTTTCGTCGTGTACAGCATGACAAGCAGGGGAGAAATAGAGACGATTCTGCCCGGCGTGACCCCTCAGGGAAAGGAGCCGGTTGTCAAATCGAGTGTCGATAAATTCTACAATACTGAATTGGAAAAAATCCTGCGCGAAAAGGGGATTAAAACAGTGATTATAGTCGGGACAACGGCTGAAGGCGCTGTCTTGCACACGGCAACCGGCGCCTCCATGCGCGGCTTCCGGGTTATCGTTCCCGTTGATGGAATGTCAGCCGGTGAGCTTTATGCCGAACAATATACCGCATGGCATCTCCTGAACGCGCCGGGAACGAGGCGGAACACAACCCTGACAAAATTCGACATGATAGGGTTTTAAAATATCAGGCAAAAAATAGCGAAGTTCGAGAGCTTCTTTTCTACAAGGTATTGATAGGGCAGTATCCCCTCAATAGTGACAATTTGATGTCAAGCTTTTAAGGTGATTGTAACTGCAAATCCTTTGGGTTTAAGGTTACGGGCAGAGACAGTTCCGTTGCACGTTTCTATGCAGGTTTTCACTATTGCCAGTCCAAGTCCGACACCGCCGGAATCTCGATCCCGGGAGGGTTCAGGGCGGAAGAAGGGTTCGAAAAGTTGATCAAGGAGGTTCTCTGAAACACCAGGGCCGGTGTCCCGAACCTCTATTGCGACCTCATCTTTTCTTTTTTCGGCGGAAACATAAATCGGGCCGGCTTCTCCGGCATATTTGACGGCATTTCTTAGCAGGTTGGCGAGGGCGCGGGTTAAAAGTGCTGAAGATGCGATAACAAAGGCCCCCGGATCTATTTGAACGATAATATTCGTTTCCGGTGGAACCTCCCGCTTGACCGCCGCTTCGACAACAGGAAGCAAGACCGTTGGTTCCAGCTTGACTGCCGTTGCTTGTATTTCGGCCCGCGAAAAAGTGAGTAGTTCATTAACCAGTTTGGACATCTGCTCGACGTCTTCTATTATGTCAGTCACCCGATTCTTGGTTTCCCCCTGGGTACGCTGTTCCAAGGCACCGAGGCCAAATTGAATTCGGGCGATGGGGGAACCCAGTTCATGGGCCACATCCCCCAGAAATCGTTTTTGACCCTTTACAAAAGCTAACAAACGTGAGGTCATGTGGTTTATTGCCCTCGCCAGGCGTCCGATCTCATCGGCCCTTGGTTCATGGATGGATACATCAAATTTTCCTTTGGCAATTTCCTCAGTTGCAAGGGTCATGCGGGAAAGCGGCCGGGTGATGTTTCTGACCATAGGAATCCACAACAACGACGAAATCAGTATCACTAATGCTGAAACAACCATCCAGGGAAGCGGGTCGAAAAAAAAGCCGTTGCCCGTTACGGAATCCGACACTGCAAAAAACAGGGCGGGTACCGGGGGGTGCGTCGGTTCCAGGAACAATGGGATTCGAATTCCAGACCAGTAGCGGGTCGGATACTGCGTCCGCATCATTACATGCGGCTTTTTGTAATACACATCGGGGCGTATGTTCGAAGGACCTCCGATGACTCGATTTTTTGGCAAGCCAACGTTATCATCAACAGTGTGGTTTTTCAGGTCCCTTTGAAGGTTGCTGGGGGCATAAAGGGGTGGAGTAAGCCGGTCTGGGGGAAATTCCTGCCGTAAAGTGTGCCTGACTCTTTCTTTAATCGCATCAGGCAGATCCATGTCCTTTGAGGAGAAGCAAGATTCGTCTTCAAGCACAAGCACAAAATCCACCTGATGGATCTCTGCATGTCTGGCAAGTACATCGGACCAGTTAGCCCGAGTCGTTTGATTCAGGTCATGGGAAATCAACATCCCGGCGGTTCGTAATCGGGTAGATCCCTGGTCCCCGAAAATAGCATGCAGATTTACCTGGGGCTGGAAGGCGAAGAAAACCGCCAAGGCTGCTGCCACTATGATCAGGTTCAGAAAGAACCAGGACAGGATCTTTGCAAATAAAGAGGATAGCGGTTTCATCATTGCCGATCACCCGGGCTTTTGAACATATATCCTGCCGTTCGAACCGTTTGAATGAGTCTGGGGTTACGGGGATCTTCCCCGAGCTTGCGCCGTAGCGAAGAGATATGGACATCGATGGAGCGGTCGAAAACCTCATAACTCCGGCTGGCAACGGCATCTAAGAGCTGGTCGCGTGTCAGAACCCGTCCGGCAGATCTGGCCAAGCTTGTCAATAGATCGTATTCGATAGGGGTCAGGTTCAGCGTTTTTGCACCCAGACAAACCGTTCGGGAGCTTTGATTGATTTGCAGGTCTCCGAATATCAAGACCTTATCCATAGCTGCGGATGAAGCCTTGCTTTCGGATACGACATATCGGCGAGTAACGGCGCGGAGGCGCGCCAAAAGCTCACGCGTGGAGAAGGTCTTGGGCAGGTAATCATCGGCCCCAATCTCAAGGCCCACAATTCTGTCGGTTTCTTCACCCCTTGCGGTGAGCATCAAGACCGGTATGTCGGATTCCTTGCGCAGGCGTTTCAACACCTCAAACCCGTCCATACCCGGCATCATGACGTCCAGGATCACCGCGTGGTAGTTACCGTGCAAGATCATTTCCAGTCCCCGGGTTCCGTTATAGGCGGCTTCAACATCATACCCCATAGGTTCAAGGTAGTCCGCTACAAGCCGACACAACTTCCTGTCATCATCAACAATTAAAATTTTCATTTTAGGAGACACTATTTCTTGGTGTGTCATCGTGACACCCAGCCCTTTAATGCAGTTTCATTGCCCTATTGTTTATACCATCCATAATAACGGGACAACGCATTTTACACAATCTTTACAATTTTGTCGTTGAATAACATAAATCCTTTACATCATTCCTGTATATTCAGCTCAAAACCGAGGGGAAATCCCTTGGAAAAATGACACAACTTAAAGGAGATACACTATGAATTCGAAATGGAGTAAAAAATTTACCACCGGTGTTATTGTTCTTCTCATCATGGTCTGTTTTGTTCCGGCACTCGCACTGGCAGGGGCACCGGGTGATCAACGGCAGGGCAAAGGCTTTGACATGAAAGGTCCCCACGGCCCGATCCTTGGTATCTGGCGGAACCCGCAAATGGTTCAAAACCTGGAACTTACCGAAAATCAGATTAAGCAAATTAAGGATGTGGATTTTACCTTCCGTGAAAAGTGTTTGGCTTTAAAAGCACAGACCGACAGTCTTCGTCTGCAAATGGATAAGGCATTATCCGATGACATCTTTGACAATACGGCAGTCCTTTCAACGGCGAAAAAGATTTCAGATATGCAAGGTAAAATGTTTGTCCAGGAAATTGAATCACGCCTGGCCCTTGGAAAAATTCTTAATGCGGATCAAATCAAAAAAATAAATCTATATGATATGCATCTCCAGAGGCAAGGTTCAAGGCATGACGAAAAGCCAGTCTCCAGACCTCAAAGTATGGAAAGACTTGACAATAAAAAGCCTTTGGAAAATTGAAACGGATAATATCAAGCCAGCTATCCGGTATGGCGCCCTTTTTGCGAATCGGGCGGGGTTCCTGATAAGCAGATTCGGGTAGAATCATTTGTAACCAGATAATAGGAGGTTAATCGATGAAATCTTTAATTAAAGTGTCAATTATTTTTATCTTGCTGATGATGTGTACGTTCACCAATGCATTTGGGCAAGGACCTTCCAAGGGACAAGGTCACCAAGATCCGCCACCGGAGGCTTTTACTGCCTGCGAAGGCAAAAGTGCCGGAGATACAGCGGAATTTGTCAGCCCGCGGGGTGATACAGTGTGCGGCACCTGTGAGCAGGATGGTGATCGATTGGTCCTTCGGCCCGATAATCCGAAGCCGCGTTCCGGCGGCAAGACGGGGGAGTCCCAAAGAGGGAACCAGGAATAAGGACACGTTGAATGATTACTAACTTTGAGGATTTCTGGAGGGACTCAAGAAATTCAGGTTTATTATCCGGGGGTGGCCCCGTCCGATGGTTTCGTCTATGTTTTGGCGGGCTATTGGGATTGTTCATGCTATCTAATATGTTCGGATGTGCAGCCGTGGGCCCCAATTATGTGCCGGTGGAAATCAAAGCAGCGGGAACCTGGTACAGCGACCTTGACGGAGGACTAACCAATAAAAAGGCATCTCCAACAAACCTGGCCATCTGGTGGGAGACGCTCAATGACCCTGTTTTATCCAGCCTGATGGATCGCGCCGTCGCCAACAATCTGGACCTCAAAGAAGCCCGGGCACGCGTCCGTGAATCACGGGCACGCAGAGGCATCAGCCGGGCCGATCTGTTTCCGGCCATCGACGCCACAGGGTCGGTCACGAAATCCCGCAGCAGTGAAAACAAAGGTGGCGGCGACGAAACCAATCTGTATGCCGCGGATTTCGATGCGGGCTGGGAACTGGACGTTTTCGGCGGTCTGCGGCGATCTATCGAGGCTTCAGACGCCGATTTGCAGGCCAGCGCTGAAGATCTCAACAACGTTCTGGTATCACTATTGGCCGAAGTGGCCCTGAACTATGTCGATACCCGGACGTACCAGACCCGGCTGGCAGTAGCTCAGGCAAATCTTGGCACCCAGCAGGAAACCTTTGGATTGATACAATCGCGGGTTCAGGCCGGACTAATTGACGAACTGGCCCTGCAGCAGGCCCGCTACAATCTGGAAGATACCCGTTCGCAAATACCCGCCTTGCGTACCGGACTGGAAGAAGCCCAGAATCGCCTGGCCGTGTTGTTGGGGCAAACGCCCGGTGCGGTTCATGCGGAGCTGAAAGAACATAAACCCATACCGGTAACTCCACTGGAAGTTGCCGTGGGCGTACCAGCCGACACCTTGCGACACCGGCCCGATATCCGCATGGCCGAACGTGAGCTGGCGGCCCAGACTGCACGGGTGGGAGTTGCCACGGCAGATCTTTACCCCAAATTCACATTAATCGGTTCGATCGGGCTTGAATCCCTGTCCAGCGGTGATTTCCTGACCGCCGCCAGCCACATCTGGCGTATCGGTCCCAGCTTTTCCTGGAACATTTTTGATGCAGGTGCCATCCGGCAGAACATCAAGGTACAATCGGTCCTGCAGGAACAAGCCCTGATCCAATATGAATCTACAGTTCTCGATGCCCTGGAGGAAGTGGAAAATGCACTGATCGCTTATGCCCAGGAACAGCAGCGCCGCAAGACCCTCAAAGCCGGGCAAGATGCGGCGCAGCAGGCAACCCAACTGACACGGGATCAGTACCAGGCCGGCCTCGTGGATTTCAGTAATGTTTTAGATGCGCAGCGCTCGCTGCTGTCCTTTGAAGACAACCTGGCGCAAAGTGACGGAGCGGTCACATCCAATCTGGTACGACTGTACAAAGCCCTTGGCGGCGGCTGGACCACTGTAACGTCTTTACCGGAAGATAACGCACCCCACAACAAAGGATAGACCTATGACAAACGAAAACACGAATCAAGATCCGGATATCACAGAGGTTCTGGGTCTCACCTCTTCTTCAGGCCCGAAACGACACCTGAAACGGTGGTTCGGATGGGGGACTACGGTACTGCTAATCGTCTTGGCCATTATATATTGGACCGGCAATAAGAACGCCAGTTCGTTACAGTTCAAGACGCAAGCCGTTGAGCAAGGCGACCTTACCGTTACGGTTACCGCAACCGGAACGCTGGAACCGACCAATCAGGTGGATGTCGGCAGCGAGCTGTCGGGCATCATCGAAACGGTCGAGGTGGATTACAATGACCTGGTTGGCGTCGGCCAGGTGCTGGCGAGGCTGGATACCTCAAAACTCGAAGCTGAGGTCATGAAATCCCAAGCCGCTCTGGATGCTGCCGGAGGAAATGTTTTGCAGGTAAAGAGTACTGTAACGGAAACGCGCACTGCCCTGACGCGGATAAAATATGCCCGCGAGCTGACGCACAACAAGGCCCCTTCCCAGGATACGCTGGATGCTGCAGAAGCCTCATTTCAAAGGGCTCAGGCTGATCTTATCTGCGCGAAAGCCCAGGTTACCGAAGCTCAGGCAACCCTGGAGTACAATCAGACAGATTTGTCAAAAGCGATCATTCGATCACCCATCAACGGCATTGTTCTCTCCCGCGATGTGGACCCCGGACAGACCGTGGCAGCTTCCTTTTCGGCGCCGGTACTTTTCACACTTGCCGAGGACCTCACCCAGATGGAACTCCATGTGGATGTGGACGAGGCCGATGTCAGCCAAGTAAAGGAAGATCAGCACGCCTCGTTTACTGTTGACGCCTACCCGGATCGGACATTTCCGGCAACCCTCCGTCAGGTTCGTTACGGCGCCCAGACCACCGACGGTGTGGTTACCTATGAGACTGTATTGAGTGTGGACAACACGGATCTTCTGTTGCGGCCGGGCATGACGGCAACAGCGGATATCACTGTCAAAAAAATCGAACAGGCGATTCTGGTACCGAATACTGCCCTGCGTTTTACCCCACCGGCAACAGAGATCAAATCAGAGAAAAGTACCTCCGGCATTGGCGGTTTTGTCAGTAAACTCATGCCCCCCAAACCCGGGGGACACCGTTCTCCATCGAATGAGAACCAGCACAAAAGCACAGATCATAACCAGCAGGTTGTCTGGTCGCTCAATGCTGACAGTCTTGTTTCCATTGCCGTGACTATCGGTGTGACTGACGGTACCATGACGCAGGTGACATCAGGCGATCTTACACCCGGAATGGCGCTTGTCGTTGATACAGTGAGTGTAAGCAAATGAATATAATAGATGCGAACCGAAAAAGAAATAATCCCCTTATCGAACTGGACTGTATCTCCAAGGTATATGGAGAAGGACAGGCAGCAGTGCACGCCCTGCAGGGTATTGACCTGCGCATTGATCCGGGAGAGTTTGTGGCTGTGATGGGAGCAAGCGGATCGGGTAAATCCACCTGTATGAATATCCTGGGCTGTCTGGATCCGCCGACCTCCGGGACCTACCGGTTCGAAGGCGTTAAAGTCGAAGCTCTGTCCCGGGACCAGCGCGCGATCTTACGTCGTCATTATCTGGGATTTGTATTTCAGGGCTTCAACCTTCTAAAACGTACCTCAGCCCTGGAAAATGTGGAACTCCCGTTGATCTATCGCGGCATTCCGGTTGCCAGACGACGGGAACAGGCCCGGCAAGCCTTGGATGACGTGGGTCTTACAGGCTGGGAATCCCATACATCCGGCGAGCTTTCCGGGGGACAACAGCAGCGGGTCGCCATTGCCCGCGCCATCGTCACCCAGCCAGAAGTGTTGCTGGCCGATGAGCCGACGGGAAACCTTGACACTGCTCGCAGCAGAGAGGTGATGGAGCTCCTTTGTCGTTTCAACCGCGACAGGGGCATCACCATCGTTATGATAACCCATGAGCCGGATATGGCAGCGTATGCCGCTCGTCAGCTCCATTTTACGGATGGTCTCATCGACAACGACCAAGAGGAGGGAAAGACAGAATAATGCTTTTGGAAACCGTTTTTTTGGCTCTTCGGGAAATCCGGCGCAATGTCCTGCGGTCATCACTGACCATCCTGGGTATTGTGATCGGTGTTGGAGCTGTCATTACCATGGTGACCTTGGGAAACGGTGCCACCGCCCAAGTGACCGCCGAGATCTCCAGTCTGGGCAGCAACCTCTTACAGGTCAGGCCCACCCAGGGGCCGCGCGGACCCGGCGGCAAGCGCTCGGAAGCTGAACACTTGAAACTGACGGATGCAGAGGCTATCAGCCGGGAGATCTCCGGGTTGGCCGCCGTGGCGCCGGTCTCTTCCCAAAGCGCACAGGCCATCTACGGAAACGAGAACTGGTCCACCACGGTTAGCGGTAGCACCAATGCCTTTCTCGCGGTGCGCAACTGGACCCTGGAAAAAGGCCGTAGCTTTACCGACAGAGAGTTGCGCAGCGGCCGGGCTGTCTGTATCCTTGGCGAAACCGTGCGTGAAGCTCTCTTCGGGGGGCAAAACCCCATCGGTGCCACGATTCGTCTGGAGAAGCTGTCCTGCCAGGTGATTGGTGTGCTCAAATCCAAAGGTCAGTCCAGCATGGGATCGGACCAGGATGACTTTGTGCTTATACCCGTGCGCACCTTCCAGCGGCGTATTGCAGGCAACAAATATGTCAGGGACATCTTTATTTCGGCCCAGGACGGTGTTTCCACCACAAAAGTCCAGGCAGATATCGAACGACTGATTCGTGAGCGCCGCCATATAGCGGATGGTGAAGACGATAATTTCGATGTCCGGGACATGCAGGAAATCATGAGCACCGTTACCGGCACGACCCGGGTGCTCACCGGACTGCTGGGAGCAGTAGCAGCGGTGAGCCTACTGGTGGGGGGGATCGGCATCATGAACATCATGCTGGTATCGGTGACCGAACGAACGCGAGAGATCGGTACGCGCCTTGCCATTGGAGCCCTGGGAAAAGAAGTACTCATGCAGTTTTTGGTGGAGGCAGTGGTACTCTCCTGTTTCGGCGGCCTTACCGGCATCTTACTCGGCCTGACCGCTGCCCGTATTGGCGCCGGATTTCTGGGTATTCCATTTATATTCAACCCGGGCATCGTGTTAGTGGCCTTTCTGTTTTCGGCGGCCGTCGGGGTTATTTTTGGCTACTTTCCAGCCCGAAAGGCCGCTCAACTGGACCCCATCGAGGCGTTGCGGCATGAATAATCGGCTGCTCAATTTAATTGCCTGTCCGGTTTTTAACTCTCCCATTTATGCCGGTGACAATGAGACGATCATTGATCTCCGGGATACGGCAAAAGCGCCCCCGCCTGGATTTTAAGAAAAGAATATTACCAATTGTTTGCTTTTTAGTGTAGAAAGTATAGGTAATTACCTCTTATGTCATTGAGAACCTGATCCTTAAACGAACAGTAAAACAAGGAATGTGGTGAAAGAGACATGATGAGAAAGATCTCAAAGCTTTTGCAGAATAGGGATTTCATCCTTTCTCTGGCGCTTGTTCTGGGCCTGTTCCTTCCTCAAGCCAGCAGATGGACCCAACATCTGACACTCCCGGCCCTTGCCCTGGTGATGAGCATGTCAACTATGGGAATCTCACGAAGCGCCTTCCCTTCTCCGCGTTCCCTCATCATTCCGGCTCTCTTCGGCGTCTTCATGAGTTACGCGGTTCTTGGCGGCTTCATCCTCGGGGTAAGCGCGCTTTTCATACATAACAAGGAGCTCTGGAACGGTTTTGTAGTGATTGCCATTATGCCCCCCGCCGTTGCTGTAATTCCCTTTACCGATCTTTTTAAGGGTAACAATGCCTTCTCCCTTGCCGGAACAATGGGAGGATACCTCAGTGCACTGATAATCCTGCCGCTGGTTTTATACAATTTTTTAGAGTCAAGTCGGTTTGCACTTGAGAAACTCTCTATCGCTGCGATTGTGCTGATCATCATCCCTCTGATAGTTTCACGGATCCTGCGCTGGAGAAAAATCGACAAGGATCTGGAAAACGTAAAAGGTGCAATCACTAATTGGGGCTTTTTTGTTGTGGTATACTCGATTGTGGGGCTGAATCAGGACATATTCATCCGCCAGCCGATGAAGCTGCTCCCCGTCGCCGCCATTGCTGTCGGAAGCATGTTTGTTCTGGGCCTGATTGTCGAATGGGTTGGAAAGCTGTTTCGAATTGACCCCCAAACGACGATGAGCCTGGTGCTCCTTGGTACCCTCAAGAATTACGGACTTGCGGCAGGGATTGCACTATCCCTTTTCAGTAAAGAAAGTGCCCTGCCGGCTACGCTTTTCACCATTTTCATGTTTGTATACGTCATCTGGATTGGTTTTAAGCAACGGTGGGCTGGAGGAGACACCCGTCAGATCATCCCACAGAAATAAAGTAGAGAAACGGATACTCACTATGATCGAAACAGCGATTGCTGTAGATCGTTAAAGACATCAAGATAAAAAAGTAATGATTATGAAAGAGGCACGTTTTATTGGATAGAATGATGCGAATTGAAATCATCGGCACCGAGTCGCTCGGGGTGCGCGGTCTGT
>CAZSYH010000037.1:0-19359 GCA_964610735.1 uncultured Syntrophaceae bacterium | reverse complement strand
CCTTTCAATTCATCGGTCTTCCCGAAGGTGAACTTGCCCTGGCACAGGCCGCCGTATACCTTGCGACAGCCCCGAAGAGTAACGCTCTCTACACAGGCTACGGCAAGGTTAAACAGACCGTAGGCGCAACCGGCACCCTTCCGGTGCCACTTCATATTCGAAACGCACCAACAGGATTGATGAAGGATCTCGGCTATGGCAAGGGGTATAAGTATGATCATAATTTTCCCGACGCCCATGCCCCTCAGGACTATCTCCCTGAAAAACTGAAGGGACAGATTTACTACCGGCCTACGGAGAGGGGCTACGAAAAAGTCGTCAAGAAAAGGCTTGAAAAGTGGCGCAAGCTTCGGGAATCAAATAACAAATGAGGCGTCAGCCATTGCATTTCCTGAGCATCCATTCTTTCCACGCCCAATGCGATTCACTGTAACCACGAAAGACTTGCAAATCGGAAATTGTATGTGCAGGCAATTCAAACAAATTCTCACTCGTGATCAGCGAAGGTTCCATCGTAATTGACTTGAGGTCTTCGCCTGAAATCTTTAAAAGTGCAGTACGGACAATAACCCTGCCGATCTGGTACGGATCAGTCGCCACCGTCGCTACCCACGTTGTGCGGTTTTGTTTCATTATTTCCAGATCTTCTTCAACCAGATCCATAGAGTAGATTTTTATTTCTTTTTCTCTCAGTCTGTTTTCTGAGATAAGTTCGTTCACTGCTCTGACGGCCGCCTTCGCAAATTCATCCCACATTGCCACAATCGCTTCAATTGATTTTCCAGGGCTATTCCAACCAGCGATTTCACGGTTTTCGATCAGGGCGTTTTTTATTATCATCTTTTTTGCGTTTTGCGACGCATTGACATCTACTTCGCATCCGGATACCTGCCGAATCCGAGGATAACACTTGATGGCGCTGTTCCAGGTATAATCCCTTTTCTGTAGCGGCAAGTATTCCCTTGCATCATTGACATAAAGTACCCCCATTTTCGATTGGTCGGAGAAATCCGCATTGATTTTTCTGGCCAGCAAAATGCTCATGAACATATCGTCCTGGGAAATTTCAGTGACACCATTTACAGGAAGTCCGGTATCGAAAACAACCATTTTTATACCGGATTTGATTGCCTGGTCTGCCATGTTCTCAATCTTTCCTCGCAGCCTGTAATCCTTCCCGGTGTGACCATGGTGAACGATAATGGCATCCGGAGCCGTTTCGATCGCCTCGCGCAGAGACTGCAAATATGGTTTAGATGCACTTACCTCTATCCAGAAAGGCTTGATGCCGAACACATCTGCCATTGAGTTGACACCCTTTTTAAATCGATCCATGAACTCTCCTTCCGAAAATCCACGGATGACGACCAGTTTGGGGGAATTGGAAAGCAGCGAACGCACAACATCAACACCGGCTTTTTCTTTCTGTTCGCTAAGTTCCTGTAAGGCATTCTGTTCGAACAGCAGGTCCGGACCTTTGTCTTGCCAACAATCGAAAAAGGCACTGCTCAATCCGATCGATACAAAGAGACACTCCTGTTTGGTTTCCTTTTGGAGTTTTTTAAGCCTTTCTTTGAATTGACGGATCATTCCAGGGATTTTGTAAACCTTGACATAAGATACAATCCGAAAATTATCATGATCTTTCCGGCTTTTATAGAACCCCTCGGTTCTGAACGCATACGTACCAACAAGACCAAGATCCTGGATAACCCGGTTAATGAATTCCGCGGTACCGGAGTATCTGTCTCGGGGAAAAATTGAAGGCACATGCACGGCAAACATTATCCCTCGATCAAGCAGGTCAGAAGAAAGGGACTCAATGGAGGGCAGATACTCCCTGTCGCAGTCAGTCAAATAAGCAATGATATCGTTTTCCAGATTTCTCAGGTAAACATCCGCCATGAATATGTTCTCAACCTCTTCAAAAATGTGGAACGTGTATTTGGGCGATAGCGGGCTCTCCGCTTAAATCAAGGGACTAACCTGTATTTATCTTTTATGTGCACTTGATTTTGTGTTGTTTTAGATTTAGTATTGCTTCGTGGCAAGGATAGCACGATTGGAAGCATTTTCAAAGATTCAAAAACATCTAACCACATCAATAAAAAGCAGGTATGTATTTTTTATGAAATCGATCGTTGAATTAATCCAAAAACGTATGTCGTGCAGAACCTACGAGGGCAAGGCTATTGAAGAAGAAAAAGTAGAGCAATTGTCTAATTTTTTCAGCAGAAACACGAGAGGCCCTTTCGGTAGCATACTCAGATTTAAGCTCCTCGATCTGAGTGAGCTGGAGAGAAAGGAGATTAAGACTCTCGGAACCTATGGAGTAATCAAAGGCGCGCGACTATTCATTGTGGGAACCGTAACCAGGGGATATAAGGCGATGGAGGATTATGGATATTGTATGGAAAAGAATATCCTTGTTGCCACCGATCTTGATCTCGGTACCTGCTGGCTTGGAGGAACGTTCAACAGAAGCGGTTTTGCCGGAAGAATGAACGTAGCTGAGAATGAACTCCTCCCAGCTGTCAGCCCCGTCGGCTATGTCAAAGACAAGCGGTCCCGGACTGATAATCTTTTCAGGTTTATAGCGGCGTCAAACAAGAGAAAACCATGGAGTGAACTCTTCTATGACGGGTCTTTTAAAATTCCGCTTGCTGAAGAACGCGCAGAAAAATATGCTGTTCCTCTCGAATCGGTACGACTTGGGCCTTCCGCATCTAATAGGCAACCGTGGCGAATCTGTAGGGAACAAGATAAGAACGTGTTCCATTTTTATCTGGAACGGACAAAAGGATACAATAAATTATTTGGAAATATACAACTGCAAAATATCGATATGGGAATCGCCATGTGCCATTTCGAACTCTCCGCAAAGGAAATTGGTCTGGAGGGGAACTGGAAGGAAGACAAACCGGATATCCGAAGCGGTCAGATGGAATATATCGTAAGCTGGGTACACCTGTGAATCAGATCAACCCTTTGGGCGGGGGATTGCGGTGTCCTCTCCCGGAAAAGCAAGAACTGACCAGCTGAAGCGGAAAGCCTGGTGCAGGTAGCACTCAATAAAAATGGCAGAATTCTAACTTAAAATGTGATAAAAAGGTGGGGCAACTATTTGTCGGGCAAATCTCTTTCAATCGACCGAGAACAGTAGAAAGGAAATTACACATATGGCCCAAAACAATGCCTCTCCCCCATCTGATTTTATCCGGGATATTATCGAAGACGACCTCAGAACCAGCAAGCATGAAGGGCTCGTGGCGACCCGATTTCCGCCGGAGCCGAATGGGTACCTCCATATCGGACATGCAAAGTCCATCTGCCTCAATTTTGGTATCGCCGCCCAATACGGGGGCACCTGTAATCTGCGTATGGATGACACTGATCCGAGCGGGGAAAGCATGGAATACGTCGATTCTATCCTTCGAGACGTGAAATGGCTGGGGTTCGACTGGGAAGATCGTTTATATTACGCCTCTGATTACTATGAAAATTTGTACCAGTATGCCGTCCAGTTGATCAAGAAGGGCAAGGCCTTTGTTTGCAGTTTAAGTCCGGATGAAATTCGGGAGCACCGGGGCTCCTTCACCGAACCGGGCAAAGAGAGCCCTTATCGCAAACGATCGGTGGAAGAAAATCTCGATCTGTTCGAACGCATGCGGGCCGGAGAGTTTGAAGAAGGGTCCCACGTACTTCGGGCAAAAATTGACATGACATCTCCTAATATCACCTTGCGGGATCCTGTCATGTACCGGATTAAAAAACAGACTCACTATAGAACCGGCAATCAGTGGTGCATATATCCTATGTATGATTTTACCCACTGTCTCTCGGATTCCATCGAAAGGATCACCCATTCCATCTGTACCCTGGAGTTCGGAAACAACCGGCCTCTTTATGACTGGTTTCTGGATGAATCGAACGTCGAATGTCATCCGCAGCAGGTCGAGTTTGCCCGTCTCAATCTCAGCTTTACTATTATGAGTAAACGTTTGCTAATTGAATTAGTGGAAAGAGGATCTGTCAGCGGATGGGATGATCCGCTGATGCCTACCCTGGCAGGGATGCGCAGACGGGGGTTTACCCCCGAAGCGATCCGCGACTTTTGTGACCGTATCGGAGTAGCCAAAAATGACAGCCTTGTCGACATGGCTTTACTTGAAAACTGCGTCAGGGATGACCTGAATGAAAAGGCTCCGCGTGTTATGGCCGTGCTCCGACCACTCCGTGTGGTCATCGATAACTACCCGGAAGACCAGGTTGAGGAACTCGATTGCCCCTATCATCCCAAGAATCCCGAAATGGGCTCCCGGAAAGTGCCCTTCTCACGGGTACTCTATGTAGAGCAAGACGATTTCATGGAAGATCCTCCAAAAAAGTTTTACAGGCTCACTCCCGGCAGGGAAGTGCGTCTCCGCTATGGGTATTTTATAAAGTGCGTGAGCGTAGTCAAAGATCCGGACACGGGAGAGGTGGTCGAAGTCCACTGCACCTATGACCCGGAAACGCGAAGCGGGTTTGCCCCCGACGGCCGGAAGGTCAAAGCGACCATCCACTGGGTATCGGCAGCCCATTCTATCCCGGCGGAAGCGCGCCTTTATGACCGCCTTTTTCGCGTGGCCAATCCTCTGGAGGAAGGTGCCGATTATACGGAGTACTTCAATCCAAAATCATTAGAAATCCTCAGATCATGCCGGCTGGAGCCAAGCATAACGAATGCCGAACCGGGAAGCCGGTTCCAGTTTGAAAGGCTCGGCTATTTTTGTGTGGATACCGTTGACTCATCCTCTGACACCCTTGTCTTCAACCGAACGATAACACTGCGGGATTCATGGGCAAAATTTGCGGAGAAAGAAAACAGATAAGCTTCCGAAAAGAAAAACGGGTTTAGCCATAGACTTGGCTAAACCCGTTGCTATTCAATGGCTGGGAGACCAGGATTCGAACCTGGATTCACGGAGTCAGAGTCCCAAAAAGCAAATTATTACCAAGTGCTATTAAGTGATGTTAATCAAAATATATATCTGAAATATTAAGGAGTTACTTGCCTTTAAATGCTATAAAGTGTTATTAAGAAATACCGCTTATACCCACCTATATAGGCACCAAATCCCGGACGATAGGCACCTATATAGGCACCAAAAAGTGGGTGTTTTTGTCTCACCCTCGGCATACGCTCATCAATAGGTCGTGTGCTCTGGTTTTTTCTTCTCCTCACACAAGTATGGCTCTCCGGGGCAAAGACGGAGCACAATAGCGTGGGATATCTTCTGTGTTTGGTTCTTCCACCTATTGAAAATCGTTAACGGAGTTGTGTCATATAGCAGCTGTCATCAATGTACAGGTTAAAATATGAATTGAAGATCTAATAAAGCTGTTTACACTTTGTGTTTTGACGATACTGTTTTCGATAGCAAACGAATATCCTTAAAAACATAGCCACTGATTCTTTCATCAGTATAGCACTGCTATCATTCGTAAAAAATACAACGTATGAATAGAAGTCATGCTTTTGTATAAATGTTTTTATTACTCTTAGAATGTTTCCTATCAAGTAAACACGTTACCATTGCCATCTTTTACCATCAGGTGTAAACGGGTTAGTTAGGTCATGTTCTGGCTCATCTTCATCGTAACGGCGGTATTTGAATCGTATTTCTTTATGTATCCAGAGAAGGGATAGCACAACATTGTAGCGATTAAGTGCTACTGAGTGTTCCATTATATCTGCTTCTTCATCTATATTACCTGCTATCCATGCGGAGGCAGGTACTTTTTCTGACTTAAGAGGCAATTCAATTCCATCGAAAAAGTCAAAAGCATATGTATTTGGACTCAATTTTTCTCCGACCTTTACATGAAACTCGAAACTGTTTGATTTTTTATACCACCTAACAAAGTTGTCCTTACTAACTACTACAGCGCAAGGTACTGAAGATAGTTGGACGTATCTTAAAGCTGTTGCTGTTAATGTTGTCCTAAATTCATCGGCTAGTTTTGCAACAACATCTATACTTGGTGACTCACTCCCGATATGATCGGAGAAGATATCTTCTGGCATTAGAATGTTAGCAGCGAAATCATTTGCTTCGATTTCTTGTGATTTGCTTTCGTTCCAGAGGAACATGTCCTGTTCGGTACATATAATCAACTGAGATTCGTGATGGAGTTCAAAATGGCCTAGCTCGTGCGCGATTGCAAATCTTTTCCGTCCCCGCTCGGGTATTTCTTTGTTAACAGTGATGATGCCGAGCCGACCCCTTCTTATCAGCCGCCCTTCAGATGTTTCCAAAGTCCTTTCTCTAACAAACGCACCACGCTCCATTGCGATATCTCGAATATGTATCTCAGAAGGGTTTAGTATCCTTAGACTTTTTATTATTTCTTTAGCCTTCAGGAATGGCAATAATGAGCTAGTCTGCATGGGTATTTTTTAATCCTTGATCTCACTCAATTTTTCTAACAGGTTTAAATCAACCATATCTTCAATTAGACTCTCAAGGTCTTTTTCAGATATGGTTTCCGTCTTTCGAAAATATGCTTCTGCATATTGTTGGGCCTCTAGACCGTAACCACCTTTAAGAATTTTTCTGGCTTTGTCCCACATATCGGATGCCTTCTGCCCAATCTTTTTGGATTCTGATTCCAATAAGTTTTCGAGTTCAAAGCGCTTTTCTTTGGCCGCACCGCGCCATGCCAATCGCCTTTTGGCAGATCCGTTTTCCACTATTTTTTTTACATTCTGCATCAGTTGGACGGTATTTATACCCTCATCTTCCAATTCCGCCAATAAATCCTTTCGTGTAAGCTCTTCAGAATCGCTCATAAAATCAGAAAGGGATTCCAAAAATCCTTTTTTATTTTCACTTCTTACGAGTTTATTTCTCTTCCCCATTTTTTTCTTCCCATTCATCTTTTTTTAGGATTTCGCTTATCTTAGTCGTCCTCCGTAGGAGCTTCTTTTTTAAGTTATTTACTTTTGACACTTCCCAACCCATTTGAACTGCTATAACCTCGGGTTTGTCAATTCCCTCCTCAATACACAAAAGGAGCATTTCAAGATCATCCTCGCCCTTAACCAATTTGTACAGTGCGTTTTTCACTCTTTGTTCAACAATTTGTTGCTCGCGGGATATCAGTTCCTCTTCAGGATTTTGTATTTCAACAAACACCTGTGTTGTCATTGGATCGTCATTGATATTTGTTATGGTCTGTTCATCACCCGGTTTTTGCACTCGTCTGACTATTTTGTGTTCCATTGAAGAATAAAGGTGCTCCAGGTCACTGTTTACAATCCACATTAAATGGGTCAGCAAATTTGGATACTTTTCTGGGTCCCAGGTTCTAGTTCCCTGCCACACTTTATGAATAGCGTCGCAGGCAATATCTTCAGGCGTTTTTCCACCTGGGAGTATGCTTGAGTCACCTGATTGCCAAGTATACCGCCTTGATCTCCACATTGCATAACGAGTCAATCTCAAAATGATTTCTTCCCAGTCCGCTGCTTCCAAAAGATCAAGAACTTTATCCTCTTCCATTTGTTTCATTCCTATAAGGATAAACCGAGCTTAAAAAAAATTGGTCATTCCGTGGCAAATATTTGAACTTATCGGATTATATATAATGAGAGGACGAACTGAACAATACCAAAGTTAATGCAAGTACTATAGAATAATCGCGTTTTGATTATGCATAAACCTAGGCAATGTGTCAAACAGAATGAACTGCAAAGATTTATTAGCACTAGCTTCAATTTGCCCAATACTCCGTGCAGATATGAGGCTCATAAAATAAATAAAAAACTATGATTAGGGGGTAATAGGAAATGGCTAGAAAAGAACATCATGTGGTACCAGATCCTGATAGTGGTTGGAACATCAGAAGAAATGGATCAAAGCGCTCTTCCAGACATTTTGACCGAAAGCAGGATGCAGTCGATCGAGCTAGAGAACTAAGTCAGAATCAAAATACTGAACTTATAATTCACAACAAAGATGGCAAAATATCCAGATCGGATAGCCACGGTCACGATCCATGTCCACCAAAGGACAAAAATTAGATATTACCATTTAAAGCATATAAGGCGGGGCACATACTGTATGGTCGCCTTATTAAGGAGAATACCCAATGAAATTTCAAGGAGCAGTAATCAAGGAACAAGGCGTTACTTTTGCTGTCGTTATTGTTAAGAAATCAATAATCGACAATAGGTTTGAAGCCAACAACGCTATCAGGTCTTTTCAACCATTATTTCCAGGTATTCCTGTAGTACTGATGGCACAAGATTATAGAGGCATACCAAACTATTATGGACGAAGAGATGTTTCCCGTTTCTTGGCCAGTGTTCCACCACACGCTATTCCGTGGAAGGAATACACAGTAAACTAAACGATGGCAAGTGATTCATTTTAAACTATAAATACACAATAGTTAGGTGAGGAGATTATAATGAGTATCAGAGTCGTAAACTATACTTTCGAGGGGCCTTACACCTCGACCAACAACCTCCAAGATCGGGCCGGTGTATACGCAATACATTGTTATAGAGAAGGGAAATACTATTTGATCGATGTCGGCGAATCGGCCACTGTAAGGTCCAGAGTCGAAAATCATGACAGAAAAAAGTGTTGGCAACGTAATTGTCAAGACACTCTCACAGTGTCAGTCCTTTACACGCCTAATTTACATCAATCCGGCAGAAAAGTAATCGAACAGGAAATCAGGAATAAACATACTCCTCCATGCGGTAAAGCTTAATTGAGAGGTAAAATAGTAACTTAAAAAGAATTACAAAAAATTAGAGAATGTATTTCCAATGCTCATAACGCTGAAATTTAGGTAAACGCTCATCAACGACTGCCCACCCTTGCCTTGTTGCTTAAGAAAATCATGAACCCTTGAGGAAGATAAAGGGGGAAAGGTGAAGTCTGCTCTTGAATTATCTTCAGCCATTTCAATAAATCGCATACAGGAAGGGAATATCATAACTCCGTCGTCACTTTTATCAGTTAAGATATCTGCTTAAAGACGTCACCAATATTATCAAGCCAAAGATGTCATATATCTTGCCAAAGGTATCTCTCCAGCTTTTTGGTTGAAGTGCTCTCCACGCCTTTAAAATTTGATCGGATTTTTACCGGAAAATGGTTTTTTATGCAAATCGTACATTTCTTTACCTTCAGAATCCCCTGATTCACCATCAAAATCGGAGAACCCTTGAGAAACATAGGTTTATAATGTTTTATTTGTAGTACTCAGGTGCAAGCAAAATTACTGCAAGACCTTATTACTAAAGGAATTCGTAAAATTAGGCGGTGGATTTTGGAATCCCTATTCAGTTGCAAAATAGTGGGAGTTTAGATATAGTCCCAAAATATCTGGAAGTTACGTTTGCGGTAAGAAAGAGCAAATAGCCTTTTCCTCCAACCTGAAACGCACTTGCAGGATGCTCTCGAGTTTTGATTTCTACAACCTTGTTTACCGAAGGATCAGGCTGAAATCAGAGAGGAAGATCTGTAAAATTATAAATCTCTTGATGTCGGTGAAATCGGTTCGTTAAGGAATGGGTCGAGGACATGCCAATAAACAACCTAAAAAGCGCAAACAAACTTTCCACCAACATCCTCAATTACTTCGCCGCATTTACAGAAACAAGGTTTAATTTCAGAACCCTTATAAATTACCGGTGGACAAATAATGAGATGACCCTCGATTTGGCAATATTCCAGGAGTTTCAGGATACACTCTTAGCAAAGATAAAGACCGGAGACAGAACGCCACTTAGCGTAAGAAACAATGAGCATATTCTCACGCTTTCCGGGGGTGAAATTCTTCCGGAGATTGATAATGTCCTTGATGAAACAAAGAAGGACGTGCTGGATAGATATTTAAGCAATGCGTTTGCAGTTGAATGAGATGATTAAAATATGACAAAAGACGAATTGATCAAACTCCTTAATGGGCATGAATGGAATAATGTTGAATTTAAGAAGGCTCAACGCGGTGTGCCTGAGTCCGCCTATGAGACCGTGTCCTCTTTTTCAAATACCGGTGGCGGCTGGCTGGTGTTTGGTATCAGGGATTACGACGGCCATTATGAAGTTGCGGGTGTTCTTGAGGTTGACAAAGTTCAGAATGATTTTTTGAGCGCGCTACGTGCCGATAATAAAGTGAATCACGATATTAAGGTCGAAACGGAATTAATCGATGTAGAGGATAAGATAGTTCTGGCCTTTCGCATACCCGAGACATCTCGGCAAGACAAGCCAATTTACCTGAACGGCGATATCCGCCGCTCATTTATTCGCAGAGGAGGTTGTGATCAGCGTTGCACTATGCCTGAAATCGAGCGTTTCCTGCGGGATGCGGCTGAGGAGCGCTGGGATGGACAGGTTTTCAGCTATCCACTGGAGGAAGCCTTTCATCGAGAGTCAATCAAATGGTACCGGGCATTGTTCAACGAAAGAAATCCCGGTCATGATGAATCTCTCAATGATCAGGAATTTCTCCACCAGTGGGGTTACTTAATAAGAAAAGATGAAATATTACAACCTACCAGGGCCGCCATTCTTCTTTTCGGATCCCCGGCGGCAATTCATCAGATGCTTCCCCGACCTACCCTTGATGTTCAATGGATTCCATCAGATCTTGGTGAACCACTACCAGAAGTTCGCTGGTTGGACCGTATGGTTTTTGAGGACAATCTCATCATCACGTGGCGTGGACTGGTTACCACCTACATGCAGAAGGCAGAAAAACCTTTCCGTATCGATCCTCACACCTTGCTGAGAAATGACGCGCCACCAGATTACAGAGTATTCCGTGAAACTGCTATAAACCTGTTGATTCACCAGGATTATGCCAGTCACGGTTTCAAGGCTGTAATCAAGTTTTACCGGAATGTGATTCAGTTCTGGAATCCGGGAGATGTTTTCGGAAATGCCGATCATCTGCTTGAGCCTGGTGAAAAAGAAGTGCGCAACCCCCAGGTTGTGGCGGCATTTCGGCGACTGGGGCTCTGTGAACAGGCAGGCACCGGAATGCGGATGGTGTTGAATCAATGGCAGGCATTGGGACATCTTGAGCCGGAATACGATAATGACCGCTCGCGCAAAACCTTTGAAATACGTTTGCCTTTGGCAAAAGAACAAGTTACCGAACAAGTTGCAGGTGAAGTCACGGGTGAAGTAACAGATGAAGTCACGGGTGAAGTTCAGAAATTCTTAAAAATACTGCATACGCCTATGAGCCGCTCAGAAGCTCAGATCGCTCTCAACCTGAAAGGACAAGCAAACTTCAGGGATCGCTATTTGAAGCCGGCTCTGGATTTAGAACTTGTGGAAATGACGATTCCGGATAAGCCGAGAAGCAGCAAACAAAAATATAGTCTTACAGATAAGGGCAAAGAATGGGTTGAACAAAACCAAGCGGAAAAATGTTAAAACGGAAGATAACTCCTCTTGAAATTCCTGGTATCCCTGGGAATGCTTTGTTTTTAGGCGCATTTATTAGTTATCATACGAGGGATGGGACAATATAACTTATTTCCCCAAAGACTATTGTTTAGCTATACATGGTACCCCCACACGCGAACCCCTTTTCGCTAATTAATTGAATATATTAATAAAATGATGCGCGATAGATTCCTAAACAAAAATGGGGCCAATGGAAAGGATACTTTAAATATCAGAATGAAAATCTATGATTATTACAAGCAGGAAAATTGTGGAAATGGAAGCTGAGTAAGGCATAAGAACGTAAATTATGTATTGAGGAGTGCTTCCTGCTATACGTACCAAACTGATGCTTGACAGATAAAGAGTTGTTGGTCATCATCTGACTGTTTTTCTTATTGATTTAGGAGAAGGAGGCAGAAATGACGAACAGAGGTAGTGATATACAGAAGACATCCCTATCTTCTGAAGGTTTTAAGATCCCCGCCACTAAAACTCCCCCTTATTATCAGACGCGTTTACGTTTTGCGTCACGTCATAAGGGAAACGTAGAGACGCTCTGCAAGATTTTGAAGCGGCTTGCCCACATGGACCTTCCGGGGAAGGATCATGTTGCGGCCTATCTTCGCCACTTGACCCGTCGTAACCGCAGACCGAGGACACTGGAGGGTCGCTGTGGCGCCATAGTTCTTTTCCTTGGCATGATACGGGACAACGGCAAAACACGCCTTGAAGAAGTCACAAGAATAGATATGGAGGCGTTTATCGAGCATGAGCAGGACAGAGGCAATAAGATTACGACGATCAGGACAAAGCTTGTGAGTGTTCAAGCCTTTCTGCGCTATCTGGTGGAGGAAGGGATTGTATCCCCGGATATTTTCGGCAGGAGGATCCGGTTGCAGTTGCCGGAGCGGCTGCCGCGGGCCATGGATCCTGACGATCTGCGGAAGCTGCTTTCCGTGATTGAAGACATCCGAGACCGTGCCATGATCATGGTGTTGTTGAGAACGGGAATGCGGATCGGTGAGTTGCTCAATACGAAGATGACAGACGTCCATATCAAGGAGCGGAGGATAGAGATTTACGAAGGCGAGAAGAACCGTCTGGGGAGGGTGGTGTATCTCAGCGACGATGCGGTCATTGCACTGCGGAAGTGGTTGAAGGAGAGGAATCCTTGGGAGGAGTACCTTATTTACACTCGGATGAGCATAGACACGATGTCTTACAGCACAGCCCGGACAATCTTCCAGCGATATATTGTGAAGGCGGGATTAACTGACAAGGGATATTCTCTGCATACGCTTCGCCACACGTTTGCCACGGAGTTTCTCAACGCCGGCATGCGCCTGGAGTGTCTCCAGGTGTTGCTGGGTCACCGGAGCATCGAGGAGACGCGGCGGTATGCCAGGCTTACCGATAAGACCCGCGAGGAAGAGTATTTTAGGGCCATGGCCAGGATAGAAAGGAGGGACAGTGATGGTGATGACCAACGCGATCATGAACTGGCGGCGGTTTTTGAAACGGAGGAACTGTTCGCCCAATACCGTTAAGAACTACCTGAACATCATCAAGCATTTTGTTATCTGGGTGGATGTGCCGGTTGAAGAGGTGACGCATACAACAGTATCACGCTACATTGATTATCTCATGAGGAAAAGGAAGGCGCCCAAGACCGTCAACTGTAATTTGAACGGCATCCGCCAGTTCTATCACTACCTACGTGAAGAGGAAGGTATGGCTATCACCAACCCCATCAGAAAGAATCACACCCAGAAGATGTCCCGGCCCCTTCCCCGGCATTTAAGAGACGAACAGGTGGAGGGCCTCTTTAACGTTATTAAGGGGTTCCGTGACCGGGCCATGTTTATGCTTATGCTCCGTTGCGGGTTAAGAGTGGAAGAGGTTGCCAATCTTACCATGGGCGTCATAGACGTCAAACGCAGGGCCATTTTGATTGAGGACGGCAAGGGTGGGAAAGACCGGATCGTCTACATGAGCAATGATGCGCTTCATGCCTTGGCATCCTATCTGAGGGTAAGACCTGCATCCAGGACAAGAAAAATCTTTCTGGCGGAAAAGGGGCCATGTACGGGACAGCCCATTTCCATCCGCGGCATTCAGAGGCGCATGGAATATTATGCCCGCAAAGCGAGGATCAAAGTCTCCTGTCATCATCTCCGGCATACGATGGCAACACAGATGCTGAATGCCGATGCCGATCTCTCCACCATTCAAGACCTTTTGGGGCATAGCAATGTTAAAACCACGCAACGGTACTGCCGGATATCAAACCTCAAAGTAAAGAGGGACTACTTCAATGCCATGGAGGTGATCATGCAGAGAACGGCTGGCAACCCAGATAATCCTTGACGAAAGAACAAAACTATGAAATCTTAAATAACATCTAACACACTAACATCAATAAGAAAATCAGATTATAGTACGTATAGCTTCCTGTACTACACAAATCTTCAACCTCGATGAAAATACATGACTTCTTTTGGTAATAAGCAACATTGGTAGTGCATTGAATGGCCATGTTGCGTGATCTATGAGGCTATAAACCTACGTAAATAATAATCTTCTTCATCTTTAGATTCACAATGGTATGTATTCTTAATCATTTCCCTCAGGGTCTCATTCTTTGGACCCATTTTTTGTTCTGCTTCAGACATGTCGGCTGAAACCAATTCTTCCCCTGTGAAACCATCTTTTGGCATTGGGTTTATTGTCCATATTTCACCAATGCTAACTGAGTCACCATTAGAAAGTTTTATGTTTCCGAGCATCTCTTTTAGCTTTTCCGGTCCAGCTCCATACATCAATGCAAGATTGATTTGCTTATCAATTTTCACATCAATTGCTGGTTTTTCCTAAAGAAAGTTACATCACACTTCTGTCCAGTCATGGATAGTATCAAATTTTGATGGCCAATTAATCCTGTACTTGAACCGAATACTTTTTCAATTTTTTCCTTCATTTCTTTAATATCCATATCCCACCTCCATTAGTGAAATGCATAACGAAAAACTCAGATGAAATAAACGCGATAGGTTTTGCAATCAGGTTCAGTGACATATTGGCAATCCTCTAACAGCTACTCTCTTCATGAGACGGCTAATTGTCCACATGCTGATATGTTTTGCACTATCTTCTCAACTCAGGATATCTGCAACATCGCAAATCTCCCAACCGTTCTTTTTAAGATCGTTCTCATGCCCTTCAATATTCGACTTTTCGCAAGCGAAAGCGAGCAGATGTGTGGGGCGACTCATTGCAACATGAGCAATTTTCAAATTCTCAATATGCCTCGCCTTCCCTCGCTCACGTGAAGGATACTTTCCTTTGAGGAAAGGAAGCAAACGGACTGAGTCCGTATCCCCATGGTATTTTGTTTCCATATACAATGTTGCCGTGTGTGTCTGACCTTTTACTGAATGCACCGTGCCAACTTCAATCTCGATACCATCATCCCGGAAGGTGTTAGATGCCTGCTCCTCTGACTCCGAAAATTCCAGATCGTTACTTGTGAGAAACGTTTTGAGTGTTGATGTCAGTTTATCATGCCACTCATCCTGGAAATATGAAGCGATAGAATCTCTTAGCTCATCTCGCGAAATTTCCCGGCGCTCAAATTTCAGGCTCCATTCGGAAACTAGTAACAAGAGAGCTTGATAGACAGACTCGTTATTCTGCCGCAACCAAGACAGGAAGGTGTTCGGCGTGAATGGCCTGTTGCTTTCAGGATGACGATCCCCGGCAATGTTTAAGGCTCGGGTAAGACCTCTCAATATGGCATCGCGATGCACCCTAGATCCCCCGGTTGCTATAGCGGGTTCCCCTTGATTCTGTAAGTAAGACAAGAGATTCGAAAAATGTCGGCGGCGTGTTTGAATTGCCCTCCGATAATTAGGCAGGTAAAATCGCAAACAAAGTTTGCTTATGTCTTCCTTATCCTTTCCTATCCATCCAATCGCCTTGAAAACAAGAGTTTCTCCTTCTATAAAATCGTTCAGTTTGTGCGTTCTTAAAAGCTGGGCGAAGGCTGGCAAGACCTGTGGCTCTTTTCCCTTATCAAAGGTAAGCAAATAAGGCGGTAGGGAAGTCCGGTTAGGATTCGGCTTAAGTGAAATCTGGTCATCAATCCGGACGGTTTTGAGAATGTTGGCTATTGATGGCCCGTAGCGCATTGTGTCCGAGAAATGTAGTGGGTTTGGCCTTGGTGTCCATTCAACTTCCTTCCGGACACTGAAGCTATAGATAGCTTGGTTGGGATCGCCGAGATACTGGATGGTGATATCTTCACAACGGGGAAAAGCTGCGTGCAGCATAGTAAGTTGGTCCGTGTTGGTATCCTGCGCTTCGTCAACGAAAACGTAGCTGAAACGGTGTCGAAATGCTTCAGAGAGAGTCGGGTGAGTTTGAAGATGCCAAAGGGCTAATGGGAAAGCGTCTTGGTAGCGTAAATACCCTTCCTCCAACAGCCCATACTTGGCCGAATGAATGGCTGTATAGCTCTCACTATCCCTATCCCCACGCAAGAATGTCTGGCCTGTGTCGCCACGTAAGTAGTGAACGAGATCGCCATCGAATTTAAATTGAAGGTTCTTAAAGAAGCTGATTTTATGCGGCAACTGTTGAGACCAACCTAACTGTTGGACCTGACTCGTGAGTTGATTATAGATAGCACCGTTTTTTTGAAGACCGCCAACAAAGATTTTCCATACCCTTTCGTCATAGAGATCTTCATCCATCTGGATATGCCTCAATCCGAATCGCGCTACGTATGCAGGGATAGCCAGGAATCGATTCGCAAACTCTTGAATGGTTCCGAAAAAATTAGGATGGTGGAAGAGGGCTTCGGATGCCGCTTTAGCATGATCTCTGATCTGATCGATTGCGACGTTCGTATGGGTCAAAACGCAAACACCACGACCATCCGAGAAGGGCATTCGGCTGGCAAGAATTAAGAGTTTGGCAAGAAGGGCCGTGGTTTTTCCACTACCTGGACAGGCTACAACATCCCGGGAATTCTTACATTGGATAAAGGCACGTCGTTCGTCGTTGAAATTGCAGCCATCGGGGAGGAGTAGCCTCTCGGCCCACTCAATATCAGGATTTGTTATCTTCATCTTCAGACGTTTCAGGCAGGGATTCTGTCACATGACAAATTGCATTAACCAAATATCGAAGCGGGATAGATTTCAAAAAGATCGTTCGATCTTTCTTCTTGCGCGACGAATTTGCTAGCAATGATGCAAACTCTTGAGCAACGATGGACTTGGATATTTCGCCCTTGAGCATCGTTTTGCCGTAGATTTCCCAAGCTATTTTCTGTTTGCATCGCTTATCAGTTTCCCATTTGGATTTCCATGTCGCCAAATCCTCTTCTACTTTTTTGATGACCTCCTTCAACTTACCCTCTTTCGGTTCACCTGTATTTGCGTTCTGTTTCTTCTGAGCCCACAAAACTGCTTGGTAAAATCGCCTATTGAATGTGGAAAGGGCAATCTCGTATTCCAAGGTCCAATTCGGTGAGATAAACAGTTGGAGGTTGGGATCACTATAACTCTGCTCACGCTTCAACCGACGTTTTTTCTTTTCTTCCTCTATAAAAAGGGCGCTATGGAGTGTTTCCTCATTTTCGTAATACTCAAGAGGCTTTACATCTAAGTCTGTCACGACTGCGACTTTTATGCCCATGCTCCCCCCATCCTTACGCAAAAAGATCTTCTCATAATGGGTGAATGCTGTGCTCCCGATATTGACTAAGGATACACCGTACCGGTGTAAAGGGCGGCCGATAATGTCTGCAATTGTCGGAATGAGAAGGTTCTCCGCATCCCCCTCCACAAGCATGACACCACGCGCAAAGAATAGATTAGCCTTTGTG
Source organism: uncultured Syntrophaceae bacterium (assembly GCA_964610735.1). Classification (GTDB taxonomy): domain Bacteria; phylum Desulfobacterota; class Syntrophia; order Syntrophales; family UBA2210; genus UBA2210. The sequence continues at coordinate 2,004 of CAZSYH010000037.1, read as the reverse complement.
GCGTCCAGAAAGCGATGGAGGAACTCATAGTTCTTAGGGGCGAGCTGTGTAAATGTAGGCCCCATGGGAAATACCTCCGTACCACGACAGATGATAACTTTCTTCAGATCAGCAGTTGCTCCGAGTGTCGTGCTGTGTGTCGTCAGAATATATTGCGCCGAATCTTCCCTATGCGTAAGGAATTGAATCAGCCGGAGCTGAGCTTGGGGGTGGAGATGAGCCTCTAATTCTTCAATCATGGCAAGACGCAACCCTTGGAAGGTGCCGCCTTGGAGAAGCAACAATTCAGCAGCGATATAGAGAAGATTTAGAGTTCCAAGTCCAGTAGGATTGTCTTCCAGTGAGAGTTCAAGGCGCTTCAAAATGTCTGCTAGATCGCTACCAGCTATTTTTACCTTAGCCGAGCGCTCATCTCCTTGGGCAAAGAAGCTATCTAGGTAGGTGTTGATCGCGCGCAGCAAGGCGCTTGCCCCTGTCGTTTCGCCTTTTTCACCGGGTTGGAAATGTTTTTTAATTTCCTCATTCGCTGCAGCAACTATTTCCTCGAGTCTGTGGGGTTGTTGAACGCCATCAACACTCGCTTTCTGAAAGTGCGGATGGGCTCGCAAAATTTGGGCAAAACGAGATCTTCGACCAGCAGTCAATTCGTTTTCTGCATCTCTTAGCGGTTTGAGGTAAGTTACCCTTAACCTGGAACGCGCTTCACCCTCAATCGTTGTACCGATTTCATCAGGTCCTGCCCGGACATCGGTTGCAATACGGTCCGCTTTCCGTTGTGCGGTCATACGGAGATGTAGAATGTACTCTTTCTTGCCATCAATTTCCTCAAACCCAAGCCATTCGAGAAACGGACCTGCTTCAGCATGCGTGAAGCCTCGAAACACGCATTCAATTTTCAAGCTGGACGATCGCGAATCGCCTTGCCCATAGAAATCCGTTTCATCAAAGCGAATCCACTCCCCGCTTTGGGTGCCAAGTGCATAACGAATTGCATCAATGATTGCTGTTTTCCCTGAGTCATTCTCTCCGATCAGGATATTGAGACCCGGCTGGAGATTGAGAGAAAGCCCGGGGTCTGGCTTCTCGGGATCTTTTCCTTTGGTCCCGTATTTTCTGAAGTTCCAAAGCCTCAATTCTGATAAATGCAAGTGCTCTCCCTCAAATTCATTCTCAGTTGTTCACAAAAAACAAAAGCCCTATCTCTCGTTTTGAGAAACAGGGCTGTATGACGATCAGTCCATAATCACCCCCTCCGGGGATTACAGCTGTTCAAAAGCACAAATGATACGTTCAAGACCGATAGAATGCCCTAAACCACTAACTCCATTATAGTATCTTGTCAAGAAATATTAAAGTGAGACTTTCAAGCGGTAAGTGCGCCACGAGGCTGCACATGAGATGAGGGGAGGTCCCTCGAAGTCGGCTTGCAGGAGCTGGCTTCAAACCACCTTAAGCTGCAGTGGTAAAGAGCCATTGTGGTTAGCGTTAAGGAAAAGGTCCCGCAAGACGGGATCAGGTAAGGTTCAGGGAGGCGAGCGCAAGCGAACTACTTCTGAGGTGTCGAAATGAAATGGACGATGTCAGAACTGGGGGTCTTACCGTTCTCCAGGATAAGTTCAAGGGTTACCTGCTTACTGCTTGGGCGGCATCCGGCATAAAGGTAGCGCGAACCTGATCCAGGCTCTTGTGTGGAACGTGGGAACCTGTCGTCCCGATGTTAAGGGAGAAATTCAAGTGGAAGACCCACAAGAATGAGAGTACCGATGCGGGGCACGGGGGCGGACCAACTCGTAGTAGTGTCGAAGTTCCTGTAATGGGAATGGAGCGAAGGGGTTGGATCATCTGATTTTATTGTTTGGTCAACCAGAGATGGGAGGAGCCAGGGAATAAGATAAAACCGCTGGGTTAGCCTGGCGACTGGATGATAAGAGCCGGATGACGGGAGACTGTCACGTCCGGATCCGTGGGAGCGTGGGGGTGAAATTCCCCCGCGCCACCCGACTA
>CAZSYH010000036.1:0-19672 GCA_964610735.1 uncultured Syntrophaceae bacterium | reverse complement strand
GCTGTGGCGTCGGTCCCATGGCCTCCGTCGCGGGGGCAATCGCGCGGAATGTCGGCCTGGATCTCATGAAATGCTCGGACAATGTCATAATAGAAAATGGGGGCGATATATTCCTTAAACTCACGAATAAGGATGCCATCGTTGGAATCTTCGCCGGAGACTCTCCTCTCAGTTATAAGGTTTCTATCAGGATAAAGAGTAATGGAGCTCCTGCCGGTGTCTGCACCTCTTCAGGAACGGTCGGACATTCACTGAGTTTCGGCAGGGCGGACGCGGTATGCGTCACGTCAGAATCGGCAACCCTGTCCGATGCCGCGGCAACTGCCGTCTGCAACCGTGTCAGAAGGGCAGGGGACATAAAGGGCGCGCTCGACTTGGGACTGCGTATAGAAGGGGTCATGGGCGTCTTGATCATTATGGGTGATAAACTGGGGATATCGGGAGATATTGAGTTGTCGTAGGAGGAAGGGGTTCTGACATGACAAAAGCAAGAAAGATCGGGCTGGCGCTTGGCAGCGGTTCGGCCCGTGGCTGGTCGCATATAGGCGTGATACAGGGCCTGCGTGAGGAAGGAATACCCATAGATATTGTGTGCGGAACGTCGATAGGATCAATTGTTGGTGGAGCGCTCGCAGCCCGCACGCTGGATCAACTGGATGAATGGGTGCGGGAGCTTTCGTGATCGGATGTTATCGGATTCGTGGATCTGATGTTCCCCCGATCCGGTTTCATTGAGGGAGAAAAAATCATAAGCTTCTTAAGGAAGAGGACTTTGCGGATCCAAATAGAGATATTCGCGCCTTTTAAACAGGGGGGACAGTGGCTTGCGGACGGAGACCCGGTGGATCCAGACTGATTTAAAACAGAGTTTACATAACATATCTTATCAGACGTTTAAGATTCAGGAAAATCCGGAGCTTTCCGATCCCCTGTCAGTACCTCTTTTAGATTTTCAGAGTCCCTCTTCGGAAAGTTGTTTGACAAGATCACTTTGTTTCTTTGTTAGTTTTTTGGGAATATCAACAGCAATTCTGACGTACTGGTCTCCCTTCCCGGTTTTTTTGAAATGTGGGACACCAAATTCCTTCATTCTTATCCTGGTATTATTCTGGGTAAGCGCCGGTATTTTGATCCTTTTTGTTTCTCCTCCGAGCGTTTTGACATCTATGGAGGTCCCCAATACTGCCTGAGAAAAGGTAATTGTTTCCTGGATATATATGTCATCGCCATCCCTTGTGAAAACCGGATGAGGGACAACAGTGATATTTATAAACAGATCCCCCGGCAAACCGCCGTTGGAGCCTGGAAGGCCTTTCCCGGTAAGTCTGAGCTTCCTGCCGGTATCAATGCCCTTCGGTATTTTCATGGTTATCTCATTCAATTCACCATCATCCATTTTGAAGGATATTCGTTTTTCCGCGCCGGAATGCGCATCCTCAAGGCTTATGGAAAGATTGTATTCAAGGTTCCTTCCTTTTCTTGGAACCGGTCGATTATACTGCTGATTTCCAAAAAGTTGAGAGAACGGGTCATCGTTTGTGTATGATGATTGTTTCTGTCCCCTGAATCCTCCAAGTCCCTTCAGTATATCGTTTAGATCAAACCCCCTGAATATATCTTCCTGGGAAAAACTGCGGCTGAATGCCTCTTGTGATCCGAAGCTGTCGTATTGCTTGCGTTTCTCAGGGTTACCAAGGACGGCGTATGCCTCACTTATCTTCTTGAATTTCTCCTCGGCAGGTTTGCTGCCGGGATTTTTATCGGGATGATATTTGAGGGCAAGTTTCCTGTAGGCCTTTTTTATATCATCGCCGGACGCGGTTTTACCTACTCCAAGTGTTTTGTAATAATCCTCTGCCATAGTGCCTCTATTCTATTAACTATGCGTTATTTGTCAAGACTCTCTCTGTTGGAGATTAAAAACATTTTCGGCTCAATTTGTCAATGATATTCACGCTAAAGATTTATTGAACCAGGGGAGAGGCGAAGGTAATGCCACATCAGACACATTAATGAGACTTCTGATGGGGTTATATGTCAAGGAGTATGTCAACGATTACATGCTCTCTCAGGACACAATACGGCCAATTTCACATTGACATGCAAGGAGCAATTACCTATACTTTTTTCACAAAAAAGCGATTTTTCATCAATCACTTGATGTTTATTTCACGGGCATGGAGGACTGGTAGCAATGTGAAGGTTCCCTGTGTCTCGACCTATTAATATATGGTACGATAACCCCGTTTTTTTGAGGAGGAAAGTTATGCAAGCTTTCAGCGAATTTTTTCATAAGATTGCCACCCTGCTGGATAAAGTAAAAAACGGGAATGACACCTGGCAGTTTCTTGCGTCCCTGGCCATACTGATCTTGGGGTTTTTTGTTCTGGAGCTCCTCTGGCGCCACTTCAACAAACGCATTCAGGCGATACTGAAGCGAAAGAGTGTGAAGATGTGGCTGCCCTACTTTTCGGGTTTTCTTCCCGCGTTTCGCCTTACTTTTGCCGCCCTGCTTCTCAGGGCTGCAGAGATTCCGCTCGTTATACCTCAAAAACTGCTCGTTCTCCTACACGCACTTGAGTCGTTTCTTTTTGCTATCGCCTCCATCTTGCTGATCTTCCAACTTGTGAAGATTCTTGATCTCCTCCCGAGGACTTTGCGGCAAAAAGCCACGAAGCCGTTCTTGAACCGTTTTAGAGGTATCCTCAGAATAGCTGCAATTTTCGTCGCGGCGGTTGTGTTCGTGTATACACAGCAGGACCTATTCCCGTGGCTTTGGAAATCTTCCTGGTGGCACTATGCTCTCCTTGCTCTGGTGTACGCGATTATCTATATCGGGGGAAAACTCCTGACGACCTTCCTGAACACCATGACGGTTGTCTTCAGGGAAAGTGAAGAGAAGACCCGACTGCGACTCCTGCTTAAGGCGGCCCTCTGGCCCATTCGGTTGCTTTTGCTTGCCATCGCTATCTATGCGACTCAGGAGATCCTGAAACTGCCGGCAACGGCCGATCAGATTATAGAAATAGTCACAAATATTGTTGGCACACTAGTGGTTGTGATCTTCCTCTATCAGATGCTGGATGTAGTCGAATACGAACTCACAAAGTTTGTCAGGAGAAAAGACAACGAGTTCGATATGAACTTTGTCCAGATGGTTCGCATTGTCTCCAAGGTCCTGATAATCTTGTTCGGTTCGATCTATCTACTGAAGGCGGCAACGGGTAAACCGATGACAACCCTGCTGGCGGGTATCGGTATCGGCGGTCTGGCGGTCGCACTGGCAGCTCAGGATACCCTGAAGAACCTCTTCGGCAGCTTTATGATCATGGTGGATAAACCCTTTAAGGTTGGTGACAGGGTCGTCGCCGAGGGTTTCGATGGTTACGTGGAAGAGATAGGGTTCCGAAGCACCCGTCTGCGCAGTTTGACAGGGCATCTGATTTCCATGCCCAATGAAAAGGTGGCAAGCGTCAGTATCGAAAATATCGGCATGCGTCCCAGTATTCGGCGCTATTCGAATATTACCATTACGTACGACACGCCGGTGGAGAAAGTTGAACGCGCGGTGTCGATCATCAAGGAGATTCTTAAGGATCATGAGGGGATGCATCCCGATTATCCACCGCAGGTCTATTTCAACGATTTCAACGATACATCTCTGAACATAGCGATGTTCTACTGGTTTCATCCGCCGGATTACTGGGAGGCCACGCGGTTCGGCGAAGAGGTCAATCTGCGGATAATGCGTGCATTTGAGACGGAGGGGATTGAGTTCGCATTCCCGACAACAACGACCTATCTGGCTCAGGATGACAGGAGACCGCTGACCATATCCCTTTCAAAGGATTTGAATCAGGACGACGAGAAGTAAGTGATCATCTTCTGACCACAAGCTCAACCGTCTTAAGAACAGGAGGTAATTAAGTCATGCCGAAGTTTTTTAAAAAAATGTCTCATAAAGCAGGGCTTCCGCCGGGAACCCTCGTTCATGTAGGCGAAAGAAAAGCCGAAGAAGTAAAAATTACCATCATGGATTACGATCAAACGGCCTTTCAGGAAAAGGAGGTACAGACAGTAGAGGAATGCTTTCCCTTTAAAGAGACCCCTACCGTGACATGGATCAACATTGATGGCCTCCATGAAGTTACCATTACTGAGAAGATCGGGAAACACTTCGGGCTCCATCCCCTGATTCAGGAAGACATCCTTCATACGGGGCAACGCCCAAAGATGGAGGATTTCGACAGCTATATCCTTATCATCCTGAAAATGCTTCATTTCGACGATGAGTCAAGCACGGTCAGAACCGAACAGATCAGCCTTATCCTGGGGCCAAATTTTGTGATTTCGTTTCAGGAGATAGAAGGAGACGTCTTTGACCCCCTGCGCGAGAGGATACGGACCGGAAAGGGGCGGATCAGACGGATGGGGGCGGATTATCTCGCCTATGCGCTCCTTGACTCTGTCGTGGACCACTATTTCATCCTTCTGGAAAAGTGCGGAGAACGGATTGAACTTCTGGAAGAGGAATTAGCCCTGAATCCAAAGCCGGAAACACTGCAGGCCATTCATGATTTAAAGCAGGAAATCATATTCTTGCGAAAATCGGTATGGCCGCTCAGAGAGATTATAAGCGGCCTGGAGAGGGCCGAATCGTCGCTCATCCATGATAATATTTCCATGTATCTCCGCGATCTCTATGATCACACGATCCAGGTGATCGACTCTGTGGAGACATATCAGGACATCCTTTCCGGGATGATAGATCTCTATCTCTCGAGTATTAGCAACAAGATGAATGAGGTCATGAAGGTACTGACCATTTTCGCTTCCATTTTTATTCCCCTGACCTTTATGGCCGGCATATATGGGATGAATTTCGAATTTATGCCCGAACTCAAAATGCGGTGGGCCTATCCCGCCCTCTGGGGCGCGATGATTGCCGTCACTGCGGTTTTGCTTACATTCTTCAAGCGGAAGAAATGGCTGTAACACGACGATCTTACCCTCTGATACGGCAGCGGCTCTGATATTTTTTCCTGTACCCCCCCGGGGGAGGTCGTTGGCCTCATAACCCTGGAAGATATGCTGGAAAAGCTGGTGGCGCTATTAGAGATGAACATGACTATCGTAAACTTATTTAATTTATTAACTATTCGTTATTTATCAAAACTTTCCCTGTTGTACCACCAGTAATCATTCCAGCTTACCGGATCATAATATTTTACACTCTCCCCTGCTTTCACAAGGGGGGCGTAATCCATTTCATTGCCTTCATGAATAAGCCTATCCGCAGTCATGATAATCCCCATAAAAAATCCGTGCTTTCTTATCACCTGGCGGCTGTAGGAAGAACAAGTGGGATACATGGGACACCTGTCGCCATCCACCTTCGATATATATTCCGAGAAGAAATTCAGGCCGGCCATAACAGCTTGAGATGGCAAGGAAATATTCTCTTGGTGCGCATCGGAACGCGCCACGGTTTTCTGTTTAGCCTCGCCAAACTCCCACGGCTCAAAGGAATTGCCGGCACCGAGTCCGATAGATGTTCCCATAATGAACCACACCAGGACTGCCGCAATATTTAGTATATACTTCAGCATGTTATAATTAAAAATTCATACTCAACATAAGATAATCGCATGCATTATCGCTGTCATGCCGATATGAAAGGCTGACCCTGTTTCTGAGTCCCTGCAGAAAGTCTTTTTTGGTTCTCTTGTTGAATTTGTGGGCGCTGCTGACGGCGCTGTATATATTGCCGCTGTACCATCCAAGTTCGAAAAAGGTGACGATCCCGCCGGTGACATACTTCTCATCGTTAAACAGTTCCACGGCGCTCCAGATAAACACGCCGTTCAGGAGAAACGCAACAAGGGCATCCCTTCGTCGCTGAGTATACAGATGGCCGGCACCGGGTACAATGGCAGCCAGTGTTCCGGCAACAGCGGGGGATTTATGGGGGATATTGCCGATATTCTCAAGGCCTGCCGAGAAGACGCCTGCGGAGTCGTACAGTCTGCTTTCCCTCGGGACCCGCAAAAACATCTCCCCTGCCCTCTCCCACTTTTCCATATCCACGAGAATTAGGGCGCTCTGGTAGGTCGCTCTTGCCCTGTACTCCCCGGTTTCGGTTTCCATGATGTGTCCGAAGGTGCGAAGCGCTTCATCATACAGTGAGAGGTTTTTTTCACTCATGCCTTTAAGGTATATTGCCTCTCCGGCCATCCGGCTGTCAGGGAAATTAACGAGGAACGCGGCAAACGCCTCTATCGCGCTCTGCCATTTCTTTGCCCTGAAATAGCTGACGCCCGTCTTGAAATATGCCTTTTCACAGAGCGCCACCGCATCCGGACAGAGAAATATCAATCGCTTATATTCACCTATCGCCCTGTAGAAATCGGTCTGTTCAAAAAGGCTCTCCGCAAATTCGAACTGCTTTTCGCAGTCGCGCAGGTCATCCCCCCTGGCGTGACAGGGAAACATTATAAAAACCGCCAGAAACAGAAGGAATAATCCGTCGGCAATCTTTCGCATCTTCGCCTATACTCCCCTCCCCAATCTAAAGGCATTTATATTCCCCTCGAGTATCTTCGGAGGAAATCTCTTTTTCAGGACATATTCCCATATCCCGGCCTCTATATCCAGCCAGGAAGAGAGCACCCCGAGGATAACTGTGTTGGCCATCCTTTTGTCTCCCGACCGGAGGGCCATGGCAGTTGCATCCATCACCTTTACATCCTTAAAGTGTTTTTTTACGAAATCTATGGCATCATCGGGATATGCTGTTTCTCCGAGATTTACCGATGGAGGGTATATCTCTTCATTATTTATAATCACCTTCCCGTCAGTCTTCAGATATTCAAGATATCTCAGGGTCTCCAGCTTCTCAAAAGAAACCAGGATATCGACATCTCCCTTTGCGGCAAGAGGAGAATAGACCTTTGAGCCGAATCTCACGTGGCTGCTTACACACCCTCCCCTCTGAGCCATTCCATGCACTTCACTCTTCTTTGTGTCAAAACCCGCGCTAATCATGACGGCGGAAAGTATGTCACTCGCCATTATTGTTCCCTGCCCGCCTACGCCAGCCAGTAATACGCTCCTCACAGATTCACTCATCTTCCACAACCTCCTCTATGGCTCCCGCGCTGCACAACTGTTGACACAGGGTGCACCCATTGCAGAGAGAGGAATCTATAAAAGCTATTCCTTCCTGTTTTTTTGTCTTTTTTTCTATCTTTATATCCATATCCTCAAACCTTTTCCATGAGATTGGGGGACATCCCAGTCCAAGGCACGCCTTGCAGCCGGTACACTTGTCCGGATCAACCCTTAAAGGTGTCCTGCCGGGCAGTTTTTGTTTCACGGCAAGCAGGACGCATGGCGCCCTTGATATAACGAGAGACGGTCCCTCTTTGGACAATTCCTCTTTTATTACGCTTCTCGTGTTCTTCATATCAAAGGGATCAACCACCCTCACGTTATCCAGGCCAAGCGCCTCTGCGAGTTTGACAAAATCGAGCGCCCTGGTCGCCTCGCCCTGCAGGGTAAGGCCGGTTGCGGGATTTTCCTGCATCCCGGTCATGGCGGTTGTCCTGTTATCGCATATGACAACAACCGCATTGCTCCTGTTGTAGACCATGTTCAGAAGGGGCGTTATGCCGGAGTGGATAAAGGTGGAATCACCAATCACTCCCACAACCCTTCCCTTTTCCCCCAGAGCCTTATCCATACCGTGTGCCATGCCCACACCTGCACCCATACAGATTGTGGAACCCATGCCTTCAAGTGGTTTCATAAAGGCGAGGGTGTAACACCCTATATCGCCCGTTACAAACACCTTCAGCTTTCCCAGGACATAAAAAAGCCCCCTGTGCGGGCACCCGGGACAGAGATTCGGAGGCCTTTGCGGTAGCGAGAGATTTGGCAGATTGCCGCCCGTCGCTTCATTGCCTGTCATGGCTCTTTTCACTATACCGGGATCAAATTCGCCTGTATAGGGAAATACTTCCTTGCCGACGACATCTATACCCATCGCGCTTACCTGTTCTTCAATAAATGGATCCAGTTCTTCAGCAACGTATAATTTTTCCACTTTCGAGGCAAATTCCCTGATCAAACCGCGAGGAAGGGGATGAACCATGCCAAGCTTGAGATAAGAATATTCGGGAAACGCGTCTTTTGCGTAATTGTAAGGCATCCCGGCCGTTATGATTCCCACCTTTGTATCATTTATCTCCATCCTGTTTTCGGGAAAGGTCTCCGCAAACGCCGAAAGCTTTTTCATCCTCTTTTCAACTTCAATTCTGCGCTGTCTTGCCTTGGCGGGAACCATCACATATTTTGACGGATTATGCGGGATACCCCTGTTTTCTTCATGGATTTCAACGTCTTCCATCTGAACAATAGATTTGGAATGTGAAACCCTTGTGGTAGTCCTGAGAAAGACGGGAGTATCAAACTCTTCACTCATTCTGAAGGCGATCTTTATGAATTCCTTCGCTTCGCTGCTGTCTGAAGGCTCCAGCATCGGGATTTTGGCGGATCTTGCGTAGTTCCTGTTGTCCTGTTCATTCTGGGAGCTGTGCATGGAGGGATCGTCCGCGCTGATAATAACCAACCCTCCCTCAATACCGGTGTAACTCACGGTAAAGAGGGGATCGGCGGCAACATTAACGCCCACATGCTTCATTATCACGAGTGCCCTGGCGCCTCCCAGCGCCGCCCCTATTCCCACCTCGAGGGCCACCTTTTCATTCGGGGACCACTCGGCGTAAACACCGTCATATTTGGAAAATGCCTCCATTATTTCGGTGCTCGGGGTTCCGGGATACGCGGAAGCAAATGTAATGCCATGCTCATACGCCCCCCTCGCGATTGCCTCATTTCCTGACATCAGTTCTTTCATATCGCGTAACCTTTCCAATTAACTGAGAGCCGCTATTCTGCTCTTCACCAGCATTTCCATAAGGGGATCGTTGGTCTTTTGGGCAGTCTTACGATAAAATTCCAACGCCTCCTTCTGTCTGCCCATCTTTTCGTATATCCTTCCCATGTTGGCGTAATTTATAGATTCAAATTGTGTTCCTTTTACGCGCTTATTAGAATCTTCGAAAGATTTCAATGCATTATCATAATCCTTATTCTTTTCGTAGCAATAGCCCAGCCCATAGTATGCAAGCGCGGTCAGGACATTGTTTTTCTCGGATCTTTTCAGGAATGTTCTATAGGCCTCGATGGATTTTTCCACCTCTCCGATATTAAAATAGATATTCCCCATATCATAAAAAGAAAGTGTGGCCGCGCGGCTACCGGGATATTCCTTTACGAGATCCTCGTATATCCGGGTGGCTTTCAGGTACGCGTCTTTCATATCGCTGGAGTTGCCAGGTAGAGAATAAGAATTATACGCCGACGAATACATGCGCTCGGCCTTGTTCTCATAATTTACGCGGTAGAAATACCACCCTCCGGACAGGATAATGATGAGGAGCACAGCAGCCCCGGCCGCGTAAAACCTGTTCCTGTGTTCGGATATGTACTGCAAGGCCTTCCATCCAATGGTATGAAACTCATCCGGTTGTTCCAGTTCTTTCTTTGTAAACTTTTCCACCATTAAAGATCTCCTTTTGTTGCTTCATTTATCTTATCCACTATATAACGCGGAACCCTTACTACCTTCCCCTTGCTCATAAAGGGATGAAGCGTAAATCCCTCGGCAAGAATCCGCTCTTTCTTTTCATCGCGTATGATATAATCAAACCTCACACTGGCCTGCTTAAGACTGGTTATCTCTGTTTCAATCACCAGAATATCATCATATCTCGCAGGCAAAAGATAGTGGCATCCCATCTTTGTTACCGGCAGCTTATATCCCGCTGCCTCAAGTTCGGAATAAACGATACCGATTTCGCGCATCAGCTCCGCCCGGCCTACCTCGAACCATTTTATGTAGTTAGCGTGATAGGCTATGCCCATAGCGTCTGTATCGGCATAGATCACTCTTACCCTGAACTCACCTTTTTTCTTCAATAAATCTCCTCCAGTCTCCCATAAAGTAATCCATCAGCAAACAGCCGGGAGAAACTGTAATGCCTGCATTTATTGCTGTCTTTTCATTATAAGCGCCTCCGATTGCAATATTTTCTCCATCAATAGAAGACAACACCGCGAAGGGACTCGGATCCGATGTGTGCGTCTTCAAACTTATCGGAGTCGGATGGTCGCTCAGCACAATAATTCGAAAGTCTCCCAGGGCGTCTATTCCCGACAATATTGTTCCCACCACCTCTTTGTCAAAATCTTCTATGGCCCGTATCTTTCCCTTTATGTTGCCTTCATGTCCCATTTCATCGGGTGCCTCTACATGGAGAAATACAAAATCACCATCGGTAAGATACTCGAGGGCTTTGTCTGCCTTTCCCCTGTAGTTTGTATCTGTATAACCGGTGGCGCCCTCAACATGAAGGATTTCAAGGCCCGCGTAGGCTCCAATCCCATTCAGGAGATCAACAGCCGATATCATACCACCTTTTATTCCATATCTGGCAGTCATATGTTCCAATTTGGGCGCCCTCCCCTCTCCCCACAACCAGATTGAATCGGCGGTTTTTTTGCCCTCCGACGCGCGCGCGAGGTTTACAGGATGATCTTTTAATATTTCGCGCGAACGTTCCATGAGCATGCTGACTTCTTCCGAACCCTTCCCTTTTGGAAGCCAGTTGTGAATAGGCTTTCCAGTAATATCGTGAGGGGGAGTCGTCTTCAGTGAGACAAGTCCCTCTTTGCAGACCAGCAGGTGTCTGTATCCTACGCCGGGGTAAAAATGAATAACCGGCGAAGCGAGCTCCCTGTTGAGACTGTCTATAATAAGAGATGCTTCTTCAGATGTTATATGGCCGGAAGTGAAATCTTCCATCACGGTTTCACCCCCTATTGAACCGAAGGTTACAAGATTACAGCGAAAAGCTACATCATCGGGACCCAGGTCCACACCCATACTCGCCGCTTCCAGCGGCGCGCGTCCGGTATGGTACTTTTTTGGATCATATCCCAGCACGGACAGATTCGCCACATCACTGCCGGGTGTAAATCCGGCGGGAATAGTATCTATCAATCCCACGGTGCCGCCCTTCGCCATTCTGTCCATATTGGGAGTGCCTGCAAATTCAAGGGGAGTCTTCCCTCCCAGCTCGGAAAGGGAATAATCAGCCATTCCATCACCCAGCAAAACAATATATTTCATCTCAGCGCGTCATCCTCGATCCTGATTAATGTTGTTTTTCCAAACACAACGTCAAGCCTGTCTATCTCTTCCAGCGCCATTTGAACATCTTTTTCCCTTGCCTTATATGTTGTGACGACAACCGGCACCGCGTCCCTGTCAAGTTTTCTCTCCTTTTGGATGACGGAGGATATGCTTATGTTGTGAGAGCCCAGGATTCCAGATATCGCGGAGAGCACCCCCGGACGGTCAACCGCTGAAAATCTGAAGTAATAATTGGTCGCAACATCATCCATTCCGAGCAGGTCGATGTCCTCGATCTGGTTTTCCCTGTAGGAGCGAAGCGGAACCCTCCTCCATGCTCCAGCCATAATATCCCTTGATATATCGATCAGATCCCCTACTACCGCGCTTGCCGTCGGCATCATACCGGCGCCCTGTCCATACAGGAACACAGAACCAGAGGCATCGCCGATCAGATGGAAGGCGTTGAAATTTCCGTTGACGCTGGCCAGTATATGGTCAAAGGGTATCATGGTCGGATGTACCCGCGCCTCTATGATATTTCCCCTTCTGATCGCGATGGCGAGAAGTTTGATAGTATATCCCAGTTCTCTGGCAAATTCTATGTCCTGCTGACTTATTTCTGATATTCCCTTTCTGTAAATATTATCAAGGAGTACGCGCTTGCCGTAAGACAGGGACAGAATTATCGCCAGCTTATGCGCGGTATCAACAGCCTCGATATCGTAAGTTGGATCCGCCTCGGCAAATCCGAGATCCTGCGCGTCTTTCAGTGCCGAGCCGAAGTCCTTGCCATCTCTGGTCATCCTCGTCAGTATGTAATTACATGTTCCATTCATGATTCCGAAAATGGATTCAATGTTATTGCCAGCAAGACTTTCCTTTAATGTCTTTATAATGGGAATCGTTCCCCCTACGCTTGCCTCAAAGCCTATATTGACTTTTTGATCTTCGGCGGCGCTGAATATCTCATCCCCATAATTGGCGAGGAGCGCCTTGTTCGCGGTAACCACATGTTTCCCGTTGAGTATTGCCTCCAGTACAAACGTCTTCGCGTGGGTGCAACCCCCCACAAGTTCCACAACTATGGAGATATCCGGATCCGCCAGGACCTCATTCACATCCGTTGTGAGTTGCTCCCTTTCGACCGGCACCGACCTTGGAGTTTCAATATCGACATCCGCTATATTTTTGATAACAAGCCTTGCCCCCAGGCGTTTTTGGATCAATTTCTCATTTTCCCGCAGCAGCTTTATAACACCTGTGCCGATAGTTCCGAAACCGATCAGACCTACAGATATATCTTTACCCACTTCAACAACCCCTTCCCTCAAACGATATATATATTTGATAGCAGACTGCTATAACAGTTACATAAAAGTTTCAAGGTTAAAGTTATCACAAAAAATGAAATCTGTTCAGGCGAGGCAAAAGAAATACTTCTTGCCTGATCTGTTTTCCTTACTGTATAGAACTCGAAGAGAAAACCAGCAAAACGGGAGGTGGCGAATGGGTGCTGATAATATAATATTTCTGGAGGTCATCGAATGGTTTCATGAAGGAGAACAGGAGCTTGTTCACAGAATTCCGCAGAGAGATTCAGGTGAGATCAAATTTGGAGCACAATTGATTGTTCGTGACAGCCAGATAGGAGTGCTGTTCTATAAAGGAAAATCGTACGAAGCCTACGGCCCGGGTCGTCATACTCTGACGACGGCAAATATACCGGTTCTTACTAAAATTCTGGCAATTCCCTGGGGCATGACAAGTCCTCTTCGAGCAGAGGTCTATTTTGTCAACATGAGGATATTCCCGAATCTGAGGTGGGGTACGCGCGATCCCGTGGCCTTTAAAGATTCAGAGCTCGGTCTGGTTCGTCTCCGTGCATACGGTGTGTTTAACATCCGTGTGGTCCAGCCAATACTTTTCATCAATACGCTCGTCGGTACCATGGGCAAGTACTCAACAGAAGAAATAGAAGAATATCTGAAGCAGGTAATAATATCGAGGTTTAATGATCATCTCGGTGAGAACCTCGATTCTCTCTTTAATCTGCCCGGACGTTATGACGAACTTTCAGAGGGCCTGCAGGACAGGCTCAAGGAAGATTTCAGCCATTTCGGACTTGGGCTGGATCATCTATATATAAGTTCGATCACACCACCGAAGGAAGTTCAAACAGCGATTGATGACAAGAGCCGTCTAAGTGTGATTAAGGATCTCGATAAACTGGTTAAAATGAAGGCGGCTATGGCAATGGAAAAGGCGGCTGGATCTACCGGCGATGCCGGTGCAGGCATGGGCATGGGAATGGGATTTATGATGCCGGCTATGTTTGCGGATATGTTCAGGTCTCAGACTGCACAGGCCGGTACCGCGGCAGAGGAAGAAATGAAATGTCCTGACTGCGGACACGTGATTCCAAAGGAAGCAAGATTCTGTCCCCACTGCGGTCATCAGCAATTGGTTTTTGACCAGTGTTCCGACTGCGGCAAAAACCTGCCTCCAAACGCCAGGTTCTGTCCCAGATGTGGTAAGCTGGCGGATGCAAAACCGGCTCCGAAGTTCTGCCCGCACTGCGGCAACGAAAATCTGACAAATTCTGTTTTCTGTAATCAGTGTGGTGAAAGGTTAAAGTAGATGCCTTTCATCGTCGAACACGAGTGTCCCCAGTGCGGCGCCCCCGTGGAACTGGAGGAAACTAACCGCCTGCTCCGCTGTCCTTATTGCGGCGTTAAGAATTACCTCTTTGCCGGTGACATGTTCCGTTTTGTACTGCCTGACAGGGCTCCGGGCAAAGAGATTATCTATGTTCCCTACATGCGTTTCAAGGGTAATGTCTTTTTCTGCAAGAATGCTTCTATAGATTACCGCGTCGTGGACATTACACGTCTTGGCGTTCCCTTCATCGGTATTCCCTTATCGCTTGGTTTCCGGCCACAGGCAATGAAAATGAAGTTTGTTACCCACAATATGGCCGGTTCAATTCTCTCAGGTACTCTTAAATCCGACGAGATCCTAGATAGCGCGGGTGTGCATACGGCGGCCTTTGTTTCAAGAAAGTTTTTTCACCGGGCCTATATTGGTGAAGCGCTCAGCCTTATCTATTTGCCACTGTATATGGAAGGTAACAAGTTCTTCGATGCCATAACAAATCAGCCCCTCGTTTCACTGCCTGCTAATCAGGATGTTCTTGCCCCGCTAATGGATAAGTGTCCAAGGTGGAATGTTACTTTTTTCCCAACCATATGTCCCAACTGCGGATGGGATCTGGACGGAGAGAAGGATAGTGTGGTTTTGACCTGTAGTAACTGTGACTCTGCCTGGCAGGCATCCGACGGCAGGTTTGTAGAGGTGAGTTTTAATGTCGTACCCGGCAGTCAAGAGGGTTCATTATATCTGCCTTTCTGGAAAATATCCGCCGAGACAAAAAATGAAATGGAAATACGTTCCTATGCCGATTTCATCAGGGTTACAAATCAGCCAAAAGTTGTTCAGAAGGATTGGGAAAACCGCAGTATGAGCTATTGGATACCCGCCTTTAAAATCAGACCCAGGGTCTATATGCACCTGTCTAAACAGCTGACAATATCTCAGGAAAAGTTTGAAACGGGCAATAGAGTATCCAGGTTGAATCTTTACCCGGTAACACTTCCACACAGCGAGGCCGTGCAGAGCCTCAAGATTACACTCGCAGACTCCATCATGAACAAGGAAAAACTTTTCCCTCTGCTTCCTCGGGTTGGCTTTACCGTCGGAGAATCATCCCTGGTGTACCTGCCGTTCAATGACACCGGCCGGGAACTCATTCAGGAGCACATGCACATCAGCATTCACAAGAAAACTCTGGAATATGGCCGATATCTGTAGTTCGAAACTTACCTACCCCGTTTTCGCAATCTCCAGCCGGGTTTCCCACCTTTTCATAAGCACCTCTTTCAATGCCGCGTGTTCGGGTTTTTCAAGGTAGGGATCTTTATCAACCAGCAAAAACGCCTCTCTCCTCGCTTCGTTCAGCGTGCTGGCGTCTCTCAGTATGCTCGCGACCCTGAAATCGGGAAGCCCTGACTGCTTAGTCCCCATAAACTCGCCCGGACCGCGGATCAGGAGATCCTCCTCGGCGATTCTGAAGCCGTCATTTGTCTGCTCCATTACACGCAGCCTCTTTCTCGCGTCCATACTGCCCCTGTGCTGTGCAATCAGCGCGCAATAAGACTCCAGACCGCTTCTTCCAACCCTTCCCCTTAACTGGTGCAACTGTGAAAGGCCGAATCTCTCCGCGTGTTCCACAACCATCAGGGAAGCTGTAGGAATATCTATCCCAACCTCTATCACAGTGGTAGCGACAAGAATATCAAGACCGCCATTCTTAAAATCAGCCATCACCGTTTCCTTTTCGGTACTCTTCATCCTTCCATGAATCAAGCCGACGTGAAGATCCGGAAAAATGTCTTCCCGGAGATGTGCGGCCATACTGGTAGCATCCTTCAGGTCAAGCGCTTCCGATTCCTCCACCAGTGGATATACTATGAAGGCCTGATTACCCTTACCCGTCTCCCTGCGTATTATATCGTATACCTTGTCGCGACCCTTTTCATAGAAAACCTTTGTCTTTATGGGTTTCTTCCCGGGAGGCATCTCGTCAATTACAGATATATCCAGATCACCATACACAGTCATGGCAAGGGTACGTGGAATCGGGGTGGCAGTCATGACGAGGACATCCGGATTTGTTCCCTTCCCACGGAGAGCGGCCCTCTGTATAACGCCGAAGCGATGCTGCTCGTCCACAACGACAAACCCGAGATTCTTGAAATCAACCCCTTCCTGTATTATTGCGTGTGTTCCCACAACGATACCTGTATCGCCTGATTCGATCCCTTTGATGACCCTCTTGCGGTCAGCCGCTTTCATCTTTCCGGTAAGGATCGCCGCCTTTATTCCAAGCCGGTCCGCCCATTTCCTGATGTTGTTAAAATGCTGATCTACCAGTATCTCTGTTGGCGCCATGACGGCTGCCTGGCAACCCGACTCACACGCGGCAACCATTGCCGCCATTGAAACGACTGTCTTACCGCTTCCGACATCTCCCTGGAGAAGCCTGTTCATGGGGAAGGCCCTTGACATATCGGCTTCTATCTCGCCTATGACCCTCTTTTGAGCCCCTGTAAGTCCAAATGGAAGAATATCGTAGAATTTTTTCACCAGGGCACCGCCCGTCGCGAAAGAAATTCCCGGTTCAAACAGATGTCCTTTTCTCTTGAGGGCCATTCCCAGCTCAAAGAAGAAAAGTTCATCAAACACAAGTCTCCTGCGCGCCGGTGATCTAAGGTCATTGAGCGCCGCTATATCCTGATCGTGGTCGGGGAAATGCACATTTCTTATGGCATAATCTATATCAACAAGATTGTTTCTCCCGCATATTTCATCAGGGATAGGGCTGGAAATGCAGGGGGAATAATCGCCTACAACCCTCATCATTATCTTTCGTATATACTTCTGATGGAGTCCCTCCGTCTCGGAATAAACGGGCACAATCCTCTTGAAATGCAGAAGTTCATCATCATTTTCATCCAGTATCTCGTAATCCGGGTGCAGCATATCCTTTCCCAGGAGATATATCTTGACCTCCCCCGTCAGGATAACCTTTTCCCCGGGTTTGAACTTCTTTCCGAGGTACGAGAAGTTTCCCTGAAACCACTTTGCGGTAAGCAGGTCGGTTCCATCATCGATAGTCACTTCAAGCACACGTCTGTTCCTGTATCGCTGTATCCCTACGCCCATTATCGTACCCATCACTGTCTCGCGGACGCCAATACCCACCGAAGAGATACTCTTTATGTGTCTTCTGTCTTCATACCTCCTCGGCAGAAAGTAGAGCATATCCTCCACATTACGAAGCCCTTTCCTGCCCAGCAGCGCGGCTACTTTCGGGCCGACACCCTTGATATACTGCACATCTGCCGAAAGCTTCCTGAAGCATTCATTCAGGCTTTGTTTGGTTTGAATGGTTGAATCATCTGGAATCCCGACGGTATCCGACGGTATCCGATGGGACTGGCCAAAACATGGGCTCTGTAGCTCTTTTATATAGACAAATGAGTTATCAATGCGCTTCTTTTTGTCGGATATGGAAAGTGAATCAAATCCCCTGAATGTTTTATGAAGCTCCTCTATAACGTCTTCAGGAATCTCCATCACGGAATTCTCATCGTGGTGAGATAAAAAGGCAGACTTTAACTCATCAAGAAATCCAGACATGGTACGTTCAATATCTCTGACAACCGCAAGATTTTTATAGGGATTCTTCGACAGAAAAATCAGAGGAGCTTCAATTTTATTCAGAATTTTCAGGATATCTTCCATAAATACTGCCTCTATTTCATAAGGAGATCGGACAAAGATGAAATCTCGGAGAGATTAAAAACATTTTTGACCCAATTTGTCAATAATATTCAGTATAAAGATTTGGAAAGTCAATTGTTTACTGAACAGGATTATATTATTACACGAGGGGAATAATATGGTCGTAGCGGCAAGATTTGAATTGAACAGCGCTCGCTAACCCCGCAAGCCGCGGGGAATGCGCTAGCTGTTCAGTTCAAGCACAGGGAGGTCTCCTGTCGAACCAGGGCTTCGCCTCTTCCAGTTGGGCCGCCAGTCGGAACAGTGTCGCTTCGTCTCCGAATCTCCCCATAAAGTGGACCCCACATGGAAGACCTTCTTCCGTCCAGTGAAGAGGAACTGACATTGCGGGTTGACCGGTGAAGTTGGCCAGTTGCGTAAAGGGGGTCTTCGACAGGCTCTCTACCGCAAGCTTGTCAGTTATGCCGGAGAGTTTTAACAATTTCCCCAATCCCATTGAGTTTACTAATGTCAAGAGAGCGCGTTCAGCAGGTTTTGGCTGCAGTTCTCCTATCCTGACGGGAGGATACGCCATGGTCGGCGTAAGATAGATGTCATATTTTTCATGAAAGCGTCCCATCACCCTGGAGGCCATACCCCATTCGCGCAGCTGTTTTACAAAATAGCCCGCGGAAAAGGTGCGGCCAAGCAGTCCGAGGGTCCATGTCAGTGCCTCCAGATCATCCTTTTTTGCTTTTCTGCCTAATATGGGCTCCAGCTCTTCTATATCGGCCGCTATCTCTCCCATATACATGGCGAGGTAACTGTTTGCCAGGGCTGTACCATCAACATCCGGACGATTCTCCTCAACCTTGTGCCCCATTTCTTCAAGGAACTGAGCCGTTTTTTCCACGGCCCCTGCGCACTCGGGATGAACCTCTGTATCGAGTGGAGAGTGAGTATTAAAGGCTATTCTCAGAGAACCGGGCGCTCTTTTGATCTCTTCCATATATGGTCGCTCCGGCAGCGGAATGATATATGGGGCTCCCACATCGGCCCCGCTCGTAGCGTCCAGCATGGCCGCGCTGTCCCTGACAGAACGGCTGACTATATGTTCAACAACGGCGCCCTGCCAGATTGCTCCATGGTCCGGGCCGGTAGGATTACGGCCCCGTGTCGGTTTGAGACCGAAAAGAGCGCAGCATGACGAGGGAATACGAAGAGAGCCGCCGCCGTCACCACCCGAGGCCATCGGCACCATACCGCTTGCGACAGCAGCCGCGGAACCTCCGCTTGAACCGCCCGGCGTATGATCGGTGTTCCAGGGATTGCGTGCGGGTCCATAAAGCTCCGATTCCGTGACGCCCATAAGGCCGAATTCCGGGCAATTTGTCTTCCCCATGATCACGAGACCCGCCTTCTTAAACCTCTTTACCAGTTCACAATCCTCATCCGGAATATAGTTTTTATATGCCCTGCTTCCACCGGTCAGAGGTACGCCGGCATATGCCGCGATCAGGTCTTTCAGGAGAAAGGGAACCCCTGTAAAAGGACCCTTGGGGAGACCTTTTTCAATATCTTTTTGCGCCAGGTCGAATATTGGATTTATTACCGCGTTAAGTTCAGGGTTAAGCTTTTCTATCCGGCCTATTGCTTCTTCGTAAAGATCCGCGGGGGAAACATCCTTCTTTTTGACGAGCTTAGCCATTCCGAGTCCATCATACCGGTCGTATTCCTTGAATTTACCCATAACGATTCCCTCCCTTCAGGATGTAAGGAAAAATGACTCCATTTTCTGTTTGTAAAAGGCATATCGACTTTTTCACGAATTGGCCTCTTGTAAGTCATTCAGCTATAAACTTGAAAGTTGAAATAATCAAGGAATTTCAACAATTATTAGCGTGGGTTTATTGAGCCCATGGATTATGTCTCTCAGTAATGCGATTCTGAACTGTGAATGAGCTACAAGGCAGGGAAATAACTTCTGAGTGATAGCGACTATAATTACTTGCATTTTTCCAGGATTACGGGTAAGTTTACCGAGGCTTTTTTTACTTTTATTAATCTGTG